>DAIOHQ010000021.1:0-30763 GCA_036744635.1 Tepidisphaeraceae bacterium | reverse complement strand
ACTCCCGCCGATTATCCCATTCTACTCCATCTCCCGGATTTGTGGACGCACCCGATCGGGCCCATCCGCATCAAACGTTCCGATGCTGGCCGTTTCGCGGGTACACTGCCATCCTCATGCCCGAAGTCGATATTAACTGTTTGTTGCTGATCGTGGTTGGCGTGCAATTGAACGCCGAGCTGGGCGATCGGCCGCTGGCGTATCGCATCGAACGCGAAATCAAGCAGCGCCTGCCGGCCATGATTGGCATGCCGGAGCCTGGCCATCCGCCGAAACTCGCTCCGGCAGTCATCAGCGACGTCTATTATCTCAATTCCGAAGAAGCCCAGACCCGCCCCACCATCTGCATTGGCGGCCCGGGTGTGAATGGATTGACCGCACTGCTGGTCGATCAGATTCCGCACGCCGTCAGCATCGAGGATTCACTGGTAGTGCAGATGGACCTGGAACTGAATGACCTGCGCTGCGCGATCTGGGGGATGAATCATCTCGATACCGTGCGCGCCATCGACCTGTTTGTTTCCAAAGGATATCTGGAAACCTTCCTTCAAGGCGCCGTGGCCGCGGTGGATTGAACAGATCCATTCGCGAAGATTTGCAACTTCCACGAAAAAAAGGACTAACAATGCGTCACGACTCGGGGCCACCGCGTCCATCCGAAATACCTATTCCCCGACATTCGCCCATCAAGCAGGCGTAGGATTCGGTCATTTTGAAGATTGCCTAGCAAATGAGCAGCACAAACGCCGGGAAAGCATTTTTTATCGCTCGCACGCAATTTGCGTCATGGGCGCTCCGGCCGCCCGACGCAAAAATCGTTTGGAGTTGACGACGGGCAAGCACTTTACTACATAGGTGCCCTTCGCCCGCGCCCGCTTACCACCCTCGGGCAGGGTGCGTCGTGTTGTTGCCTCTTTTTTTATACCTTTAGGAGTCCCACCATGGGCGCCAACGTCCGTCAGGAAGCCATCAGGGCCATCGCCGCTTCCAAGCCAACCCTGAACCGCGTCAATTTCAAGCAGTTGCACATCAAAGACCTCTTCGGCATGAACGTCTTCAACGAAGAGTCGCAGCGCCTGCGCCTGCCGAAGAATGTCTTCAAGGTGCTGCAGAAAACCATCCGCAAAGGCCAGCCGCTGGAGCATTCGATCGCGGATGCCGTGGCCAACGCGATGAAGGACTGGGCGCTGGAAAAGGGCGCTACCCACTACACCCACTGGTTCCAGCCGATGACCGGCCTGACCGCTGAGAAGCACGACAGCTTCATCACCCCCACAGACGACGGGGGGGCCATCGCGGAATTCTCCGGCAAGGAATTGATCAAAGGCGAGCCGGATGCCAGCTCGTTCCCATCCGGCGGATTGCGGGCGACGTTTGAGGCCCGCGGCTATACCGCATGGGACCCAACCAGCCCGGCCTTCATTCTGGAAAATCCCAACGGCGCCACCCTGGTCATCCCCACCGCCTTTTTGAGCTGGACCGGCGAAGCCCTCGACAAGAAAACCCCGCTGCTGCGGTCGATGGAGGCGCTGTCAGCGCAGGCCATGCGCATCCTCCGCGTCTTCGGCAACAACGAGGCGCAGAAGGTGTTCACCACTGTCGGCCCGGAACAGGAATATTTCCTGATCGACAAGCACTTTTATTACGCCCGGCCTGACCTCATCAACGCCGGCCGAACCCTCTTCGGCACCAAGCCACCCAAGGGCCAGGAGCTTGAAGACCAATATTTCGGATCGATCCCCGAGCGCGTGCTGGCCTGCATGGCCGAGGTTGAGGCCGAGCTGTTCAAGTTGGGCGTGCCGGTGAAGACCCGGCACAATGAAGTGGCACCAAGCCAGTATGAGATCGCGCCAATTTTTGAGAATTCCAACCTTGCCACCGACCACCAGATGCTCACCATGGAGATGCTGCGCAAGGTGGCGGATAAGTATGGCCTGGTCTGCCTGCTGCACGAGAAGCCCTTCCAGGGCATCAACGGCTCGGGCAAGCACAACAACTGGTCGATGTCCACCGACACCGGCGAGAACCTGCTCAACCCCGGGGACAATCCCCACGACAACGCCCAGTTCCTGGTCTTCTGCAGCGCGGTGATCCGCGCGGTATCGAAGTATCCCGAGCTGCTCCGCGTGGTGGTCAGCGGCGCCGCCAACGACCACCGCCTCGGCGCCAACGAGGCCCCGCCGGCGATCATGTCGGTCTTCCTGGGCGATCAGCTCAATGACATCATCGAGCAGATCGAAAAGGGAGGCGCCAAGAGCAGCAAGCAGGGCGGCCTGTTCGAGACCGGCGTCTCGGTGCTGCCCAAGCTTCCCAAGGAGGCCGGCGACCGCAACCGCACCAGCCCCTTCGCCTTCACCGGCAACAAGTTTGAGTTCCGCGCCGTCGGCTCCAGCCAGAGCGTGGCCGGCCCGAACACGGTGCTCAACGCGATCGTCGCCGAGAGCCTCGACTACGCCGCCACCAACCTCGAGAACGCCGTCAAGGGCGGCAAGGACTTGAACAAGGCCGTGCAGGAATTGCTGCCCGCGATCATCAAGGAAGGCAAGAAGGTGATCTTCAACGGCGACAACTACACCGAGGAATGGCACAAGGAGGCCGAGAAGCGTGGCCTGCCCAATCTTAAGAACACCGTGGACTGCCTGCCGGTGATCATCCGCAAGGATTCGATCGACCTGCTCACCAAGTACAAGGTGTACACCGAGCGCGAGCTGCACAGCCGCTACGCGATCTTCGCGGAAAACTACGTCAAGACCGTGAACATCGAAGGCCAGCTTACCAGTCTGATGGCGCGGACACAGATCCTGCCCGCGGCGCTGCGGTATCAGACCGAGGTGGCCGGCGCCATCGCGGCCACCAAGGCCGCCGGCGTCGAGGTCGGCGGCGAACTAGAGCTGCTCAAGAACCTGACTCACACCATCGGCGAGCTGCAGAAGGCCATTGTCCATCTCGACAAGGCCCTCTCGCACCACGCCGAAGGCGACCCCTACCACCACGCCAAGCACTCGCGGGATGAGATCATCCCGGCGCAGAATGCGGTTCGCGGGCTGGGCGACAAGCTGGAAATGGTGGTGGCCGACGACCTCTGGCCGCTGCCGACGTATCGGGAGATGTTGTTTATCCGGTAGCGCCTGATGCGGCGACTGCAAAGCAATCACCCTCGCGCGTTCGCCGCGGGGGTGTTTGCTTTGGGAACGCAAGATAGTTATACTTGCGGTAGGATTGGAGTATGACCATGGCCGCGGTGAAAACGGCGATTTCCATTCGGGAAGACCTCTTCAAAGAAGCCGAGCGGGCGGCTCGCAAGATGCGCCTGTCGCGCAGCCAGTTCTTTTCAAAGGCGGTTGAGGAATTCATGCGCCGGCAGCGCGCCGAAGAACTCACCGCGCAGATCGATGCAGCGCATACCGCGGCCGAGGCTGGAGAACGCGCCCTCCGCCGCGCATCGGCCGGCGCCTTCCGAAAGCTGGTCGAGGGAACATGGTAATCGGGCAAGGGGACGTGTTCTGGGTCGATCTGCCGGCGGCAGGGGCATCGGAGCCGGCCTTTCGCCATCCGATGGTAGTGGTACAGAACAACGCCTTTAACCACAGCCGCATCAGCACAGTGGTGCTCTGCGCCCTCACGTCGAACCTCCAACGTGCCAACTCACCGGGAAACGTGCTGCTGGCCAAGGGCGAGGCGGGCCTGCCAAAACGAAGCGTTGTGAACATCTCGCAGCTTGTCACGTTGGACAAAACCGCGTTAGCGGAAAAGATCGGCACAATTTCCCGGCGCCGACTAGGCGAGATTTTGGATGGCATCGCTCTGCTTTTGAGTCCAAGCGATTGAGGTGTTGGGGGCTTGTAGGGGAGTTGCAAGCGTCTCACCAGCGTTATAATCATCGCCAGTTCCAGAGAAACGGCCGCCGCGTAATGGCGTCATGTTAGGATTTATGTATCTACAGCGGCCAGTTCGACTGGTAAGCCCGAGCGTTTTCTCATGCCATCTCCCACGCTGAACGACGATGAGATTTCCGCATTGCGGACGGTGTTGTCGCAACTGGTGATTCGCGAGCGCACCGGTGAAGTTGGCATCCTGCACGGGCTGGATCGATTCGTGTCAACCAATGTTTGCCTGAAGAAGCCCCAGCGTGCCGCGCTCGATTCGGCCCTGCGAAAACTCGGGCTGAACGGGATAGCGAAGAGATCAATCTAAGACCGGTCGAACGGCTGATGATTCGTTATGTGCCGGGGGGGGGGGTCTGCATGAGCCTATCCGCCGCGACTGCGACAGTTACAATTCATCCCGTGTCTCATTTGCCACTGATTCGCTTTGACGCCGGGCCACAGGTGGGCGGAGAGATGAGCTCATGGACGATGGGCCCAGCCAAGCCGAGGTGGGTCCTGCGGTGCGAGCGCGGATCGCTGGTTACGACGGCTTCATGGGCCGGCGGAGCGGTGTTTCGGGAGTGGGGCGATCCGCTGGAGGCGCTGCGGTGGATGGGCGAGCAGCTTGAGCATGATCGGGCATCTGCTCCAGGGGGACGATGGGCGGGATATGTGAGCTACGACCTTGGCCGACTGTTTGAGAACTTGCCGGTGCAGGCCGCGGATGATCTGGGTCTGCCGCTATTTGCGTTTGGATATATTCCGGACAAAACTATCGTTACCAGCGATGTGGCCGAGACGATTCCGCGGGAAAACTGCTCGCCGCGCTCGACTTTCTCGCGGCAGGACTATTTGAAAGCAGTCGAGCGGGCGATCGAGTACATCCGTGCGGGGGATGTGTTTCAGGTGAACCTCTCGCAGCGGTTTACGGTGGCCATGCCGGAGTCGCCGGCAGCCGTGTACCGGCGGCTGATGCGGGATACTCCGGCGGCCTATGGGGGCCTGCTTGATTTCGGCGACTTCGCCTTGATCTGCAATTCCCCGGAGTTGTTCTTGCGGGTGACCCCACTGCCCGATGGGCGGCGGCGCGTCATCACCCGTCCCATCAAGGGGACGCGCCCGCGCGGGCCGGGGATGGAGCGGGAGCTGCGCGACAGCGAGAAGGATCGGGCCGAACTGAACATGATCGTGGATCTGGAGCGCAACGACCTTGGCCGGGTATGCGAGATCGGCAGCGTACGGGTGACGCAGCCGCGCACCATCGAGGAGCACCCTACTGTCTATCATGGCGTAGCCACGGTGGAGGGGATGCTTCGGCCGGAGGTGGATTTCGTGCAGTTGCTGCGGGCGACGTTTCCCGGCGGGTCGGTGACGGGGGCGCCGAAGATTCGCGCGATGGAGATTATTGAGGAGCTCGAGCCGGTGCGGCGCGGGCCTTATTGCGGGGCGATTGGATATCTGGCGGCGGATGGGTCGATGGAGTTCAACGTGGCCATCCGCACCATGATCGTGAAGGATGGACTGGTACACGTGCCGGTGGGCGGGGGAATCGTCGCGGATTCGGATCCGGCGGCGGAATATGAGGAGACACTGATCAAGGCGAAGGCGATGTTCGATGCGCTGGGGGTGTCGGATGAGGCGGTGGAAGCGCTGCGGAGATGACTTGGATTGTGTGTAACATGGGCAACCTTGCCCATGCGCCCGAAGCGCAGCGCGTTCGGTTTTTCGTAGCATGGGTTTCCAACCCATGCCGAGCAATTTCGCATTCCAGGCAGTTAAAGAAATCGAGCCGGCGTCCCCATGTGAATGGCTCTTTAGAGTGTACCGAGCCGCTTGGCACGGGTTGAAAACCCGTGCCACGGGGGAACGCTGGCGCTTCTTGCGCATGGGCTGGCACCACCATGCCACTTCAGGGAGTGGGCGCGCGCACAGCGCTAGCGAGTTACTGGCGGGGCGGGAGGTCGAGGTGGAAGGTCGAGCCTTTGCCGGGCTGGGATTCGGCGTGGAGCTTGGCGCCGAGGATTTCGGCGGCCTGGTGGGCGATCGAAAGCCCCAGGCCGAGCCCCGATTGGCCATGGGTTTCGCCGCGCTGAAACGGCGCGAAAAGTTCCTGAAGGCGCTCGGCGGCGATGCCCGGGCCATTGTCGATCACGGAGATGCGGCAGCCCTGCTCTCCCGGCGGGCCGATCAGTCCGGCGAAGACTTTTACCACCCCTTTTTGCGAATACTTAATGGCATTGCCAAGGAGGTTCTGCAGGACAAGGGTCAACAGCTCACGATCCGTCCGGACAACGCCGGCGCCATCGCCGTCTAATTCGATGGCCAGCCCCTTGGCGCGGGCCTGGCCGACGAACTGGGCGCTGAGGCCGTGGATGACATCCACGATGGATACCGGCGAGAGTTTGAGCTGCACCTTGCCATTGCGCAGGCGCTCGGCGTGCAGGAATCGGTCCATGGTGGCGACGGTGTCGTAGATCGAGCGCCGCATCATGTCCAAATCTTCAATCGACTCGGCGAAGCGCGGCTCGTTGGCAAGATCGCGGCGCAGAACTTCCGTCATCAACAGGATGCCATTGAGCGCCCCGCGCAGGTCGTGGGAGAGAAAGGAGAGGTACTTGGATTGCGCCTCGGTGGCCGCCTGGAGCTGGCGGGTCTGGTGCTGGACGAAGACAACCACGCCCTTGCGGATGAGTTGATCGATACTGATGGAGAGAAGGAGGAACTCGGCCACCTCCAACGGCCGCTGCAGCGTGGCGACGACTTCCTCGACGAGGACGCCGCGGAGAATGTTGTACTCAATGAGCAGCTCATTCAGGTTGTACGACTGGTGGAAGCGGCAGACGCCGTGTTCGGCGGAATCGGCCAGCAGGTCGCGGGTCGCAGAGGAACCGGCGTCGCTTCGCAGGGCCTTGACGATATCCTCCAGGGCGTTGGGAAGGTTGTTTCGCAGGCCGGAGAGGGTCAACTCGTCAGCGGTGGGAAGAACCTTTCGCACCTCATCCACCCAGCGGGCGAGGATGCGTTCGCGCGAGTTATGAAGAGCATCGGCGAGCTCGGGATGAACGGCGCGCTGAAGCTTTTCCAACTGGGGATTTTGCATAAGCAGACTCCGACAGCCCGACGCCCGAGGCGATTTTGCTCACATTCGATTGCCTGATACCGACAAGCCCGCAGCCCGGTTCGCCAGGAAAGGGATCTTGATAGTAAGGCCGACACGGATGGGGTTCGGCCGCGCATTACTTGGGTTATTGTTAGGCGCGCGCCGAAGCGAAGGCAAGCCCCCAGCGCGGGTTGCGGGTGTGGGTCAGTTTGGGTGCCACAGGTCGACGTACTCGCAGACCTGTGTCTTACTGCGTCGCTACGCGGCACAGGTCTCGGAGTACCGCGACCTGTGGCACCCAGAAATTTTAACCTGACCCATTGCCGGGTTGCGCGCACCGGGGAATTCCTGATGCGCGGCATGGGGGAGGTGGGGACGGAAACCGGAGATTGCCGATAACCATGGGGTTCGCGGGCAGGTTTGCGCCCCGATACCAGCGACAACAGCCGGTGAACTCGCGCAGAAATTGCGCGTCGATTGGATGGAGAGAAACGCGTGGCACGTCCGATAACGGTAAAGATCAAGCGCGTTGCCGGCGGCGAAGGACTGCCATTGCCGGCGAAAATGACCGAGCACGCGGCGGGATTTGACGTGGTGGCGGCGGTGGCTGCGGCGGTCACGCTTGCGGCCGGAGAAATCCGGTTGATCCCGTGCGGATTTGCGATGGCGCTGCCGGAGGGATATGAGGCGCAGATGCGGCCGAGGAGCGGATTGGCCACCAAACACGGCGTCACGCTGGTGAACACGCCGGGGACGATCGACGCCGATTATCGCGGCGAGGTGATGGCGCCGCTGATCAATTTGGGAAAGGCGCCGTTTGTGGTCGAGCGCGGGATGCGGATAGCGCAGATGGTGGTGAAGCCGGTGCCGGTGGTGAGGCTGGTGGAAGTGGATGAGCTGGATGAAACCCAGCGCGGCGGCGGCGGATTTGGACACACGGGAAGATGATGCGGCGAAGCGATCGGGATCGCTGATGTGGCAATGGCTAAACTGGCGCGTGCGTCTTACGAATATTCGCGGATCCGCAAAGAAGCCTGTCATTCTGAACCGTACTCGGTGAAGAATCTGGCACCGAACGTTCGAGACCAGATCCTTCACCGAGTACGGTTCAGGATGACAGATTGTGGTTCCCGCAGTGTTTGGGAATCACGCGATGGTAATGAGCGAGAAGATAGCGATTACGACTATGGAACGATCAAACATCTGGCGGCCAATCGTGTTGTTCCTGGCGCTTGCGAGCTGGGTGTTTCTGCTGTTTGCGCTGGGGAGTTTTCACACAACCGACTGGCCGAGCCATCAGGTTTATCCATACGGAGCGATCAAAAATCTGTGCGGAAGCGTGGGCTCGTTCGTTGCCTACTACGCATTTCTGGCGATGGGGCAGGGCGTGTTTCCGATTCTGTTTTTCAGCGGCGTCTGCCTGGCGCTGTTTCTGTTTCACAGCAAAGTGTCGGACATGTGGCTGCGGGTGGCAGGATTGCTGCTGGTTTCGGTGGCGTTCGCGGCGGCGGTACACAACATTCGGCCAGGCTCGCACAACGGATTCCCCGAAGGCCATGGCGGGATCGTGGGGATCGGGACGGCGACGTTCCTGCACTCGCATTTCAACACGGTGGGCACCTGGCTGATTTTGTTGACGACGTTTTTCGTGGGTTTGCTGCTGGTGGCGGATGACCTGGTGCTGCGCACGCCGGCCCTGGTTGGACAGGCGATGAACACGGTGAAGGAGCGGGCGCCGGGAGTGAAGTGGAATATGCCATCGCTGGCGGAGATGCCGGTCTTGAAGAAGCTGTTTACGCCACGAACGCCGGAAGAGATCGCGGCGGCCGAACAGCGGGCAAAGGAGAAGCTGGCGGCGAAGGCGCAAGAGACGATGAATCGTGCCAAGACTGCGCCGGGGGCGATGAACTCGGCGGCCAATCAGGCGATCAGCGCGGTGGCGTCGCGGAGGGCGGATGAGGATGAAATTGACCTGAGCTACGCGAACGATGAGCCCGCGGCCGCGGCGGTGGAGACGGTCCACGCGGACGATGCCGATCCTGCGCCCGCGGAAGCGGTGATGATTCCGCCGATTGAGATGATGCCGATCGAGGTGGCGGCCACGCCGGGCGATCTCTCTGACATTGAAGGGGCATCTGCGCCAAGCAGCGCCGGCGACGAACGCGGAGCCGTGGGTGATGGAGAGATGGCGGCTCTGGCAACAGCCGCCGTTCCGCCAGCGCCACCGCTGCGCACCGACATCATCGTGAAGCTGCCGAGCATGCAGAAGCCACGGCCGGCGATGTCGCCCCCGCCGCCGCCGCGCGAGCTGGGAGAATATCAGTTGCCCGGCTGGGACTATCTGGAGAATGCCGAGCACGGATTCGCCGAGAGTCAGGAAGCATTCGTGCGCGAGAAGGCGGCGATCCTGGAGCAGGCGCTGAAGGAATTTTCCATCGACGCCAGCGTGGTGGAGATCGACACCGGGCCGGTGATCACGATGTACGAGATCAGCCTGGCTCCCGGCATCAAGGTCTCGCAGATCACGGCGCTGTCGAACGACATCGCCCGGGCGCTGATGGCGATCAGCGTGCGCATCGTGGCGCCGGTGCCGGGGAAGAACACGGTGGGGATCGAGGTGCCCAACGCGCAGAAGGAGAAGGTGCGCTTCAAGGAGCTGATGCAGCTCGAACCCGAGGCTTCGCACAAGATGGCGATCCCGCTGTTCCTGGGCAAGGACGCCAGCGGCGAGGCGCTGGTGACCGACCTGGCGGCGATGCCGCACTGTTTGATCGCCGGCACCACCGGATCGGGCAAGTCGGTCTGCATCAACACCATCATCATGTCGATCATGTACCTGCAGCGGCCGGACGCGGTCAAGCTGATTTTGATCGACCCCAAGGTCGTGGAAATGGCGCCCTTCAAGGACATTCCCCATCTCATGTGCCCGGTGATCAACGACTGCGGGCGGGCGACGAGCGTACTGGAATGGGCGTGCGAGAAAATGGACGAGCGCTATGAATTTCTGGCCGAGGCCGGCGTGCGGAACATCAAGGGATACAACAGCCTGACCCGCGAAGAGCTGATGGAGCGCTTCCAGCCATCTTCGCCGGAAGAAGAGGCGAAGATTCCCAAGCACCTGCCGTACATCGTCATCATTGTCGACGAGCTGGCGGACTTGATGATGACCAGCGGCAAGGAAGTGGAAAGCTTCATCGTGCGGCTGGCGCAAAAGTCACGCGCGGTGGGCATTCACCTGGTCCTGGCGACGCAGCGGCCAAGCGCCAACGTGGTGACGGGTTTGATCAAGTCGAACATGCCCAGCCGCATCGCCTTCCGCGTGCAGAGCAAGATGGACAGCCGGATCGTGCTGGACCAGAACGGGGCGGATCTGCTGCTGGGGCAGGGCGACATGCTCTTCATGCCGCCGGGAGCGAGCAAGCCGATTCGCAGCCAGGGAACGTTCATCGACGACAAGGAAATCCGCGAGAGCGTGAAGCTGGTGCGCGGGCTGGCCGAGGCGCAGTACGAGCCGGAATTGGTGCAGATCAAGGGGCAGGTTGGCGATATGTCGGAACTGGAGCAGGATGACCTGTTCGATGACGCGGTGCGGGTGGTGCTGGAGACGAAACGCGGCAGCGTGAGTCTCCTGCAGCGGCGCTTGACGATCGGCTATGGCCGGGCGTCACGATTGATCGAGATGATGGCGGCCGCCGGAATCGTCGGAGAATACAAAGGCTCACAGGCGCGCGAGGCAATGATCACGATCGAAGAGTGGGAGGCGATGCAGGCGGCGCGGCAGACGGACAAAGAAAGCGGAATGTCGGTGTAGGAAGCTGGGACAATATCGGATGAGACGTCGCCGCGACTCAACGGCGGCGAATATTCCGAGCCCTCTGTCATCCTGAAGTACTCTGAAGGATCTGGCCTCGCACGAAGATCCGCGCAGATTCTTCGGAGTACCTCAGAATGACACCTGTGCGGGGTGAACAGCGCGAAATAGAAGTCGGATAAAGATTGCGCTTTGAGAGAGCTCACCTGCCCGGCGGCAACAGCTCTTCCGGCTTCTGCAGCAGGTCGATGATCTTCGCGAGGGCGATGGCAGCGGTGCCGCCGTCGATTACGCGATGGTCGGCGGCGAGGCTCAGGGGCAGCAGCTTGCCGACGCCGATCATTCCCGCCCGCACCACCACGCCTTCGTGCGCCCGCCCCACCGCCAGGATGCCGGCCTCGGGATAGTTGATGATCGGGGTGCCGAAGCGCCCGGCAATCGAACCGAAATTGCTGATCGTGAACGTCGATCCGGTAAGCTGCTCGTGGGGGATGCTGCGGTCACGGGCGGCCTGGGCAAGCTGGGCCACCTGCCGGCTGATCTCCATCACGCCCAACCGCTCGGCATTGCGGATCACCGGCACCATCAGCCCGCTTTCGGTGTCGGTGGCGATGCCCAGATGAACGCTGCGGTGCTGGATGATCTCCTGCTTGTCATCATCGACCGTGCAGTTGAGGCGGATGAACTTGGGACCTTCCTTGCCCGACAGGACGCGGCAGACTGCCGAGGCGACAAACGGCAGCAGGGAGATTTTCTCGTTGGCGGCGGCCATTAGTCTGCGCCGCATCTCATCGAGCGCCGTCACGTCCGCCTCGTCCATCACCGTAAAATGAATGGCGTGCGAGACGCTGTGGCGGAGATGCTCTGCGATCGCCCGCCGCACGCCGCGGAAGGGAATGCGCGTGGCATCGGCGCCGAGGGCAGGAGCGGTGCGCTGGAGAGATGCCGACACAGCGGAGCCGCTCGGCGCGGGCTCGCGCCGTTCTTCAACTGGCCGCAGTGCCCCACCGTCGGCCGCCTGTTGCAGATCGTGCTCCATGATCCGCCCGCCGATCCCGGTGCCGCGAACCTGCGCCAAATCCACGGCCAGATCCCGCGCCAGCCGGCGCACCGCCGGCGTCGCCAGCACCTTCCCTTCTTCGTCGGCCGCGGGAGCTTCGGCGACGTTCCCCACCACCGTTCCGGCATCGGGACGGGATTCGGCAGGTTGCGCCGGCTCTTTCTTGCGCCGCATCTCCGGCCGAAACGCTTCGGCCTCTCCCTCCTGCGCGTACGTCACCAGCGGGGAACCCACTTTGATCGACTGCCCTGGCTTGCCGTGCAGGATCGCGATCACCCCGCCGCGCGGGCTGGGCACTTCCACCAGCGCCTTGGCCGTCTCCATCTTGGCCAGCGTCTGGTTCTCCTCAACCCGCTCGCCCACATGCACCGACCACTCGATCAGCTCCGCCTCCTCCAACCCCTCGCCGAGGTCGGGCAGGCAAAATTCGTTTTCGTCGGTGTTCCTGGCGATCATGATATTGTTTCCGGCCTATGCAGGGTCCGCTTCAGCGGACGAGCAGCATCCGTGTCCGCTGAAGCGGACCCTACGACTCAATAACTCAAACAATCCTTCAGGCACGCCATGATTCGCTCGGCGTCCGGCAGATAATCGTTCTCGAGCTTGTAATAGGGCATCGGCGTATCGAAACCGGTCACCCGCTGCACCGGCGCCTCAAGATACAGGAAACAGTGCTCCTGGATCAGGCTGGAAATCTCCGCCCCCAACCCGCCGGTCTTGGGCGCCTCGTGTACGATCACCGCCCTGCCGGTCTTGCGCACGGACTGGGCGATGGTATCCACATCGATGGGATAGACCGTGCGCAGGTCGATCAGCTCGACGCTCACCTCTTCGGGCAGGCGATCGATGGCGGTCAGGCATTGGAAGACCATCGCGCCCCAGGCGATCACCGTGATGTCCGTCCCTTCGTTCAGAATATTCGCCTGGCCAATCGGGATCGTGTACTCCTCCTCCGGCACCTCTTCCTTAAACGACCGATAGACCCGCTTGGGCTCGAAGAAAATGACCGGGTCGGGATCGCGAAGGGCGCTGATGAGCAGCCCCTTGGCGTCGTAAGGTCTCGATGGCATCACCACCTTCAGTCCGGGCGCGTGGGCATAAACCGCCTCGGGTGAATCGCTGTGCAATTCGGGCGCGTGAATGCCGCCGCCGATCGGCACGCGCACGGTCATCGGGCAGGTGAAGGCGCCGCGCGAGCGCGAGCGGCAGCGTCCAGCCTGTGTGACAAGCTGGTCGTAGGCCGGTCCCATGAACCCCTCGAATTGGATTTCCGGCACCGGCCGCATCCCCGCCATCGCCAGTCCCACGGACGCGCCGATGATTCCGGTCTCGGTGAGCGGGGTATCGACGACTCGATCCGACCCGAAACGCTTCTGCAATCCCTCGGTCACGCGGAAGACCCCGCCATTGAGGCCCACATCCTCGCCGAGAATGATCACCCGATCATCCTTCTCCATCTCCTGGGCCAAGGCAAGGTTGATGGCTTCAACTAGGTTGAGTTTTGCCATGACGCTTCCTCTTTCGCAGCACGAGTTTTCAACCCGTGCTATTCTCCGGCATTTATGTAGGGTCCGCTTTAGCGGACGGAATGACCTCGTCCGCTGAAGCGGACCCTACATGCGCCTTCTCCTGCAACCCTTCCTGCTGCGGGTCCTGTCCGAGCGAATCGGTGCGCAAGGTATCGCGCTGGCGGATCAGCTCCTCGGGCAATTCGGCGAAGGTATGGTCGAACAGGTCGCTCACCGCGGGAGGCTCTATGTTCATCGCCGCATGGACCACATCCTGCACGATTACCCGGGCCCGCTCTTCGGCCGCCGCCTGTTTCTGCTCATCCCAAAGCTGCTTGCTTTCCAGATATTTCCGCGTGCGGATGAGCGGATCGCCGGCGCAGCAGGCCGCGTGTTTTTCGGGATCGCGATAGCGGCTGGCATCATCGGCGGTGGTGTGATCGCCGATGCGGTAGGTCATCGCTTCGATGAAGGATGGCCCGCCCCCTTCACGGGCGAATTCCACGGCCTCCTTCACCGCGGAATGCACCGCGAAGATGTCGTTGCCGTCCACCTGCATCGCCGGCATCCCATACCCCAGCGCCTTCTGCGCCAGCGTCTGCGCGGCGGTTTGCTTCTCCACCGGCACCGAAATCGCCCAGCCGTTGTTCACGCAGCAGAAGACGCACGGAAGCTTCATCACGCCGGCGAAGTTCATGGCCGCGTGAAAATCGCCGGTGCTGGTCGCCCCATCGCCAAAAAATGCCAGCACCACCCGCGGCTCCTTGCGCAGCTTGAACGCCCAGGCGATTCCCGTAGCGTGCAGCGTCTGCGTGCCGATCGCCACCGAGATCGGGTTCATCGCCAGTTCTGGGCGGATCGCGTTGCCGCGTTCATCGCCCATCCAGTGCAGCAGGATGTAGTGCATCGGCAGGCCATGGAGAAACAGCGCCGGGTTCTCGCGATAGTAGGGAACGATGTGGTCCACCCCTTTGGTCAGCGCCTTGGCCGCCCCCAGCGCCACCGCCTCTTCGCCCTTGTTCTGCGGAAATGTCCCCATCCGCCCGGAGCGCTGCAGCTTGAACGCCTGTTCGTCAAACTCACGGCAGAGCACCATCTGCTCGTACAGCGAGCGCGCCTCCTCGTCGGAAAGCTCCGGCGTCTCCTCAGGATCGAGCCGGCCGCTCTCATCGAGCATCTGCAGGAATTCAATCTCGGCTTGGTACACCGTCCTACGCGCCATGCTCGCTCCCATTTGTCCCGGGAAACTGCTTGATCGCCGTCCGATTTGGTTGCCTGCCCGTTCCCCGGGCAACCGGCGAGCTTTCCGGAATCATGAATTCACCGTTGGGCAGCGTCTGGGCGTGCTGCAGCGCCGCCTCGGCCGCGGCCAGCATCGATGCATCTGCGTTCTCGAACAATCTCCTGAAACAATCGCGGATATTCCCCTCGGCCAGGTCAAAGAAATACGCCGCCGCCGTGCGATCGCGTTCGACGGCGCCATCCCCTCCGCTCACGCGCACATCCCGATCCAGCCGGCTGAGCGTACATGCCCACGCGTGCAGCCACATCGCGCTGTCGGCCAGCCGCGCCTGCACCGACTGCCGCGCGATGATCTGCTCGCCGTAATGCTTGCTGGCCAGCTTGAACTGATGGCTGTGGTCGCGCACCAACTCTCCCAGCCGGCGGGCAGGCTCGCGCAGGGAGGGGTCGATTTTCTCCAGGTTCGGCGCGTGTCCGCGCAATCCCAGGAACAATTCCGCCCCCAACGGCGCCGCCGCCTTGAAAATCTCGGTGCGCTTGAGGCCGCGCAGGATGCGGCCCAGATTATGAAACGTCGATTCTTCGTGGTCCCACCCCACCGCCTGCTGCACTCCCAGCATCTGCTCGGCCAACTGTTTGCCGCCGTAGCCGAAGATGAAAGACTGCATCACCTCGTTGGCCCCCTCGACGATCAGGTTGATGCGCGAATCCCGGAAGATCCGCTCGATCTCGTTCTCGGTCATGTATCCCTCGCCGCCCATGATCTGCATGGCGTGGTTCACGCAGCGCCAGCCCATCTCCGAGCAGAACAGCTTGCAGATGGCGGTCTCCAGCATGATGTCCTCATCGCCACGGTCGAGCATGCCGGTGGTCAGGTAGAGCATCGCATCCATCGCATACGTCAAGGCGGCCATCTCCGCGATCTTTCCCTTCACCAGCTCGAAATCCGCCAGCGGCCGCTGAAATTGATAGCGCGTCTGCGCCCACTTGGTCCCCTGCTCGAAGGCCCGCTTGGCGCCCCCCAGCATCCCCGCCGACAGCGTGCAGCGCCCGTAGTTCAGGCACGACAACGCCACATTCAGCCCCCGGCCTTCCTGGTGCAGCAGGTTCTCCTTGGGCACCAGCACATCGTGAAATCGGATGCGCGCCTGCCATGTGCCGCGGATGCCGCACTTGCTGCGGTTCGCCTGAAAAATATCCATCCCCGGCATGTCGGGCGTACAGAGCAGCGCCGTCACCTTCTGCGCCGTCTTGCCGGTCGCCGGATCGGTCAACTCCTGCTTGGCCATCACCGTGAACAACCCCGACAGCGCGCCGGATGTTGCCCACTTCTTTTCGCCATTGAGTATGTAGTATTTCCCATCCTCGGATAGCCGGCAGTGCGTCTCCTGGCCGCCGGCATCGCATCCCACATTCGGCTCAGAAAGACAGAAGGCCGACAGACATTCCCGCGCCATCATCGGCAGCCAGCGCCGTTTCTGCTCTTCGGTGCCGAAGAGCATGATCGCCTTGCAGCCGATAGACTGGTGGGCTGACACCATCACCGCCGTCGATCCGCAGCTCCGGCCGATGCGCTCCAGCACGCGGTTGTAGCTGGTGATCCCCAAGCCCCCGCCGCCATATTCGACCGGGATGGTCATTCCCAGCACGCCGATCTCGAAGAGCCGATCGATCACCCAGCGCGGGATTTCCTGCTGCTGGTCGATTTGGATGGCCGGGTGCTCGCGCTGCAGATATTCGTCGAGTCGTTGCAGCAGTTCATCGCATTTTTGCTGCTCCTGAGCAGCCGGCTCGGGATAGGGAAGGATCAGATCCTCGCGGACGTGTCCCCAGAACAGGTTCTTGACAAACCCCATGGAGGCCGGCTCCGGCCCCAGCAGAACCTCGGCGTTTTCGACCAACTTACGGTCGCGCTCCGATACGCCCTTGAGGGTTTTCAGATCCGCCATGCAGTGCTCCTCGTGCCGGCACGGTCAACCGGCGATTCAACGATGAATCATAGGCCACCCGCGCCAGCCACAGCAACCGCGCATCGCCCGGTGGCGCCGGTATAATCGCCAACCCAAACTCCCATCATTCTCACGCGCTGGCATCATCACACGAAAAATCCCTCGCCCCAACATGCCTTCGATTGGCTACAATGAAGAGAGGTGAATTCTCCACGCTGAAGGTGTGAACGATGGTCCTGAAAATCGAAAAAGATCACCAGCGCTTTCGCCAGATCGTCAAAGGGCGGATTCGCGACGACCTGCGCAAATTTCTCACCAAGGGAGAGCTGATCGGCAAGGAGGGCAAGCACCTCATATCCATCCCCGTCCGGGGGATCGAATTGCCTCACTTCCGCTATGGAGACAACTCCAGCGGCGTCGGCGCCGGCGACGGCAAGGAAGGGGACATCGTCGGCAAAGGCCGGCCCGGTCAGGGCAAGAGCCAGGGAGGCACCGAAGAAGGCCAGCACCTCATGGAGGTGGACCTGTCGCTCGATGAGCTGGCGGACATCCTGGCCGAGGAGCTCAAGCTGCCGCGCATCGAGCCCAAAGGCAAGCACCGCATCACCACCATCCGCGACAAGTACAGCGGCATCCGCCGGGTCGGCCCCGAATCCCTGCGTCACTTCAAGCGCTCGTTCAAGGAAGCCCTCAAGCGGCAGATCATGCTGGGCGACTATGACCCCGACAAGCCGGTGATCATCCCGCAGAAAAAGGACATCCGCTACCGCTCCTGGAAGGAAGTCAAAAGCCCGCAATCCAATGCCGTCATCATCTTCATGATGGACGTCTCCGGCTCGATGGGCGAGGAGCAGAAGGAGCTGGTGCGGTTGGAGAGCTTCTGGATCGACACCTGGCTGCGCAAGAACTATGAGGGCATCGAGAGCCGCTACATCGTCCACGATGTCAGCGCCCGCGAAGTCGACAAGCACACTTTCTACCACCTTCGCGAGGATGGCGGCACCAAGATTTCCTCCGCCTTCCGCGCCGCCAAGGCGCTGCTGGATTCGCACTACTCACCGGATGAGTGGAACATTTACCTGTTCCACTTCAGCGACGGCGACAACTCCTCCGAGGCCGACAGCCGCGACTGCATCAAGCTGCTCAAAGAACAGCTTCTCCCCGCCTGCAACATGTTCGGCTACTGCCAGGTGGCCAGCGCCTACGGCAGCGGCAATTTCATCAACGTCCTGCACGAACACCTCCGCGGCCATGAAAAAGTGCTCACCAGCCGCGTCAACTCCAAGGATGACATCTACGACTCAATCAAGACGTTTTTCGGGAAGGGGCACTGAATGATGCCCGTGAGAGCCTCATTCGTTCTGTTCGTGGTCGGCGGGGTGTTCCTGGCGATGGCGCCGCTGATTCTCAGCCGAGAAGGCGAGGCTTTGTTTGCGGTCATCGGATCGCTCTTTGTGCTGGCAGGGCTGTATACTCGCAGCCAGAAGGGGCGCAGGTCGTGACGGACGGTTGTCGCAGGGATATGCCATGACCACAATTGCCAAACCCATCACCGCCGAGGAATTGTTCGCCATGGGGGACATCGGCCGTTGCGAACTCGTTCGCGGAAAGATCATTAAAATGGCGCCTGCTGGAGCAGATCATGGAGATGTTGCCGGCGAAATCTTCAGGTTGATCAAGAACTACGTCATCGACAAGCGCCTTGGAAAATGTTACGCCGCCGAGACGGGATTCCAGATCGAACGCGACCCGGACACAGTGCGCGCCCCGGACGTGGCATTCGTGCAAGCCAAGCGCGTGCCGGCCGGCCGGATTTCCGGATTCTTCCCCGGTGCACCCGACCTAGCCGTTGAAGTCGTTTCCCCCTCTGACAGTCACACGGACATCATCGCCAAGGTCGATACCTGGCTGGCCGCCGGCACTATTTCGGTCTGGGTCGTCGATCCGCGCAATCGCATCATCGAAGTCTATCGCGCCGGAAACCAGGTGTTGCGCTACCGCGCAGGCGACGAGCTGCGCGATGATCCGGTCCTGCCGGGTTTCGTGCTGAAAGTGGAAGAAGTTTACAGCGGACGGTGATGTCGCCGCAGCGTGATGCGACCGGCGATCCATCACTCCCCTGGGCGTTTCAGGTCGCGCCCCCCAATCACGATTTTCCCGCTTGCCGCAGCGCCCGCTTTCCCGCGGCAGATCATTCCATTAGATTTTCATCCATGAATATTCAACCCCCTGCCGATGCACGCTTCGACCTGATGGCCTTGGGGGAGTGCATGATTCGCCTCTCTCCGCCCGGTCATGGCCGCATCGAATTCTCGCCACTGCTGGAGGTATGGGTGGGCGGGGGAGAATACAACGTGGCCTATGCCCTGTCGCGCCTGGGTCTACGGACGGCATTTGCCTCCCGGCTGGTGGATAACCCGCTGGGGCAGATCATTCTCAATCATGCCCGCGCCGTCGGAGTGGACGTGTCGAACGTGCTGCTGGCCAAGTACGACGGCGTCGGCCGGGCCGACCGGATCGGGTTGAACTTCACTGAAGTCGGCACCGGCGTGCGCGGCTCGGTCACAATGTATGACCGCGGCCAATCCGCCGCCTCAAATATCAAGAGCGGCATGATCGATTTCGCCCGCCTCTTTCGCGAAACCCCCGTGCGCTGGCTGCACACCGGCGGCATCTTCACGGCATTGTCCCAAGGATGCGCCCAGGTCTGCGCGGATGCCCTGCAAGCCGCCCGCGCTGCCGGCACGATCATCTCCTACGACCTCAACTTCCGCTCCAAGCTCTGGAGCGCGAAAAAGGCGCAGCAGGTAACCGGGGAGCTCATGCGCGCGGTGGACTGCCTGATCGGCAACGAGGAGGATTTTCAAAAAGTGCTCGGCTTCGATGTGGAAGGCGTGGACGAGCATCTGGGTGCCCTCGATACCCGCGCCTACAAGAAAATGGTCGAGCAAGTCGTCAAGACCTATCCCAACGTGAAGGTGGTGGGCACGACGCTGCGCGAGGTAAAAAGCGGCCTGGTCAACAACTGGTCGGCCATCCTCTGGCACGAGGGGCAGTTTTACGAATCGCGGCGCTATGAAAACCTGGAGATCGAAGACCGCGTCGGCGGCGGCGACGGGTTCTCTTCCGGGTTCGCCTACGGATTTCTCACCGGCAAGACCCCGCAAGAGTGCGTGGACCTCGGCGCCGCCCACGGCGCCCTGCTGCAGACCACCCGCGGCGACACCAGCATGATCGACCTGGAGGAGTTGATGCACATCGTCAAGGGCGGGAGCGCCCGCATCAAACGATGACGCAGGCAGGTGGAGTGCTATTATTTCACCGCATCGGCCATCGGGCCGCTGCCTGAATCTTCTCCATCAAGCGGTCGACTTCCCGCGCTGTCTCATCGTCCAGCTTGAACCCCACCGGCCCGCGTACGCACGCGTTCTTGAAAATTCCCTGCTTCACCAGCAGATACTTTTCGACGGCAAGGAACCCATCCAGCGACGTCTGCATCGCCACCAGCGCCCCGATCGGCAGCGAAAGGCGATAGATGCGCTCTTCATCGCCCCCCTGCAGCGCCCGCCACAGCGCCACCAGCGCGTATATGATCTCCGCCCCGGGCATGGTGCCGACGATGCCGCGGCGGAAGCTGTCCACCAGCGCAATTCCCCCCGTTCCCTCAAACACCCGCGCCCGGCCGCCGGTGGCATCCCGCAGGGCGCTGAGCTTGGGTCCGATCGGCGTCGCCTCGGGCTTGAAATAGATCCGCTCCCCGAACTCCCGCAGCATCCGCGCCTGCAGCTCGGTGGACATCGGCCGGCCGACGTAGCCGCTGGCATCCTGCACCACCAGCGGAATCGCAATGGCCCCGAGAATCCGCTCGAAGTAGCGCAGCAGCTCGTCCTCCCCCACGCCCACGCTCACCGGCGGGATCGCCATGACGCCATCAGCGCCGGCGGCCTCGGCATGCGTTGCATACCGCTCGGCGACCCGGCTGCTCTCCGCGCCGACGCTGATGACGCACGTCCCCTTCCCCCTGGCGGCCGCGCACGCCGCCGCGGCCAGCGCCTCGCGCTCGTTGCTGTCCAGCCGCAGCGTCTCGGAAACCATGGCCATCACGATGCCGTCCGCGCCGTGGGAGAATATCCACTCGATCTCGCGCAGCAGCGTCTCAAAGTCGATCGACTCATCCTCGTGATACGGCGTCTGAAAAACCGAAAGCACGCCGCGAAGCTCGCCGGAATTGGAAGCCATGGCGAAAGTCTAGAGACGGCCCCGTTGAAATCAACGCGTGCAGCGATCCGCCGATCAATTCCCCGGCAGCGCCGCCAGCAACCGGTCGATCTGCCGCTCGGTGTTATAAAAATGCGGGGCGCAGCGCAGCCTTCCCTCGCGCAGGGCGATCTCGATGCGATGCTCCTTGCGCAGCGTTCTCACAATCCGCTCGTGATTCTGCTCTGGAGACTCGAAGGCCACGATCCCCGACCACTGCCCGACCCCGCGCCCGCTAAGCACCTGATATCCCCTGCGCCCCAGCCCTTCCACCAGATAATCCGTAAGCAGCTTCAGCCGATCAAAGATGTCGCTGGGCGGAATCGACCGCAGCAGCTCCACCGCCGCCTTCAGCCCCAGCAGCCCGCAGACGTTATAGCTGCCGCACTCGAACCTGCCGGCATCACCCTTGAGCGTGTAGTTGTAGTTCCCATATTGCTTGGCATCGATGACGTTCATCCATCCGATCATCAGCGGCCGGGTGTGCTCGAGCAGCTCGCGGCGGCAATAAAAAATTCCCGCCCCCTCCGGCCCCAGCAGCCATTTGTGGCCATCCGCGCTCAGATAGTCGATCTTCATCGCCTGCACGTCCACCGGCAGCACCCCCATGCTCTGAATCGCATCGACGCAGAACAGCTTGCCGTTGTCGCGGCAGAACGTGCCGATCCGGGCGAGGTCATGCCGCTGGCCGGAGGCGTATTCGACGTGGGAAAGCGCCACCAATCGCGTGCGGTCATCCGCCGCTTCCGCGAGAATTTTTCCAATCGGCACCGAGCGCCGCCCGTCGCCATCGGTCTCTTCGGCAACCATCACCAGCTTCGCCCCATGCGCCCGCGCCACCTCCATCCACGGATAGACGTTGGCCGGATATTCCACGGCCGTGGTGACGATGCGGTCGCCCCACTGCCAGTCGATTCCCCCGGCCACGATGGAGATGCCTTCGGAAGTGTTCTTGATGAACGCGATCTCATCGCGATGGGCGTTGATCATTGCCGCGGCCGACTGCCGCAGCTTCTCGATATCCGCGTACCATCCCGACCCCAGGTAGGCCGCCGACTCCGCCTGCGCCGCGTACACCCGCATCGCCTCGCCGACCGCATGCGGCAGCGGCGTCACCCCCGCATGATTGAAAAAATCCCAATGCCGCAAAATGGGAAATGCGTCGGAATTTCCGATGAGTTGCCGCATCTCCACCACCCTCAGGACAAGTTCACTTCGCCCCGGCCGCGTCCAGCACGAAGGGCTGATATGTCCAGATGTTGTGAAACCAGGCGATGAGGGGCACGTGGGAATAGGGATGATTCACCTTGCCATCATCGCCGCAGTGGCACAGCAGCAAATGCAGCTTCTGCCCGGCCGCCGGCGCCTTGGCGTCATAGCCGGGAAGCTGCGTAAACGGCACCGCGATCTCCACGCTATACCCCGTATCCTTGTCGGATGGATCATTGGGCGTGCCGCGCACCGTCTGCGCCGTCCGCAGCCCCTGGCAAGTCGACGTGGCCGCGTTGCCATGGCCTCCCCAATCGTCCATCGACTTGTGCTGCAGGCAATCGAAAATCGTCCCGATCGGGCTCACCTCAATCTCCCAATACACGCCCTCTTTGATATCCGGCAGGATGAACGCCTCCACGCAATCCCCCTTGTACACCGGGCCATCGCGCCTGGTCTCGGTCGCGATGATGTTCTCATCCGGCACCTCAAAACCGAAGTACAGATATTTATCATCCCACAGCACCCGCGCCATCGCGGTCGGATGCTCGGGCTTCTGGTGATACAAGAACGCGATCGGAATTTCCGCCGCCCCCCCTGCCCCCTTCCACTCCGCCTCATCCAGCTTCCCGTCGATCTCAATGGGATGGCCGGCGCGGGCGATGTGCCCCTCCTTCGGCTCCGGCAGATGGCGCGATGCTTCCACCTTGGCGGGGATTTCCCCGGCCACCCCGCGCGTCCACTGCAGCGACGGCAGCGGCACCGGCTTGGGCGCAATCAACATGTCCAGCCCCTCGAACTTCCCCGAGCCGCGGACGATGTTGAACACCTCGTGTACCGGCGTGGCCGGTTTGTCAAACTCCTTCGCCAGTGCCAGAATCTTCTCGCGCAATTCTCCATCCTGCGGACTAGGCATGGTGGTCGGAATCTTCTTCGGCTCATCCGCCGCCAGGCAGACGGCGGCAAGAAACAACACTATCGCAATCGCACAATATCTCATGATTTCCTTTGCTGTGATTAGAAAAAAAACACGGAGTCACGGAGTCACGGAGACACGGAGACACGGAGGCAGATGCTCTGCTGAAATCCTCGGAGCGCTTCCGCTCTTGCCCCCTCTCCCGGTACTCCGGGAGAGGGTTGGGGTGAGGGCTCTGCGGCGTGCCCCAGAGGATTTCATCAGAGCAGGAGGCAGACAGATCACTATCATACGCTTTCTCCGAGTTTTCTCCGTGTCTCCGTGACTCCGTGGTGAACGACTCGAGTTTGTTGAGAGATCGTCCGCTCATTCCAAAAATCGCTTCCCCGCCGACTGCATCTTCCAATCATCGGTGCGAAACGGCGGCGCCGGCAGATCCGCCTTGTTGTACAGCGTCATCGTCGGATTATCCGAAAACCCGTAGCGCACCGCCACCGGCGTCTTCACCTCCGGGCTGGAGACCACAATGGTCTCTCCCTCGATCCTGGCCACCGCGCCATAAAAGACCTGATCCTCGCCCGCCACCTGCCAGGTGGGCACTTCCTTCAGCGGCTTATACGGTCCCATCGGCGGCTGGCCGGGAAGCGGAATATCCCTGGGCCTCTGCTGCTCCTCATCCTTCAGCACCAGCCCCCCCTGCCCGCCATCCACATGATCGAACGATAAAACCGCCTTCTCCCCCTCAATCTTCATCTCCTTGAACACCGGCCCGGAATAAACGACGTCTTTCATGCCATAGACGTTGTGCTCGGCAATCAGCGCCAGCCGGCGGGCAAATTCCTGCTTGCGGATGGGATGCAGGCTGCGCGGCTCCCCCAGATCGACGCCGACCGCCACGCCGGTGTTGGGCACATTTTTCGCCGTCAGAAGCTGCGCCTCGCGCAGCTCATCATAATGGGCCGCATCGCCGGGCGGGATGTCAAAGCTTTCCAGCATCACAAAATAAAATGGAAAGTCCCCCTCGCCCCAGCGCTCCCGCCAGCTCTTAATCAGCGTGGGAAAAAGCGTGCGATACTGCTCGCCGCGCGGGCCGTTATATTCCCCCTGCCACCAGATCACGCCCCGGATGGCATACGGAATCACCGGCGCGATCTTGCCGTTGAAAAGCCCCGCGGGGCGAAAGGTCTGCTGCCTCGGGTCGACCGGCGGGGCCGGCTTGGGGGGAGCCTTCGTCTTCTCCTCCTTGGCCCTGGCCGCCTCCTTCTCCCAGGCCTGCAGCTTCGGCGTGTATTCCTCCATCTTCGCGGGATACTTCGCGACCAGCTCCTCAAAATGGTCGAGCATCGGCTGCAGCATCGCCTCGCCCTTCATCGCATCCCACGGCGTCCACGATTCCGCCCACGTCCCCCCTACCGAGCTGTGAATGATGCCGACCGGCCTTTTGATTTCCTTGTAGATGTCGCGGGCGAAGAAATAGCCCACCGCCGAAAAATTCACCACCGTTTCCGGTGTGCAGACGACCCATCTCCCGCCCGCATCTTCCTTCGCTTCATCGGACACCACCGTCGCCACCGTGTACATGCGGATTTCCGGATACTTGGCGCTGGCGATCTCCTCGGCCGGATTCAGCGCGCCGCCGGTCGTGACTTCCATGTTCGACTGCCCGGATGCCACCCACACTTCGCCGACGAGGATGTCCCTGCTGGTAATGGTGTTCTTCCCCGCAATGGTCAATTCGTGCGGGCCGCCCGCCTCCATCGGCTCAAGATTCACCCGCCACTTGCCCTTCTCATCCGCCTTGGCGGTCTTGGTCTGACCGGCGAACGTCACCGTCACATCTTCTCCGGCCTCCGCCGTCCCCCACACCGGGACTTTCAGCCCGGACTGCAGAACGGCGTGATCGGTGAACAATGAATTGACCTTGACCTCAGCCCGCACCCGCGCTGTCGTCGCCAGACAGCAGAGCGCCGATACCACCAGGGGAACCAGATGAAGCTTGCAATGCATGAGCGAGTCTCCTTGGCCAAGGATGCTACCGCCAAGGCCCAGCCCCGCCAACCCTCACAGAGCGCTCAGGCGACGCTGAACACCATCTCCGCCAGCAGCTCATCGGCCACATCCACGTAACTCACCGCGACGCGATAGAGCGTCTGCCCCAGATATTCCCGCAGCAGCAGCTCCTCCGGCCTGAAGCGCTCCACCCGCCAGCTCGCCGGCCGCGGCGTCAGCCGCGCCACCACCGGCCCCTTGCCCAACGAAAAGGCGGCGAGGAATTGAATCCTCGCCGCCTGAATTGCTTCTGACTGCGGACGAACCACTGACTTGACAGCCCACCGCAGGTGTGCCCACCGCAGGTGCCGCCGGTACTCCGGCGGAATTGCCCACCGCAGGTGCCCGCGGTACTCCACGGGAATTGCCGTCCCCTCAGGACGAACCGGCGAAACGGCGAAACGGCGAGGGGAAGAGAGGACGAGATTGCCTTCGCCGGTTCGCCGTTTCGCTGCCTCCCCCTCCAGGACCTAGGTGATCGGGCGGGTATTGCAGATGAGATAGCCGCCGGCGGCGTTGCGGATGGCGGGGTCGCGGTGGGTGATGGTCAGGCGGTTGGCGACGGACACGTCATCGCTGTAGGTGATCTCCACCGTGTCGGGCGCGGTCTGCACGGCCGACAGCGGCAGGACGTCGAGGACGTTGACGTTGATGACGGGGGTGCCGTGCAGCATCACATTCTGGTTGAAGACCAGCGTCAACACCGCCGCGGCCTTGGTGGCGCTGCTGATCAGGATCGGCGGTGCGGAGGGGGCAAAGGGGCCGGTGACACCGGCGCTCTGACGGGTGTGAGAAGCGGTTTGCGTGGACATGGAAAGCTCCGATTCTTAAGCGATGATAGTTCGTTGATGGGGATGAACGCGGAACGCAAAATGCAAAATGCAAAACCGCGAAAGCGACGGCGTCGTCCTCGGTTCCGCGTTTTGCACTCTGCGTTTTGCGTTTGCCGCGCCTCTACGCCGCCACCCGCATACTAACGCCCAGGCTCCACGGCCCAACCTCGCCGTTCTTGGAGCACCAGCGCGCGAAGTAGGTGCAGAGCTTGCCGTCGTCGGCGCCGGTGAAGGTGATCTTCACGGGATTGCGGGTAAAGAGTCCGAAAAACTCCGCGTTATCGGGGTCGGTGACCACCGCGTCGCCGACGGCGCGGTACACCTGAAGCTGCGCCGCTCCGAAGGGCTTGGCGCCCGAGTCCGGCGTGGTCGCATCGGCGAAGCGCACCACCTGCATGCCCGGCGTCACCGCGACGATGTTCAACAGCGGCGAGGTATCCGGCACATTGATGGGCGTGCGGGTGGTGTTCACCGGGTTGACGCCGATGGAGGCCTTGAGGGCATTGGAGATGCCGGCGTTGTATTTGATCTGGATGGCATATTGCCGGCAAAGCTGCTCGGCCGAAGCCCGCGTCTCATCTTTGGTGATTATGGTCACCTTGGTGCGGGTGCCGGGGTCCATCACCACCGTGTAGGCGGCCGCGAAGGCATCCACCACCACCCCTATTGCAACAGCATCCGCCGCCACAAGATCAAAAGAAGCCGGATCGGAGGCGATTCCGGTCCGAAAATTTTGCATCCAGGCGAGGGCAAGACTCTCGCGGGAGGGAATGACTTGTTCGCTCATGAGTGAGTCTCCGGTAACGGCCAACGCCCATCGTTGGCGTGCCCCTTTCATCGGCGCGCCCGCCGGGGGAGGTGAGGGAAAAATTCGGGAGAATAAATAATTCGAAACAAAATTTTGGAAAGGATGGCTGAGATCAGGGATTGGGTGCATTTGACCCGGCGATTATCGGTCTGCATGAGTTACCCGCCGACCAGCGCCGGCCTCGAGTCAGGCGGGGAAAGGTGACCAATAGGCCGCGCATCTCGATTTTTCGCCCGGATCAGCCGCCGGCGGCGGCGCGGGGTTTGATGGAGGACCGCGAGCGACGACAAATTGGCATCCGCCAGCTGAGAAGCTGTATGCTCTGGTACACCGGTGGCGAACCGGGACACACCGGCCCGGCGGCCGATGTTGCTGCGCGCCTCCCTCCAACAGCACATCCGATACCCTCGACTCCCATCGCGGGCAACACAGATACGCAACCGATTACCGGACAATCCCCGCCATCGCATACCCGGCGCGGCGAGCACTCTGCTGCGATTTGCAAGGTTCTCGGACGAAGTTACGCCGGGCATTTAGCAAGTTCCCGCCGCCAACTAGCAAGTTCCCAGCGGCAACTAGCAAGTTCCCAGCGCCAACTTACAAGTTCCCGGCGCCAACTAGCAAGTTCCCGGCGCCAACTTGTAAGTTCCCGGCGCCAACTTGCAAGTTCCCGGCGCCAACTTGCAAGTTCCCGGCGGCAACTAGCAAGTTCCCGCCGCCAACTAGCAAGTTCCGACCACCAACTAGCAAGTTCCGACCACCATCTAGCAAGTTCCCGGCGCCATTTAGCTAAATCCGGCCGGCAAGTAGCTGCTTCGCACCAGATAGGAGCGACTTCCCCGGCCCAACTCGCGACTTGCCGCGTTGCTTTCGAGAATTGATTGCCGCCCGTTGCGCTCCGAATCGCCCGCTTTGTGCGCCCGAACGCCCTCCTACAAATCCCGCTCCCCCACCCCCCAGGGGCCCCACGGGAGAAAGCCGCCCCCCTGTGTGCTCTGCATAGAGATATGCCGCATCCTGCGGCAGGATCAAAGGACTATCCGACTTTCCCCCGTGCCCTGGGGGGTGGGGGAGCTGCGTTGTTTGCAAGCATCGCGCATTCTGGCAGGCGGCCGGACGGGCGCAGAATAAAGGCGGCCACGGTGCAAGGAGGGGGGGGGACCTTGCGGGGAACGCGACCGCCAGCGGGTCAATATGTGCAGCCAAGTTCCCCAACGCAAGCAATTCTTGAGTTTTCAACAGCCCGCCGGAGGGGGGAAGGGAGGTGGAGAGGGTGGGTGCGGGAGGGTCCTGCGGACGGCAGCCGGCGGAATTCAGGGGGGGCTTGGGCCCTGATGGGTTCTGCGCGTCTCCCTCCTGCATTGGCGGGTAATCGTCGGGAATGACTCTTTACCCTCTGGAGTTCCCTTTGACCCTCTGGAGTTCCTTGACCCTCTGGAGTTCCCCGAGAGCGGGCCGGTTCGCAGCGGCGTGAACCTCATTAGGCACGTTCATTCCGGATGTCCCCTTTGCGGTTCCTCCACCCCCTATCGGCAACCGGATGGGGCAGGCCCTACCGTCACCGCCATCCCCTACTCGGCGTAGTCGAAGGGCTGCAGGCTCAGCACGTTGGGGAGGTTTTTCAGGCTCCATTCGCTGTAGGCGAATTGAGCCGTGATCACCTTCCCACGCCACTGCGGCTTCACGGCGACGCGATAAAGGTTCTTAATGCCCAGCGGCGTGCCGTGATTCTCCTTGCCGACCTTTTCACCGGGCAGGAAGAAAGACCCGGAGGACCCCAGCAAGTCCTCGAAGATGATTTCGCCGCAGTCCTTCGGAACGTAGAAGTAGTGGGCGGGGTATGCGTAGTTGTTGAAATCGTTGGGGTGGCGGGTGTTGTACACGATGACCTTGCTGTTCATCTTGAAGCGATTGAAAGCGCCGGTGAACTTGATCGTGTACTTCCTGCCCGCCTCGACCTTGAGGGTGAACCGCTTCATGTGCCACGTGCGGTTTTCCCCGGTGTCGGTGTAATCGAAGCTGTCGGGCCCGACGTTCGCCTGAAGCAGGAGTCCATCATCGGAAAACACCGTGAACCCGACATCCGACTTCTCGGCCGACTTCTCCTCCGGCTTCTCCCTGCCGGCATCGAACGAGAGGGTTTCGTCAACCTTCGGAACGAAGTAGGCGGTCGGGTTCATGCCGAACCGCCACGCGGTTGCACCCATCGCCTCGGTAAAGGTCGCCCGCTTGAAGTCGAACCGGAATTCTCCCACGTTGTATTTCTTCGGGTCGCTTTGCAGGTCGGCCCGGAAGCGGGCGTCGATCTCGTCGGGGGTGAACGGCTTGACCACCGTCTTGGGGATGATGTTTCCCTTGTCCAGGGGTGAAATGTAAGCTTGGCCCATGAACGCCGAGGTCTGCACCAGATACAGATGATGAATGGCGTACAGGTACTCGAACAGCCGGTCCTTGCTCGCCTGCGTGCCGTCGTGGTCGTAGGAGAGCTTCATGAAATGCACGTAGGCTTTCATCTCGTTGATGCGCTTCCACTCCGGGCCGTTCCGCTCCACCAGGCCGTCGGCGGCCTGGAGGTCGGCCAGACTCAGGCTGACCTCCCCGGCCCCCTGCGGGTTGAGGCTCCAGCGGTCGTACATCCTCCTCATGGCCGGGGCCGCCTTGCCGTACAGGTCGGTCAGGTATTGCCGGTAAAGGGGGTCGAAATCCCGTCCCAGGTCAAACAGGAGTTGGCCGGCCAGCCACCAGCTGTGGCCCATCGGCCCGGCGGCATCGGTCGTCTCGATGTGCACCCCATCCACCTTGTTGTCGTGCCAGAACCGCAGTCTGTCCCGCATCGTGTGGATGTCGAACTGCGGCAGCCCCTGCGACCACTGGGTGATGTTCCAGTAGTCGTAAATCCCCATCGTGCCGTCGATCCGGGCGGCCCAGGTTTTGACCATGTCCGCCGGAACGTATGCTTTCTGGAAGGCGTAGGGGATGATGACCGGGTACACGTTTTTGCGAAGGGGAAACCTCGGCGTCAGGGCGTTGGTTGGACCGTTGCCGTAGGCGTACATCGAGACGATGACCCGGCCGGCTTCGGCGTAACCTTTGGCGACCTCGTTGGCGAGCCACCACCACTTGTCGGCGTGGTTCCACTTGTTCAGGCCGGCGAACCCGTCGGGGGGCAGGGGGTCATCGGCCCCGCCTCGACCGTCCTCCGGATCGACGCCGATGACGATGAAGGGTTCCCTGGAGCCTGCCTGCTTCTTCGCCCAGGCGGCATAGGCCGCCACCGCTTCGGGAATCTCGATCCTGATGCGCCCGTTTCGCCTGCCCGCTTCGCTGTTGAACCATTCGGGGTGCTTGTCCAGCAACTCCCGGTTCTCCCCGTAGAACGCCGCGCCGGTGTGGCCGGTGTCGGCGAAATCGGCGTTGAAACGGTTGCGGCGTTTCCACGCGTACCACCCCGCCTTGTAAAGGTTCTTGGGGTCGTTGGGAGCGGGGATGTCCAGCCCTCCGGTGCCGAAGAAGGTGCGGTGGCGGAAGGTCGGGGCGATCCAGCCGCCGGCGATGTCGTCGCCGCCGACCGCGGCGGGTTTGACGAACCAGTTCTCCCCCGGCCCATACCAGTGAAAACCCCACCGGTCGAGCAGGGTGTACACGGCGTTCTCCAGGCTATTGGCAGTGGTGTACTTGATGAGCGTCTTCCCGTTGCTCCGCTCCAGGTAGAACTCCTGGCCGGTGCGGTTGCTGCGCTCGACTTTATCCAACTTGATTTCACCCGCCTCGAAGCCCCGCAAGGCCTCCCGGAGGTCGTTGACGGCTTCACTCTCCGGGCCTTCGTAAATGATGCTCGCGGCTGAGGCCGCGGCGCCGCGGCCGAGAAGGGGGGCAAGCAACAGCACCGGGATGAACCAATTGGACAGCGGCAGACGCATGTTTCACTCCTAAGTTCCGGCCTGACAAACGTGCAAAGGGGACAACAAGAATAAACCATCGCACCCGGATCACATCTTCTGCACGTGCTCCTCGTCCAGAATCTCTTGAACCGTGAGAAGCTTGATTATTCTACCAGTTCTTTTGTGAAACGCGGCGCATTCCTGCTCGGCATCGGAAGTGGGTGCGTCCACAAATCCGGGAGATGGAGTAGAATGGGATAATCGGCGGGAGTCG
>DAIOHQ010000020.1:0-30955 GCA_036744635.1 Tepidisphaeraceae bacterium | reverse complement strand
CCTTGGCGCTATCGCCAGGGGCGTTTTGACACGCGAACTGCGGAAGTCGGGTTAGTTCCTTCTGGATCGCCCAGACGGCCGGCAGCGGGAATTGCCGGATTGGAAATGCCAGGAGATTTTTCGTCACGGCGGTCCTTGCCATCCAGATGGCCGCCGGTGTGTGGGCGAGTTGGATCGATTTAACCCGTCCCCTGTCCGCAAGCCAGGCAGCGGCGGAGTTCATCCGGCAGAATTATCCCAAGGATGTGCCGATCATTGGCGATTATGACTACGCCGTCTCGGCGATCGCCGGAAACCTGGATCGGCCGGTGTTTTACATTTCAACTGAGCAGATGGGGACATTTCCTCAGTGGACGACACACAGAAAAGCAGACTGGCAAAAGCACGAACGGCGGGGAGTCCTGGAGCGATCTGCGCGAAAATTCGGCGGCCGCGCAGTTGTGATCCTTGCCTATGTCCTTGGCGACGATGAATTGCTTCCCGAAGAGTTCAAGCTGGTGGCGACGTTTGGAAAGACCGCCGTCTACGGGGACCATTAAAACGTCTATGAAGTACAGGTGAAATAAGAACAAGGGCGACCGGAATTGGTCGCCCTTGTTTGATAAGACTTCTACATGCCATGTGCTGGCCCGCTCGGCTCAGCGCGGGGGTGGTTCGCGCCGCGGTCCACGATCACCTCCGCCTCGGCCGCCGCGGTCACCGCCACGGCCTCCGCCGCCGCCGCGGCCACCACGATCACCACCGCGGCCGCCTCGGTCGCCGCCGCGATCTCCATGGGGGGCGTTGCGGTCGCCGATGTTTTCGCCGCCTCCGCCGCCTCCGCCGCCTTCATCGCCGCCGCTGTGGACCGGCTCGGGATCGCTCTCGCCCAGCTCGCGCATCGCCGCCTTGCGGGAGAGCTTGATGCGGCCCTGGTCGTCGATCAGCAGCACCTTCACCTTCACCTCATCGCCCATGTTCACGAAGTCGGTGACCTGGTCGACGTACCTATCCGACAGCTCGCTGACGTGGCACAGGCCATCGGTCTCCGGCGCGATCTCAATGAACGCCCCGAATTCCTTGATCGAGACGACCGTGCCGTTGTAGATCTTGCCGACCTTCACCTCGGCGGTCATGGCCTCGACGATATCGCGGCACTTCTCCGCCGCCGCGCCGTCCACCGCGGAGATGTAGACCGTGCCGTCGTCCTCGATGTCGATCTGGGCGCCTGTCTCCTCCTGGATGCGCTTGATGTTCTTGCCGCCCGGCCCGATGACTTTGCCGATCTTCTCGGGGTCGATCTTGATCGTAAGCAGGCGCGGGGCGAACTTGCTGATTTCCGGCCGCGGCGCCGGCAGCGTCTCGGCCATCTTCGCCAGGATCACCATCCGCGCCGACTTGGCCCGGTGCAGCGTCTTGCGGATGATCTCGTGATCGATGCCTTCGGTCTTGATGTCGAGCTGTATGGCCGTGATGCCATCGCGCGTGCCGCAGACCTTGAAATCCATGTCGCCGAAGTGATCTTCCTCGCCGATGATGTCGGTGAGCAGCGCGGTGCGGTCGCCTTCCTTGACCAGGCCGACGGAAATTCCGGCCACCGGCTTGGTGATCGGCACGCCGGCATCCATCAGCGCCAATGAGCCTCCGCAGGCCGAAGCCATCGAGCTCGATCCGTTGGATTCCAGGATGTCGCTGATGACGCGAACGGTGTACGGGAACACCTCAACGCCCGGCAGCACCGCGATCAGCGCCCGCTCGGCCAGGGCGCCATGTCCGATCTCGCGCCGGCCCGGGCCGCGGATCGGCCGCACTTCGCCGACGCTGTAGCTCGGGAAATTGTAGTGCAGCATGAACTTCTGGCTGTACTCCTCGATCAGCCCATCGACGAGCTGCTCATCCGAGCTGGTGCCGAGGGTGATGGTGCACATCGCCTGGGTCTCGCCGCGGCTGAATACCGCCGAGCCGTGTACGCGCGGCAGGAATCCAACTTGGCAGGTGATCGGGCGGATGGTCTCGTAGTCGCGGCCATCGGGACGGACGCCGTTCAAAATCGCCTCGCGGGTGATCTGCTCCTCCACGTCGGAGAAGACGCTGCGGATCTTCTTCTGCTCGTCGCGGGTGCCAATGATCGTCTGATAGCTGGCGTTGGGATCGGTGACGGTCGGCGCCATCTCTTCGAGCAAATCCGCGAGAATCTGCTTGACGGCATCCGACCGGTCGGCCTTGCCCGGCTTGCCTTTGACTTCGCGAATCTTGTCGGTGACCCGGGCGCGGATGCTGTCCACGAAGCCCGGCTCGGGGGCCTTGATGTTGCCAATCTTTTCGCGGGGGGGAGACTTCTTCTGAAGCTCCTCGATCATCCCCACGATCTCGACGATCGCCTTGTGGCCAAACTCGATGGCGTCGGCGATCACATCTTCATTGCTCTCGCGGGCGCCCACTTCGATCATGTTGACGAAGTGCTTGGTGCCGGCCACCACCAGGTCAAACTCGCTGTATTCGAGCTGTTCCTGCGTGGGATTCAGAATAAATTCGTTGTTGATCCGGCCGACGCGCACGTGCGCGATCGGCGTGATGAAGGGAATGTCGCTGATGGCGATGGCCGAGCTGGCGGCGATGCCGGCGAGAATGTCCGGATCGTTCTGCTGATCGGCGGCCAGCACGTTGAGGTGAACCTGCACCTCATCCATGAATCCTTTGGGGAACAGCGGCCGCAACGGACGGTCGATCAGGCGGGCGGTCAGGATTTCCTTTGTGGTCGGGCGGCCTTCGCGCTTCATGAAGCCGCCGGGAAATTTTCCGGCGGCGGCGCGGCGCTCGCGGTAGTCCACCTGCAGCGGGAAGAAATCGATTCCTTCGCGCGGGTTGGCGCGGACAACCGCGCCGAAAACGACGGTATCGGCGTACTGCACGGTAACAGCGCCGTCGGCCAGCTTCGCGAACGTGCCCGTCTCGATGGAGAGGGTCCGCCCGCCGATCTGGCGCTCAACTCGGATGGATTGCATGAACGATAGTCCTCAATGGCCTCATAGAAAGGTAAAGTTGGCCACAGATGGACAAATCCAGATAGTGAATTGGCGCTGGATCAGTCTTCGTAGCACGGGCGTCTCGCCCGTGTTCCTTAGCCAGGACACGGGCGAGACGCCCGTGCTACGAAAGCAAATCCAAATTCAGTATCCGGGTTTGTGCATCTGTGGCTCTTGGGGGCTGCTCGTGTCGTCAACGCCGAGGCCATGGAGTTGAGCAGGAGAAGGCCCCAAACAAAGGGTACATACACGAAAAGGACCGAAGCTTTCGCGTTCGGTCCTTCGGGTGTTCCAATTATTTTCGCAGTCCCAGGCGTGCGATAATCGTCTGGTATCGCGCCCGGTCTTCGCGGGTCAGGTACTTCAGCAGGCTGTTTCGCCGGCTGACCAGCTTCAACAGCCCCCGCCGCGAAGCGTGGTCTTTCTTGTGGGCATCAAAATGCGCCCGCAATTCGTTGATCCGGTTGGTAAGCAGTGCGATCTGCACTTCCGGAGATCCCGTGTCTTTATCGTGCGTCCTGAAATCCGTGAGAATCTTCGTCTTTTCTTCGCCGGTGATGGCCATCAACAAACTCCTCGACACCAAGCCGCCAGCAGACGCACCACACAGATGCCGCCGACATGCCGGTCATATTAAGGTTTCTCCGCCGCACGCGCGGCCGGAACAAGGCCAAACAATAGGGGAGTCCCCTACAAAATGCAAGACGCCCCCTTCAGATTCGCAACACCGGCCGCCGCAGCACAGCGTATATAAGGATCACCGGCAGGTAATTTGTAAGTAGTGGCCGGAGCTCGTACATCAACGCATTGAACTGCCAGCGAAGTGGATGCGCGTGCCAGTCAATCTGCAAGTCCATATCCCACAAGTCCAGAAAAGGCCCTATCGTCGAGATCAGAAGCAAACACCACAACAGAGGCCGGCGCGCCCACGTCGCCATCGCAATGCTGGCCGCGCCGAACACCACAACGGCCATCGCGAGGGGAAGCATCGAGAGCTGAACCAACTGCTTGCCGGACAGGATGTCCGAGCCGCGCCACAGCACGTCCCAGTAGAAAAATGGCCCGTAACCGTCTCCGAACCTCAGCAATCCAAAGATGACGGCAACGATACTCGCAACCCGACACAACGACCGCCATTGTCGAGACTGCGCATCAACTGCCGTAACCGTTCGGTACGCCAGCGGTGGCAGCTCGATCGGATCCATCCATGCTCCCCGTAAGCGTTGCCCCTCACGCCGTCGGCGCCGGCGCCAGCAACCTCTCCGCCGTCGTGATCAGCTTGTCCATCTTCACCGGCTTGTGGAGGTACTCGCTTACCCCCAGGCTCTCGGCATACATCTTGTGCCGCGCCCCCTGATTCCCCGTAATCATGATCACAAACGGCTTGCCGCCGCGCGGCTTCTTGGCCTTGATTTTCTCCAGCACCAGAAACCCGCTCCGCCCGGGCAGCATCATGTCCAGCACCACCAGGTCCGGCTGGCTCTTCTCGGCCAGTTCCACCGCCTTGTTGCCGTTGCTGGCGGTTTCGATCACCGCGCCGGTCGGCTCGAAGGCCGCCTGAATGCTGGAAATGATGTCCGAATCATCGTCCACGATCAAAACGCGTTTTCCATCCAAATTGCTCATAGCCAATCTCCGAATTGCCAAACCTTGCTGTGGGCCTGGGAAAAGTAAAGGGGTCTGCGGCGAAGGTCCGATAACATTTCCACCGGACCTTCGATCAATTGTAGCACGGGATCGGGGTTCCGCCACAGTCGATCCATCCTGCACGTGCGATTCTTTTTGAGCGACTCTCTTGCCTTCAACCTCCCCCATCGTAGTGCTCGACAGCGGCTTGGGCGGCCTGACCGTCGTCAAGGCGCTCCGCAGCGCCATGCCGCACGAGGACATCATCTACTTCGGCGACACCGCCCGCCTGCCCTATGGCGCCAAGAGCACCGAAACCGTCACCGCCTTCGTGCAGCAGATCATTTCCTACCTGATGCCTTTCGAGCCCAAGCACGTGGTGATCGCCTGCAATACCGCAACCGCGCTGGCGCTGCCGGCCATCCGGCTTGCCTATCCGAACCTTTCCATCAGCGGCGTGGTTGAGCCAGGCGCCAAGGCGGCCGTGGCCGCCGCGGGAGCGAAACAATTCCCGGTGATTGGCATTCTCGCCACCGAGGCCACCATTCGTTCCAAGGCGTATGAGCAGGCCATCCACCGCCGCCGCAACCGCGCCCGGCTGATTCTGCGCCCAACCCCCCTGCTCGTGCCGATTATCGAGGATGGCCGGGATGAAAACGATCCGCTCGTGTGCCTGGCGCTGCAGCAGTATTTGCAGCCGCTGATCCAGCGCGGCCTCGACGTGCTGGTGCTCGGATGCACGCATTATCCGATCTACAAGAACCTGATCGCCGCGATGCTCGGCGGCGATACCGCCGTGATTGACTCGGCCGAGCAATGCGCCCAAGATGTCGGGCGCAGGCTGGCGGCCGGCGGAATGTTGCGCAGCGGCCTGGCCGGCAGCGGCGGACGCGTTCACTGCTTCGTCACCGACGACCCCGTCCGATTCGCCCGACTGAGCCCGCGCTTCCTCGGCGAAAGCATTCCGCAGCCAACGCTGGTGTTGCCGGACCTGCTGTATGACATGCGGACCAGCGTCGCACTGCGGGCGGCCAGTTAAATGAGCGACCGTGATTCTCGAATACTCTGGCGAGCAGGCTGTCATCCTGAGCCGTACTCGGCGAAGGATCTGGTCCCCAAGTTCGCGGCCAGATGCTTCGCGAGTACGCTCAGCATGACAACCCTTTGGTTTTGCAAGGTGTTCGAGAATCAGGTAATGGGTCAGTTTGAAATTTCTGGGTGCCACAGGTCGCGGTACTCCGAGACCTGTGCCGCGTAGCAACGTAGTAAGACACAGGTCTGCGAGTACGCTGAGTTGTGGCACCCAAACTGACCCACTACCGAGAATCACGAACGTCTATTTAGCGTGCATTGCAAAAAGATATGCGAGGATTCATGCGGCGGATGAGCTTGTGCATCATGATGATGGCGATGCTGCTGGCCGGCTGTCACCGCGCCCAGCGACCATCCGAGCCTAAGGTCTTGAATCACACGCAGTGGCAGGAATTGAAGGAAGCCAACCGCCGCCGCCTGATCGGCGAATCCGCCACCAGGAGCGAGCGCGGCATCGGCAAGCAGGTGTGGGATGTGCTGGTCACCGCTCCGGTGCGGCAGGTGAAATTCTGGCTTGGCGACAAGCCGACTATCGCAGCGCACAATCTGGAAGACCCCAATTCTCCGGACAATCGCCGCCAGGGCATCTTCTGGCTGGTCGATCGCAACTACGGCCGCAACGCCCCCTATACCCGCCGCTTCGAGCAGATTTCCGTGGGAGATGAAGACTACACGGTGCGGGCGGCGGCGCTGCGGGCGCTCAACCGCTCGCGGGACACCCGCGCCATCGACATGTTTCTCACCCAGTTGGAAGACCCCAACGACCTGGTTCGGCTCGAGGCGGCCAAGGGGCTGGCCAACGTGCCCGATCCGCGTGCCATCACTCCGCTGGTAAAACACCTGTCCAACGAGCAGGAGAGCAAGGATGTGCGCATCGCCGCGGCCGATGCCCTGCGGAATTTTCCCACCAGCGAGGTGGCGCAGGCCCTGATTCGCGTGCTGCAGGATCGCGACTTCGGCGTCTCCTGGCAGGCCCGCTACAGCCTCCGCCTCATGACCGGCCACGATTACAAGTACGACCAGTCCGCCTGGCTGGGATACCTGACGACCGAGCGCACGCCGTTCAGTTGAACGCACAGGTCGCATGTATAGTGAATCAGATAAGTCTTGTCACCTGCAATCAGCTACCCCTTCTCCTGGTACTCCGGGAGAAGGCGGGGATGAGGGTGATTCCGCCCGGAAAGATGAGCAGCAATTGCGCAAACCCTCACCCAACCTCTTCCGGAGTACCAGGAGAGGAGCTGGAATGACGGCGCAGACGTGACACGACTTTTCTGACGCTCTGTACGTGCGGGATTAGCTCTGGAGTAACCGCACCACCATCATGCGAGCCCTCGTCTTCGACCAATCCCTTTCCTTTCGCCCGCGCCATCCCGAGCCGGCGATAACGGATGGCGACACCCTCCTGCGCGTCCGCCAGGCCGGCATTTGCTCGACCGACCTGGAAATCACCCGCGGCTACATGGGCTTTCGAGGAACGCTTGGCCATGAATTCGTCGCGGACGTCGTCGATTCGCCGGAAAAGAGCCTGATCGGCAAGCGCGTCTGCGGCGAAATCAACATCGTCTGCGGCCGTTGCGACCTGTGCCTCTCCGGCCTCTCCAGCCATTGCCGCCAGCGCTCGGTGCTTGGCATTCTCGATCACGATGGCGCCTTCGCCGACTTTCTGCGCCTGCCGGCAGTCAATCTCCACATCCTCCCCGACACCATCGACAACGATCAGGCCGTCTTCATCGAGCCACTGGCGGCGGCGTTTCAAATCCTCAAGCAGATCAGCGTCGACGGGCGCAAATGGATCACCGTCCTCGGCGACGGCCGGCTCGGTCTCTTAGTCGTGCAGGTGCTCCGCAATGCCGGCTGCCCCGTGCGCATGATCGGCAAGCACGCCGACAAGATGGCGCTCTGCGAAAAATGGTCGATCCGATCCCGCTCCCTCAACGACATCCTGCCGCGCCACGACCAGGATGTGGTGGTTGATTGCACCGGCAGCGCCGCCGGCTTCGAGCTGGCCATGCAGATGGTCCGCCCGCGCGGAACGATCGTGCTGAAAAGCACCGTCGCGGCCGGCAAAGCGCTCAATCTCGCCCCGCTGGTCATCGACGAAATCACCGTAATCGGCAGCCGCTGCGGCCCCTTCCGCGAAGCCATCCGCGCCCTGGCGGAAAAGTCCATCGACGTCGTCAGCTTCATCCACCGCCGCATGAAAATCGAGCAAGGCGTGGAGGCAATGGACCTGGCCAATCGGCCGGGGGTGTTGAAAGTCATCATGACAATGGAGTGACGCCTCGAGCAACTTGGAATAGGATGCGGGCAATGGGGCTTACACGCAAGCAAACAATACGGCGGATAAATGGATTGTCCAAGAAAATAGATGAGCATCTTGCTAAAATACAGCAGCAGTTGCATTCGGTGTCGGCAGCGCACTGGCGCACCGAAGTGGAAACGTGGATCGTTTAAATTCAACACTTGCGAAAAAGCGCTGGCGTCAGGACCGCAGCGGATGTCGAACTTCGGCTGGCCGCTTGGCGACAGCAATTAGGAGCGATCGATGACAGTCTCAGATAGAAATCGCATCGGAGAAGCTTTGGAGCGATTTTTCCGTGAGTCTCGGGGTGGCGGACCAATCGGTGAAGATCCGCAAACTGCCGACTTCTGCTTCCACATGTCAGACTGGCTCGATGATTTGCTCGCATATGCGGAACTGGTGCAGCGTCCGGAGTCCGCGGATTCAGAGCGCTGGCACGAAGTTTTATTTAACCTGCTCTGTCATGCGAGTGGCCACGTCCTCGCCGCGACAAAACTTGCCGGCTTCGATCCAGTGGTCTTTGAAGCTCTCAAGGGCAAGCACTCGGCCGCGAGATAACCGGGACTCGTGACAAAGAGCGGATATGGCCAAAGACCTCGCAATCGTCCTGAACAACGGCTCGATAAACTCCGCCGTGGCAACCGCCGTTGCCGCGCAAAAATATCGCCCTATCCTGCTCCACGCCGAGATCATCCAGCAGCCGGCATCGCGCAACCGCGCGGCTTACGACCAGCAGGTGGCCCACTTCAAGCCCTATCGCGAACATTCCCTGCCGATGCCGTTTCTTTCGATGATTCAGCCGGCAAACCAATCGAAGTCGCTTTCGGCCGATCCCCGCCACAACAGCCCGCTGGGCCCGCAGATGCTCGAGTTGCTGCCGCTGATGGCCGCCGCCGTGCGCTACGCCGTTCACTATCAGGCCGCCGCTGTCTATCTTGGCCTGCGGGTCGGCGGCCAGGGCGATGAGCTTTCGCAGGCCACGGAATACGTGCAGGTCTGGAATGAATTGATCCAGTTGCCATGCAGCCAGCAGGACCTGGAAATCATGACGCCGCTTCTGGAGCTGGAGCCGTGGCAGGTTGTCGATGTCGGCTTTCAGGTGGGCGCGCCTTTCGACCGCACCTGGAGTTGTCTGGAAGACACCAGCGAACCGTGCTGGGCCTGCCCCGGTTGCCGCGCCCGCGAAGCGGCGTTTCAAAAGGCGGGAAAACCCGATCCCATGCGGGTGGCGCGGAAAGCATAGCGGGCGAAAGTCTTGTAGGGTGGGCGTACTCGCCCACCGTTTGCCGCGGTCATTCCGATCATGTAGCTGTGCGCATCTGCAATCGCTTCCAGATCGCCGCCAGAAAAAATGCCGCGAACATGACGACCACCATGCGCGCCGGCATGGCATAGCGATAGTTGATGTGCGTGAACAAATATCCGGCCATGCTGATCAGCGTAATGCTCGCCAGCCAAAACAGCCGCGGATTTGCACGCATCGCCAGAACAAATCCCGCCAGACCAAGTGCCAGCAGCCCCCAGTCAAATCCCACCCGCAGCAGATTCGCCGTCGAGTTCATCTCCACCAGCTTGATATTCTCCCCCCGCACCGGCCCAACGAAAACATATCCCACTCGCCGCAACGTCCGCCGCCAGAACGCGCCGGGATCGGCTTGATAATCGGCGTGAAATCGCTCCCCGCACAGCTTGAAGTATTCCACCTCCCCCATCTCCACCATCCGCCGCCCTTCCTCCGGCGTCGTCGAAGGATGGTTGTTCAGGTTCTGCCACCCGCTGCTTCCCGGCTGGTTGCCCAGCCACAGTTCCAGCGGAAATCCCGCCCGCACGAGGTAGAACTGATGAAACACGCGATAGTTGCGGATCGTCCACGGCGCCAGGATCACCAGAAATGTCAGCAGCGAAATCGCGATCGGCTTGAACATTGCCATCCAACTCAATCGCCACGCCGCCAGCAGCACCAGCAGCGGGCTGACGAGAATGTAAGAGGTGTTCGTCAGCGCCAGAATCGCCAGCCCCGCCCCCAGCGCCATCAATCCCCCCACCGTCGGCCGCGACCGATTCATCTTCACCGCCAGCACGATCAGCCAGACAAAGAGCGCCAACGAAAAAAACGTTTCCCAGATATAAATCAACCGCAGGAAAAACAGCGGGTTGAAGCAGACCATCGCCGCCGCCAGCATCGCCGTCGCCCGGCCAAACAGCATGTGCGCCAGCACAAAAACGCCGGCGACGAAAATCCCGTACCACAGCGCCATCAGCCCATCGAGAAATCGAAACGCCGGCCGCGCCTGCCCGATCTGCCACATGTCGTGTACGCCAAACGCCCGAAACACGCCGTCCAGCAGGTACGGAAACACCGGCGGAATCCAGGCGGTATAAGGCGCATCGGCGTCAGCGCTCAGCGGCGTCCGATAACCTTGCCCATTGGCCAGGTGCTGGGCAATCTTGTGCTGCTCATCCAGATTGCGAAATCCCCCGGGCCCCTTAAGCAACAGAAACCCCCCCGCAAACACGGCCGCCACCAAAAACGCGATAACCGCGCCGCGGCCAAGACCCTGAATGTCCTCAGATTGAAATCGCGACGACAACATAGAAAACACCATTCGCTCTCGCGTGGTAGCGAGTTCTCAAACAACACCTCACCCGTTATCGGCCATCGGTCGCATCCACGTTGCGAACTCCTCGCCACCAAGTAAGATCATCCCCGCCAGGAAGAAAACTCCCACACACAATTGGAGCCGTCGATGTCGGACAATCCTGTTCGTTTTGCGTATGTCGGCTGCGGGTTCATGGGGCAGATGGTTCACATTCCCAACTTCGCCGCCCAGCCGAATTGCCGCTTCATGGCCCTGGCCGAGCCGCGCCAGGAACTGGCCGCCAAAGTCGCCGCCCGCTATGGCATCCCCAAAGTCTATCGCACCCACCAGGAGATCGCCGCCGATCCCGAAATCGAAGCCGTCGGCGTCTCCAGCCCGTTCGTGCTGCAGTCGCGCATCACCGAGGACCTGCTGGCCACCGGCAAGCACGTCTACATGGAAAAGCCGATGGCCGTCACCGTCAAGCGGGCCCAATCCATGCTCGCTGCCGCCAAAAAGGGCAAGTCCCGGCTGATGGTCGCCTACATGAAGCGCTACGACACCGGCAATCTGCTGATCAAGTCCCAGATCGACGCCTGGCGCAAGAATGGCGAGATGGGTAAGATCACCTTCGCCCGCGCCCACGGCTTCTGCGGGGCATGGACCTACGGGATCGACCAAAACATCCCCTTCGAGCAGTCCAAAGACCAGCCCCCGGCCATGCCCGATGAATACCCCGACTGGCTCCCCAAGGACTGGTGGAACAACTACATCGGCTACCTCCAGCAGTACACCCACAACTACAACCTCCTGCGCTGGTGGCTGGGCGATGTCGAAGGCAACGTGAATATCAAACAAGTCGAGTTGGATGAGAAGGGACACAGCGGCGTGGTGCTGGCCGAGATCAACGGCGTACGCGTAAGCATCGAAAGCGGATCCCTGGCGAATCACGTCTGGGATGAGCAGACCCAGGTCTACTTCGAAAAAGCCTGGCTGCGCGGCGAAGGCGCCACCCTCATGCACAAAGAAACCCCCGCTAAGGTGGAGATTTATGAAGGGCCGCGCGACCCGCACCTGGCCTCCGGCGCCAAGATCACCCAGCATTTCACCCCCGCCGCCTGGGCCTATCGCGAAGAAGCGAAGCACTTTTTGGAAAACGTCCGCTCCGGCCAGCCCTTCCGCTCCTCCGGCGAGGATTCCCTGCACGATGTCAGACTCTTCGAAACCATCTACCAGAAGTTCCTGGCCCAGCGGTAAGATTCCCGTGTTCCCTGCACTGGACAGGCCATATAATTGCATGACGAGACTACACCCCCAGCGGAGATCTGCATGCCCACCTATGCGTTTCAAGCGATGAATGCCTCCGGGCAGGAAGTGAAAGACGAAGTCGAAGCAACGTCCTCCGAGGAGGCAATTGCCAAAATTCGCGGAAAAGGCTACTTTCCCACCAAAGTCCGCGAAAAGACCGGCAAGAAAAAGGTAAAGCAGAAAGAGGCCGGGCCGGTCGCCCCCTCCCGCAAGATGCCGATATCCTTCGGCGGCGTGCCGCGCAAGCAGCTCGTCAACTTCACCCGCCAGCTTTCCACCCTGCAGGATGCCGGCCTGCCGATTTTGCGCTCGCTGCAGATCCTCGAACAGCAGCAGCGCCCCGGCCTGCTCAAGTCGATCATCGGCGGCGTCGGCGACGAAGTCGAAGGCGGCGGCACCCTCTCCGACGCGATGGCCAAGTATCCCAAGGCCTTCGATAAGCTCTACGTCAACATGATCAATGCCGGCGAGGCCGGCGGCGTGCTCGACCTGATTCTGGCCCGACTCGCCGATTTCATGGAGAAGGCCGCCAAGCTGAAAAAGAAGGTCATCGGCGCCATGATCTACCCGATCGTGGTCATCAGCATCGCCGTCGGCATCGTGTCGATGATCATGGTCTTCGTGATCCCCAAGTTCGAAGACATCTTCCGCGATTTCGGCACCAAGCTGCCGCCGATCACGGTGGTGCTGCTGACGATCAGCCGCTGGTTCGCCCACCAATACGGCTGGGCCTACGTGCTCTTTTCGCCGATTCTGATCATGTTGCTGGTCAAGCTGATGAAGATGAGCGAGGGCGGCAAGTACGCTCTCGACGCCATCAAGCTGAAAATCCCGATTCTCGGCGGCATTCTGGGCAAGACCGCCATCGCCCGCTTCACCCGCACGCTGGGAACGCTGATCAGCGCCGGCGTGCCGATCCTGGACGCCATCAACATCACCAAGGAAACCTGCGGCAACGAAGTCTACAGCCGAGCCTTGGCCAAGGTGCATGATGCCATCCGCGAAGGCGAATCGATGGCCGACCCGCTGCGGGCCACCAAGGTCTGCGACTCGATCGTGGTCAACATGGTCGACGTCGGCGAGGAAACCGGCGATCTTGACAAAATGTTGCTCAAGGTGGCCGACAACTACGACAGCGACGTGGACGTGATGGTCAGCTCGCTGATCAGCATCCTGGAGCCGGTCATGGTCGTGATCCTCGGCCTGATCGTCGGCTTCATCGTCATCGCCCTCTTCGCCCCGATGATCACCCTGATCCAGACCGTCTCTTCGCCGAAGAGCAAGTAATCCAGGCGAGACTGGATGCCTATTCCGCGGGTTGGGCTTGAGGGTGTTGAGCATGGCGAAAGACCCGCGGGAGTCGCGCCCGTTTCCATGGACGATGCTTGCGGCCGCGGCGGTTCTCTTAGGACTTGGTTTGATCGGCGTGGCGGCATTGTTGAAGCCCAGCCCATTCACCCGAGCATTCGACCGGTTCTTTTTCTGGGCGCGGCACTGGTGGATTTACGGTACAGTGATTGGACTTTTGATTGTAGCGATGGGGCTGAAAATGAAGCGAAAGGACGGCGATAGATGAAGAACCGACGCGCCTTTACGATGGTCGAACTGATCGTGGTGATGGGCATCATCCTGGTGCTGATTACGATCCTTGTGCCGGTGGTGAGCAAAGTAAAAGCGGCCGCCAAGGGCGCTGAGAACAAACAGCTCCTGACCACGCTGTCAGAATCGATCACCCGCTACTACGCCGATTTCAACGCCTATCCCGGCCCGCTCACGAACGCGCAGATGGAGACGCAGGGCACGACCGTCTTCGGCGTCACGTCACCCAATGGCACGAACTACTACATCACTGGCTCGGAGAATCTTGTTCTGGGCCTGATGGGAGGACTGAAGAACACCGGCACGGCCGCCGCGCCCAATATCCAGTTTGATCCCGCGATGGTTGGGCAGGGACCGATCAACCTGAATCCAGCGCAGATGAAGCGGTATCAGCCCTACGTCACCAGCCTGCCGATTTCTGAAGGGAAGTACGCAGACAATGCCAGTGGCCCCAGCGGAGCTCTCGACACTAACATCCCTGAATTCGTGGACACCTTTGAAGGCAAGATGCCGATTCTTTACTTGCGGGCTCGCAACGGCGCCACCGGCGTCATCGCGGCCACGTCCAGCGCCACGGCTCAATATGGCCTGAACCAGATCATCGCCTACACCGGCTCGAACAATGGACAGACCGGCAAACAGGGGCGATATATCGGGGACGCAAGGGATGCCGATTATTCCAAATACGTTCCCACGATCGGAAAGGCCGATCCGCTCTATCACGGTTTGAACACGGCGGTTGCAACGGCTTCGATGACGCCGGGAGCCACCGGATACGTCTATCCCTACGACGCCTACCCCTATTTCACTGATCCGAACAACTCAACGCAGCCGCGGCAGAAGGACGGCTATATCCTCATCTGCGCCGGGCCGGATGGCGTATATGGAACAGAAGATGACATCACGAGCTTTGGTAGCGTACGATAAGTGATTGGGAGTCTGCATATGCGTTTAAGATCCAACCGCCGAGCACGAGATAAGGCCTTCACGCTGGTGGAAATGCTGGTGGTAATGGGCATCATTGCGGCCCTGGCCGCCATTCTGCTGCCTACCATCACCCGCGCCTGGCGCTCCTCAATGCGGGCGCGGGCTCGCATGGACATGGAGACCATCAGCGTCGCGATCGAAGCCTATCGGAACGACTTCAACGCATATCCAATGCCAGTGACCGCCGGGACCGCCCAGCAGGTGCTCGCCCAGGCGCTGATCGGACCGGGGGGCGTCAGCGGGCCGGCGGCGGATGGATATGCCGGACCGGGTTTCCGCGTCCGTCCCGGCGGGCGGGTCTGGGGGCCGTATCTGCCGCCGGACCGGGTGCGCCTGCGCGACCCGCTCAATCGCCAGAACGCCTCGCCGGCGTTCGACCGCATGGCCATCTTCGACGCCTTCGACCGCGCCATCCTGTACTTCCCCGCCCACGGCAAGAGCGACAGGATCAAGCAGGCCAACGGCTACATGGCCAACGCGGCCACCGCCCTCTACAATCCCAAGGATACCGACTTGACACCATACTGGCGGCTGGGATCGGACGGGGGAGCGCTCGTTGAGAGCGACGACACGTACGTCATTAAGCGCCTTATGATCTTCCTTGGCGACACCGATGCCAGTGGACAAATTAACGGTTCTGAAGTTGCGCGCTACACTGGTGCATACATCCTCTGGTCATCCGGGCCTGACACGCTCTTGGGCCCCGGGACCGAGTCCGGGGTAGTCCCTACCATCGCGGATGTCGGCCGCTGCGATGACATCACGAACTTCACTCCCTGATTTTGGACCCAAGGTTCAAAAGGACAGCGAATGACTAATGAAAAAAGATTCAGTTGCGATACCATTCGCCACCTCCGGGGCTTTACGGTTATTGAGCTCCTCGTGGTAGTCGCGTGCCTTGCGATTCTTATCGCGCTGCTCCTGCCGGCGCTGCGCCGGGCACGGGAAGCAGCGCTGCAGACGCAATGTGGGTCGGCGATGCGCCAGGCCCTCGTTGCCATCGCCGCCTACAACCAGGATTATCCTGGCGTCGGACTGACGAATTATCTGCCCACCTGCCAGTTCTGGGGCCAACCGTTCTCCAACGCCGCATCGCAGTGGACAAACCATGAGATTAATGGCGGTAATGACGTATGGGATGAAGGGCGGATTAAAAAATCGAGCTGGCGGGCATATCTCATCGCCGGCAAGTATGCGGAGTCCACGGTGCTGGGCTGCCCGGCGCATGACTTCACCGGCGAGACCTTCAATGCTTCGTACAATGATGCCGGTGGCAACTTCATGGAACCTGACGGCCAAGGACCAACCTTCCGCAAGAATCCCTGCTATGTCTGGTACGGCCCGGGCATCATCGATTGGGAGAACATCGCCGAATACTCCGGCGGCAATATCGGTGGCCGCAAGACCTCTTCATTCCACCGCCGCGATCCGCTGCTGACCTGCCCGCAAGTACACTTGGGCAACGTCGCTCCTACCGGCGACCACTGGTTTGTTTTCCCCCACCGGCCGGAGTGGGTGGTGATCAAAGGCGGCTCGCTGAAGCCGTTGCCTTACGCCGAAAACGTCGGCTTTACCGACGGCAGCGTGCAGTGGTATGTCAGCCGCGGCACCAACTGGTTCGCGGTGCCAAATATGGTGCCGATTACGACGACTGACTGACCGTTCGTGAAGGGGGCACATCTCCGGCCGAAACTATCAATCTGGTATTGATCCGAGCGCATTCCCTCTCCGCCACTTATCAAGCCTCTCTCTCCCACGCGCCGATAACCCCTTAGCGTGACCGACGAACTTCAATCCACCGTTATCCTCGAATCTTCCCTCCCCGAGCAGTTGCAAGATGCGCAGCGGCAACTGGATGCGCTGCGCGAGCAGCTTACCGAGTCGCAGCGGCTGGCCACCATCGGCACCATCGCGGCCGTCATCGCCCACGAATTCAACAACCTGCTCACCCCGGTGGTCAGCTATTCGCAGTATGCCCTCAGCAGCGCTGAAAGCGACACACCGGACATGGAACTGATCCGCAAGGCGCTGGCCAAGTCATTCCAGGGATCGAGCAAGGCGGGCAAAATCTGCTCGTCGATGCTGGCGTTGGCCCGCGGGGAATCGAGCTTCGGGCCGGTGGAAATCCAGAACCTGGTGGATGAAACACTGATGGTGATGGCCCGCGACCCGCAGAAAGATGGGCTGGCCTTGCGGGTGCAGGTGCAGCCGGAATTGACGGTGGAAGGCGATGCGGTGCAGCTTGAGCAGGTGCTCTTGAACCTGCTGATCAACGCCCGGCAGGCGATGCTGGGCAAGGGGGGATCGTTGACGGTGAAGGCGGGGATGGTGGAGGAGAGCGATGAGGTGCGAATTCAGGTGATCGACACCGGGCCGGGAATTCCGGAGAAGGTGATCGGCCGGATATTCGAGCCGTTTTTCACCACCAAGGGGACCACCAGGCGGGGCGAGGCCAAAGGGACGGGACTGGGGCTGGCCATCTGCAAGGACATCATCCAGCACCATTCCGGGCGGATTCAAGTCACCAGTGAAGTCGGCAAAGGCACGACATTCAGCATTTTCCTGCCGGTGCGGATGACAAGGTGACAAGGTGAGGGGGTGACAAGGTGAAGGGTCCTGCATGCCCAAGGGGCGATCCGCGGCTCCATGCCCTGATCCCGATCATTTACTTCTCCAAGTTCAGCCAGGCAAGCTCTTCGGCGGAAAGTTCGACATCCAGGGCCTGGGCGCTGGTGCGGGTTTCTTCGAGGGTTTGCGGGCCGATCAGGGCGAAGATGTTTAATGGCTGGCAGAGGACGTAGGCCAGAGCGACCTGGATGGGGGTGATGCCCTTCTTCTTGGCCAGCTCATCCACCCGCTTCGCCCGCTGCACGTTGTTGGCGTTGTACCAGACGCGGGCGATGCCGAAGGGGAGGGCGGCGGGGTGGGTCAGATCGAAGCGGCCGGTGAAGAAGCCGTTGGCCTGACTGGACCAGGCGAACAGCGGAAGCTGGCTCTGGCGATACCAGTCGCGCGAAGGCTTATCCGAGGCGCTGATGCAGTTGCTCCACGTCGGCTCGTTCCATTCCGCCAGCGAGAAGTTCGGGCTGCTGGCGGAGAAGCCCTGTAAACCTTTGCTTTTGGCGTAGTCATTGGCGGCGGCGATGCGGCCGGTGGTCCAGTTGCTGCCGCCGAAGGCGCTGATGCGGCCGGCATCCTTGTGCTCGTTGAGCACATCGACGAAGGCGCCCACCGGCAGCTCGGTGTTGTCGCGATGCATCATGTAGAGATCGAGATGGTCGACGCCCAGCCGATAGAGGGTCTCCAAAAGCTCGCGGGTGACCAGTTCGGGCGTGGCTCCGGTGGTGGCAGCGCCTTTGCCGATCAGGACAATCTGGTCGCGCACGCCTCGGGTCGCGATCCACTTGCCCACCCCGGCCTCAGCGCGGCCTCCGCCGCCGTAGACGTAGGCGGTGTCGATGCAGGTGCCGCCGATCTCGAAGAAGTGGTCGAGCAGGGTGTTGGAGAAGGGCATGGAATCCGTGCTGATCACCATCGAACCCATCACCAGCCGCGATACCGGCTTGTCGATTCCGGCTACCTTCCCATATTTCATCTTGCTTTGCGCCTGGCGGGCCAGCGGCCTGCGGGCGACCGGCTGATCGATGGCCGGGGAACGCTCCGGCTCGTAGACCAGGCCGATCTCACTGCGCCAGCGGTCCAGCGCGGCCATGTTTCCCAGGCTGTCGGCCCAGGTCATGCAGGGAGAGGGGGCCTGACGGTTGGCGATGTTCTCGGCGACGGTGTCCACCTCGATGACGTAGAGCTTGCGGTCGGCGTGGGTGTCGATCTCCTCGACCTTGCCGGCCTTGTGCAGCAGGATGGTCGCCTGCCCCTTTTCGTTGCCCGGGAACCAGGGATTGTTGACGATGATGTGTCCTTCGGACCCGTAGGCGGCAGCCAGCGTGGGGGTGTTCACCTCGCAGCCGCAGGCGAGGTTGGCGATGATCTCCCCCTCCCCACCTGCGCGGGCGCCGGGGAATTTCAAGGCGGCCACCGCGTATTCATCCACCCGGCTCTTGGCCCCGATGTGGCCAGCGCCTTTGACCTCAACCGGCTCGGAGAAATCCTTGCCGACGGCCGCCCCGGCCAGCAGCCGGGCCATCGACATGCAATAGGCGCCGACATCGGTGATCCCGCCGCCGGCGGCGTCATTGCGCAGGCGGATGTTGTTTAGTTGCTCGCCCATATTGAACGAGAAATTGCACTGAATCAGCCGCAGCTCGCCGATGGCCTTGGCCTTGATCAGCTCCACCAGCTTTCTGGTCTGCGGGTGGCAGCGGTACATGAAGGCTTCCATCAGGAAGACATCGTGGCGGCGGGCGGCCTCGATCATCGCCATCGCCTCGGCGTGGTTGGTGGAGAAGGGTTTTTCGTTGAGGATGTGTTTGCCCGCCACAGCGCACTTGATCGTCCACTCCGCGTGCAGGTGATTGGGCAATGAGATGTAGACCGCCTGCACCGCGGGATCGGCCAGCAGGGCATCATACGAAGGATAGCGCTTGGGCACCTTGTATTTGTCGCCGAACTTGTCAGCGCCCGCCTGTGAACGGCTTCCCACCGCCAGCAATGTGCCGGTCTGGGATGCGTTGATCGCATCCGCCAGCACTCCCGCGATGGAACCCGTCCCCAGAATGCCCCAGTTCAGTGTTTCGCTCATGATGAAAATGCTCCTTGCCGGTAGGCGGGGAAATCCCGCCACCACCATCGTCGTTCGCCGACTTCCACCCTCCTTCAGAGTACCGGCAACCGTGCGGCGGGAAAAGCGGACGGGAAAGAAATGATCAGAGACCAGGCACGCAGGCAAGAGGCACGAAGGCACGAAGTGAATTCTCTGACATTGCTTCGTGCCTTTGTGCCTGCATGCCTTCGTGCCTTCCCCTCAATAGACCCGAAGCCCGGATGAATCATCCGGGCTTCGCGGTGCATTCCTCACCGCATCCCGTTCGTTGGCGAACCGTGCGGTGAATTACTTCACGTCATTGCCGCCCTCCATCTTCCGGTCGGCACGATCGGCTTCCGGGGCCTTGGGCATATCCACGTTATACAGCGCCATGAAGACATGGTGGGCCACCATGCGGTAGGCATCATCCTCGTTGGCCGGCCAGTCCCTGGCGTTCTCGCCGAGGTAGGTCAGATGGGTCAGCAGGTTGTTGTAGATGCGTGCCCCATCGATGTTGTTGGGGATGTCGAAGCGCCAGTGATCCGGCAGTTCATGGATCAGCGACAGGTTGATCGCCGGCAGGTCATGGCTGGCGGGAATGCACACCAGGGCCACGTTGCGCCCCTTGTCCAGCTTCACCTCGCCGCCCATGAACTTCCTGGCGCTGGCGAGCTGGGCCTCTTCATCCTTCACCGCCGGCTTGTTGGCCAGTTCCGCGGTCGCCGCCACCGGCCAGTTTTTCACCGCCAAAGCCGGATCGCTCACTTCGCCGGTGACCATGGCCACCTGATCGAGGAAGGCACCCTTCCCGGCGTCGAAGTCATGGTTGTATTTGGCCTTCCAGGCCTGGCGGATCTGTTCGATGCGGCCGTCGACCGCGGCCGAATCGCGGTCCTTGTCGGCTTTCAGGCGGTCCTTGTCCTGATCCACCAAGTTGTTGATGAAGTCGTCGAAATGTTTCTTCTGCACGGCGTCATCGGTGATCTTCGCCAGTTCCGAGCTGATGTCCTTTTTCTCATTCAAGTCCTTCTGAACGAAACCGGCCGGCAGCGACAATGCCGACATCTTGTCCGCCGGCTGTGTCGTGGGCGTCGCGGGGACAGCCGCAACATCTGCGCCTGTGTCCGCCGCCAGGGCGAACCCGCCCATTCCCGCCGCGCACAGGGCGGCCGACAGCACGATAGAGAACCGTTTCATGGCAAATCTCCTTTCAAAAAGAAATAGGTCACATTGGCCCGACGAAGGCCCGGGAGAGGGGATGCAAACCCGGGGCCTGTGCCGCCCCTTGAAGATAAGAAAACTCCCCGACTTTCCGGCGGGCTGTGCCGCGGTTGCGGGCTTGCGGCGGGCCGATCATTTGCCCAACTTCAGCATCTCCTCGAGCCCTTCGACAAATCTGCTGCGCGGGATCACCTCGAGATTCGCCTGCTTGGCCTTGGCGATGGTGGCGGCATCGCTGTGGGAGACGAAGCCGGTGACCCGCGCCCCGGTGCGCCCTTTGAACTCCGCGGCGGCCTCGATGGCGCCGGGGAGATTGAGGTCCACGATCAGATGGGTGGCGCTTTCGGTAGCCAGCTTGGCCGGGTCGCGGATGATCTTCACCGCCGCCGGCACCGCCGCGGCGGTAGCGCTGATCTTCGAGGCGAACAGCAGGTCGCGGACCAGGGCGATGGTGAGGGAGGAAGCTGGGGGCGAAGGCGGGAGTGAAGCCGCCGCCGCAGACGAGGGTGAAGGTTCCGGTGAATCCATGGCCAATTCCTATTGAATGCTCTCCGCGGCCGGGTCTTCCCCTGCCGGTCCCCCGGCCGGGTGCGCCCCCCCCGCTGCCGCGCCCGCGCTGTAACCGCCGCCGGCGGCCGCCTGCTCCAGCGCCTCCGCCTCCGGCTGGCCCCCCCGGCCGCCTCGCCTATTGTTCCTCCGCCCCGTGCTGCCGCGGCGGCCTCCAGCACAAACGCCGCCGCGATCACCGCCCGCAGCTCGCCTCCGCGCTCCAGCCAGAGCCTGGAGAAATCTCCCAGATGCTGTTCGGAGCGCCGCAGGGTCAGCCGGCACAGATCCAGAATCGCCCCCTGCATCCCGGCATCGTGGTGGGCCAGCAGGGCATCGGCCGAAATCCGCAGCATGCGCTCACTGAGCACCACGTGGTCATGCCACAACCCCAGGGCATCCTGCATCTTCTTGAAACTCCTGGCCACCATCGCGGGCAGCTCCTCCCCGTGCTCCTGGGCCATCTCCAGGGTATAGCGCAGCGCCTTGCCCGCGATGCGCAGGGCGTGCGGATCCTGCATCTCCCCGACGGCAGGAGCGTCGGCTTCCAGCGCCGATGCATCGGCCTCCGGTACTCCGGAGGAATTGCCCACCGCAGGTGAGGAATTGCCCACCGCAGGTGTGCCCTCCGCAGGAGCGGCGCGCAGGGCGAACGCCTCGAGCTGGCTTTGCACCGATGCCGCCAGCAGTCCTCCCACCGCCGCCCCGGCCGCCTCCACCTGCTCGCGAATCCCCCACCACGCCCCCAGCTTTCCCAGCACCTTCGGCGCCGGGGCAGCGCCCAGACTCTTCTGGCGCAGCCTGGCCTGCTCCACCCGCAGCCGATCCATCAGCCAATGCGCCGCCGCGCGGTGGCGCTGGTTGCGCGCCAGCGCCCCCAGATGATCCAGCATCACATCCACATCCCGCATCGGACCCAGCCGCCGCCGCAATTTGCGCAGCACCCGGGAAAATTCCCGCCGCCCGCCGTCGGAGAGCACCGGTTCCAGCAGGTCCATCGCCGCCTTCAGCCGCCGGGTGGCCACCCGGCTGCGATGAATCGCCTCGACATCCCACTCCCGCAGGGCCGGCCCCACCCGCCTGCGCAGGGCATCCACCAGCTCATCGAGATACCGCGTGAAGGGAGCGACCGCGGACGGGGAAGAAGCCATGTCCTTATTGTAACACCTGCGGTGGGCAATTCCTCCGGGGTACCGGCGGCCATACAGCGCTCCGCGTTGCGGCGCTTGCACACCTGTGGTGGGGCAATTCCGCCGGCGTAGCGGCGGCACCTGCGGTGAGCACCATGCTTCGCTGCGCGTTGCTGCGCTGGGGCATGCCGTGTGGTCGGGAAGTTACATTCTGCATCCCCGATGGCGGCGTACCCGCCGAACTGCCCACCGCAGGTGCCGACGAAAAGGCGGCGCATCCGATTCACCCTGATTCCGCCGCCGCCGGCACAGGCACCCGCCCGATTACCGGACAGCCCCCGCCCCCCCGCCATCGCATGCCGGGTAGACCGCGCCTGCTCCGGCGATTTGCAAGGTTACCGGACGAAGTTGCCCCCGGCATTTAGCAAGTTCCCGGCGCCAACTTGCAAGTTCCCGGCGCCAACTTGCAAGTTCCCAGCGCCATTTAGCAAGTTCCCGGCGCCAACTTGCAAGTTCCCGGCGCCATTTAGCAAGTTCTCGGCGCCAACTTGCAAGTTCCCGGCGCCAACTTGCAAGTTCCCGCCGCCAACTTGCAAGTTCCCGGCGCCAACTTGTAAGTTCCCGGCGCCAACTTGTAAGTTCCCGGCGCCAACTTGTAAGTTCCCGGCGCCAACTTGCAAGTTCCCGGCGCCAACTTGCAAGTTCCCGGCGCCAACTTGCAAGTTCCCGCCGCCATTTAGCTAAATCCGGCCGGCAAGTAGCTGCTTCGCACCAGATAGGAGCGACTTCCCCGGCCCAACTCGCGACTTGCCGCGTTGCTTTCGAGAATTGATTGCCGCCCGTTGCGCTCCGAATCGCCCGCTTTGTGCGCCCGAACGCCCTCCTACAAATCCCGCTCCCCCACCCCCCAGGGGCCCCACGGGAGAAAGCCGCCCCCCTTGTGGCTCTGCATAGATATATGCCTCATGCTTCGGCAGGATCAAAGGACCATCCGACTTTCCCCCGTGCCCTGGGGGGTGGGGGAGCTGCGTTTTTTGGAAAGTACGCGCGTTTTGGCAGGCGGCCGGACGGGCGCAGAAAAATGGCGGCCGTTGGGAAGAGAGGGGGGGAACTCTTCCCGGGGACACGACCGCCAGCCGAGAACTGTAGAAAGCCGCATCTCAGAACGCAAACAATTTTTCGCTTTTCAACCCCCCCGCCGGTTCGCCCGCTCCCCCACCCCCCAGGGGCCCGCTGAGAAAGTCGTTAACGGATGCACCTTTAATCCTTCACACCGTCCGCTTTCATCTGCCCGATCCGCCGCTGTAATTCCTCTAATTCTGCGGCATCCGCGGGCGAGAAATATACGCCTATGCTGCGGCTGTTGCTTAGCTTTTGCGCTCGCTGCTCATATTGACGCAGCAGTTCGGATTGGCTGTCCACGTGCTGATAGAACCACCCGCCCAGCACGGCAGCGCCGATAATTATTCCGAGAACCCAGGGGACCGCCGATGCTGGCGACTGCTTTTTGGGGCGAGGGCGTTTGGATGATGATTTGGCGGCCTCAGCGAGATCGTCCCACTCTGACATGATTCCCTCCGCAAGTGACATGACTATCCTGCCATGCCCCGGCGCCGGTGTAAAGCGGGAGGATAAATGGTCAGTGACGAATGCCACTCGGTGATCACTAAAAACATGTTTCAGAAGGCGACTAATGCCTGATTTTATGTGAAGATCAGAGAAGGGCAGATGTTTCCTTTTCCGCGTCCTCGGGGTCCGGCCGAGGAAACTCACGCGAGCGGGCCGTCGACTTCTTTCTTTTATCTGGCCCCCGCTCCGTAACCTGCATATTATCCCTGCATGGCAAACCAAATGGTAAAAGTCGACTCATTCCCCGCAAAAAACAGCCGCGGGGAATATGTAACCCTCGTCATCTTGTCGGAGCGGGAAACCAAACCCGCGGGCTACTTGTTTCCAGCCCAAGTAGTGGAGGTGAATCGACATCTGCGCACGTCGGACGGCATGGACGTGGACCGGCAGGAAAAAGGCACGTATTTGATCAGGGACACGGGTGAACAGTTGTCCTCTGACGATCCCAAAGCGCTCTAGGAGAAGCGGACGGGGGTCAGGTCCGTTTACTCCAATCCAATCCATAAGTCAGGCGGACAAAGCCGCCCCCTCCGACGGGCCGTCCACGCACCGCTCCGAGCAGCAATCCACTCTGATGGGCGGGAGTTTTGTCGCCGTTTCGCCGATTCGCCGCTTCCCCGTTTCGATTCTTGCCCCCAACGGAGGGGGGAAGGGAGGGTCGTGCCGACGGCAACCGAGGCTGGGTGCGGGAGGGAGAGGCGGAATTCAGGGGGGGCTTGGGCCCTGATGGGTTCCGCCTCTCCCTCCTGCGTTATCTGCCGGCAGCGAATGGCGGATGTCGCCTAGTCCGCATTAGTACTGCGAAGCGTCCCCCCTTCCGTACGCCCCCTTCCGTCCTCAGCCACCTCGGGTGCTCTTCTTCTTAGGACCGATGGCCTCACCGAGAAGAAGCGATTGAGCCGCCATCAGATGCTTCATAATCGCCGGGGAGGTTCGACGCAGGAGTGCGAGGTTGAACTTAATCTGACGATCACTCGATTGATATACGCCGGAACGAAGTCTCCGAACCCATTGATCCATATTATCCCCACTGCCGTTGGCATAAAGCATTTCAGCGCCATCAACGAATAAGGATACTTCAATGACTGGATCACCATCCCAGTCCGGAAAATCAAGCGTAAATTCACCGCCTTGCGTAACGGCGAAATTCTGATGCCAAGATGGGTTGCCGTTTGGGAGGAATTGTCCATCATCAACATGCTTTAATTTTGCCCAGATGTGGAAGCTATCTTCATCATACGATCTCAATAGATAGAAGGCCACGCTACCACGAGCAACGCTGATCTTGAGATCAAAGTTGTAGGATGTCTTTTTTGTTGGCATTGCTGGCTCCTCTTTCTGCGACTCTTCTATTTTCCGCAACACTTGCACACGTTGCTTGTCGTCATCATGTATACATCTTGGCTGGACGCGGCTTTTTCTAGCAGGACGCGCGTCTCCTGTTCAAGTGCCGGCTCGTCTGGCTTCAAGAAACCGTTCTGCATCGCATTGACCCTAAGATTTTCGTCCGAGGTCCGATTGAAGTATTTCAGCAGATGAACGAGATCGTCTATTTCCGCTCTTGGGATCGTCGCGAGGAGTTGTTTTGCCAGGTCCACTGTCCGCTTTTTCATTTTTCTGCTCCAGTTAAATTCCACATCCGTTGCAGTGACAGAATGGAATCCAAGTTTTCCACGCGCTCTTGTTACTCTCAGGCACCCAGAGCTTACCACAGATTGAGCACGTAATTCCACACCCTGGATGCTTGTTCCCCGTATGCTGAAACCCACGCAGAAGAAAGTACCGCGACAGTGAAGCCAATTCGTGCTTTCGCTTCTGTTCGAATTTGTCCGAATCCCCAACCCACGACCGGAGTTGTGCATGCTCCAGCGGTCTGGCTTCCGACAGCACACGATGATTCCCTAGCATCGTGCGTATTTCCGTTGATAACTCAAGCTTCTTCTCAATTTGTCCGGACCATCGCGCCATCGCGCTCCAGATTGCCAGCAGAATGATTACGAACGAAAGGCCGGTGCCGGCATATCCAAGCACATCGTGGGCGCGCGGCAAATTTTCTTTAGTCGCGAGATATTGAAGAAACAGGAACACGATCGCCACGAGAACGGCGAGGAAGTCGAGCCAGGTCTTGTAGGCGGTCAATCGGCGAACGTTGGAGTCATAGGCGAATTCGAGCGCTTCGAGCCTGAACTGGGCGTCGCGCGCCGCAGTGAGAAGTTGTACATCCGAATCCGACAGATTCTGAGCGGGCTGGTTCACACCGGCAGCATCCACTAACTCATTGTCGCCAGGACGGACATCCATAGTTCATGCTCCTCACATCTTCTGCACCTGCTCCTCGTCCAGAATCTCTTTCACCGTCAGCAGCTTGATGATCCTGCCCGTCCGCTTGTGGAACGCGGCGCATTCCTGCTCGGCGTCGGCAGTGTATCCGAACGCCCCGAAAAAGCCGCGCTGTCGGCCGCCCTGCCCTTCCCGTTCCATCACCGCCTGCGAGGCGTCGATGTCCGGCCGGCCCACCTTGTCCACCTGCTTCACCTGAATGGGGAACCAGTCATCGGCGGAGTGGGTCATTTTCCCCCTCTGCGACACGCCGCGGCAACCTGCCCCACCAGCGGCAACGCGAGCTTGGCGAACGTCAGTTCCGGGTGCGGCTCAAGATAGGCGCCGGTGCTCGCCGATTCCGCGCCCGACAGCAGAAAGCACGCCCCATCGTACAGACGCTCGCGCAGGAGCTTCTCAATCAATATGGAGTAACGGTCCCGATAGGAGGCTCCGCGGAACTCCGGGAAGACCGGAAAGTGCGGGGCCACGACCTTCACCGGCGCCCGCGACCGCGCGCAATCCTCCAGCAACATCAGGTAGCCCAGAAACGGCCGCGAAGACGGCTTGAACGCCCCCTCCCGATAGGCGGCCCAGATGTCGGTGGCGCTTCCCAGCGCCTCCTCGGTGCGATTGTTGAAGTTGTTGCCGAAGGACGGCCCGACCTGAGACTTGAACTCCAGCGCCGCCAGAAGTTCCTTCTCGCGCACCACAATCAGGTCCCACTTCTTCTCGGCGCGAAACCACCCCGGCAGCTCGATGTGCCTGTCGATCCCGATGCACTCGACCGGCACCCTGGCCGCGATCAGCAAGTCGCGGATCAGGCGGATGAACCCGTCCATCTGCTTTCCGCCGGTGACCGCGCCCCTGGCCCCCCGGTCGCGGGCGTCGGCATCCGTGCCTTCTTCCTGGCGCGAAGACTGCCGTTGCCGCATCCGCCAGAAATATCGCACGGCTTCCCGCAGGCCCGCATCAAGGTTTGGCATGTTCGTGTACCCGCGCCGTCACGTTGGAAGAAAGATAAAGATCGGCCCCGTGCGCCAACACCCGCTGGCGGGCCATCGCGAAGTATTTGGCATCCAGCTCGATACCGATGCTGTTGCGCCCCCAGCGGGCGCAGGCGCTGTTGGTTGTCCCCGTTCCCATGAACGGGTCGAGAACGGTATCGCCCACGAAAGAAAACATCCGCACCAGCCGCTCGGCGAACTCGATCGGATAGGGGGCGGGATGGTTCGAGGTGGAAGTGCCGCGCAGGTCGGACCAGATCTGGCGGAACCAGAGCTGGTAGTTCTCGGCGCTGATGATGCTGAGCAGCCGCTCGCGCGGCGTCGGGCTGCGGTATCCGCCGGGTTTGCGCTGCATCAGCACGTACTCGATGTCGTTCTTGATGACGGCGTTGGGCTCGTAAGGCTTGCCGAGAAACCCTCCGCCCCCTCCGCTCGCCTCGTATTTGGCATTGGCGATTTTGTGCCAGATGATCGGGGCGAGGTTGTCGAATCCCAGTTCCTTGCAGTGTTCCTGGATGGTCGCGTGCAGCGGAACGACCATGTGCCGGCCATTGTTCTTTTTCCGGGAGAGACAGACATCGCCGACATTGATGATGAGCCGCCCGCCCGGCACCAGCGCCCGGTAGCAATTGCGCCAGACGTCATCCAGCCGGGCGATGAAATCGGAATAGTCCACGACATGCCCCATCTGTTCGTCGTGTTCGTTGTAGCGCTTGAGCGTCCAGTAGGGCGGCGAGGTGACGACGAGATGGATCGCGTTCTCCTCGAGGGCGGAAGCCGTACGGGCATCGCCGTGAACCAGATCGTGGGAGGTTTCCCGGCCCTGCACCACCGCCTCGATTCGGCGCATCGCCTTTTGGTCCCGCGCCAGGCCGGGGATGATGTCATCGAGATCGCCGATGGCGAGGAACTCGGCGAGGATCGCCTGCTCATCATCGGAAAACTCAGTAGGCTGGGCCGCTGCTTTCATGGGAGGAGTGTATCACCTCTCGGCAAAAAGTAATCGGGCGCGCGTGCCATGCGCGGCGGCGGAGGCGTGGCGGTCTTCCAAGCCGCGCAAAAGCGGGGCCTTGGTTTCGCGCCAAGGTTGCCATTGGACTTGAAGGGCGGGACAGGGGGGGAGAGGCGGGTCGATGTAGATCAGGTCCACGCAGGCGTCGGGGAGCCTGGCGAGTTGTTCGAGGTTGTCGCCGCAATAGATGATCCGGGTATCGAGCAAAGCAGAAGGCTTGCCGGGGGAAGGCGGGGCGGGGGCGGAAGTGGTGCTCTCTTTTGCGGTCCGCTCCCTTTTCGCCATGCCCGCGAGAATAAGCGATGCCGCCGCCGCCGACAAGCGGGCGATTGCACCCTGTTCCGCTTCACCCCCTCACCTTGTCACCCCCCCTGCCTTGTCACCCCGTCGCCCGCGCCTGCCACCCTTGGCCGCCGGTTTCTTGCTCTTGCCCACCGCCGGTGCCGGCGGTACTCCGGAGGAATTGCTCGCCGCAGGCGGGAGGTGGACGGTGAAGGTGGTGCCGGCGGGTTTGGAGGAGTGGACGTCGATTTCGCCGCCGTGGGCGAGGACCACAGCGCGGGCGATGTAGAGGCCCAGGCCGATGCTGCCGGGGCGGCGGGGGGAGGTTCGGTCGGCCCCAGACCCGCGCACCAGCGGCTCGAACATCGTCGCCAGGGCGGCGGGGGGGATGGGCATTCCCGCGTTGGCCACTGATAGGAGCACGTCCGGCCCTTTCGTCCGGACCGACAATTTCACCGGCCGGTCGGGCGCCCCGTGCTGCAGGGCGTTGGCGAGCAGGTTGGAAACCACCTGGCGCAGGCGGCCGGCATCCCACTTTCCGGTCAGATCGCCGTGACTGGCGAAGCGCAGGGCGCGGTCGGGATAGCCCGCCCGCATCTCCGCGACCACCTCCCGGCAGAGCGCGGCCAGGTCCATCGCGGCGGGCTCGATGGGCAGCTTGCCGCCGAGGCCGGCCGCCGCGAAATCGAGCAGATCGCCGATCAGCCCTTCCATCGCCGCGGCGCTGGCGAGGATTCCGGCGGGGAACATGGAGACTTCCGGCCGGCACTCGCCGGGGCGGGACAATACCTGCGCCGACATCTTCACGGCGTTCAAGGGATTGCGCAGGTCATGGCCGAGGATGGCCAGGAACAACTGGCGGGATTGGTCGATCCGCTGCCCGTAGCTGCGCACCGCCCGGACCAACGACTGGTCGATGGACTCATTGAAGCGGGTCAGCTCATCGAGGCCGGCGGGGCCGGGATGGGGGGCGCCTTTGCGCCAAAGGCGGATGACGCCGGCGCGCAGGGCGCGGTATTCGGCGACCACATCCATCAAGGCGAATCCCGAATCCACCCGCGACATGGCGTGGAGGGTGGAGGCCGCGTTGACCTGGGCGCTGTTTTCCGAGGGGCTGGCCCCTCCCCTGGACTTTTCGGCGCGCTGGGCCTCGCTTTGGGCGGTCCGCATGTCCCGGGCGGTGGTGCGGAGGATCATTTCGGCATCATCGCGCAGGGCGGCGGGGTCCATCGTCGCCCCGGCCTGGATGCCGCGGGCGAAAACTTCCCAATCCGCGAGGATCGGCTCGATGTTGGCCAGGATGAAATCAGCCATCGCCATGAGGTGGTCCTTTCTCATCTTCCGCACGGAATTATAGCCGAAGGAGACCAGGAGCTTCCAGCAAAACAAAAGCACCGAGGCACGGAGACACCGAGAGAGGCACGAAGGCAAGAGGCACGAAGGCACGAAGGAGCAAGCGGCCCATCCGCCACTTCGTGCCTGCGTGCCTGCGTGCCTTCGTGCCTTCCTCTCCTCCCCAACTCCCAACTGCCCTCCGTTCCCCTCCGTTCAAGTTGACATCCCTTCCCGCCGCTCTTAACTTTCGGGCATGAGCCCTTTTTCCACCGGCAATACCTGTGTGTTCGGCCTGCAATGGGGCGATGAGGGGAAGGGGAAGATCGTCGATCTGCTTACCGAGCACGCGGATGTCGTCGTGCGCTATTGCGGCGGGGCCAACGCCGGGCACACCGTCCGCTTCGGCGGCAACAAGTATTCCACCCACCTGCTGCCGGTGGGAATCTTCCGGCCGCATATCATGAACCTGATCGGCAACGGCGTCGTGCTCGATCCCGAGGCGCTGTTTGCGGAGATCGACGAGTTTCTGGGCAAAGGGTTCGCGGTCTCGCCGGCTAATGTGCGCATCAGCTACAAGACCCACGTGGTCATGCCCTGGCACAAGGCCGAGGATGAGGCCCGCGAATTGGCGGCGGGAGCGAAGGGGATCGGCACCACCAAACGCGGCATCGGCCCGGCCTATGCCGACAAGATGCACCGGACGACGGCGATCCGCGTGGCAGACCTGCTGCACGAGCAAAAGCTGCGCGAACGGGTGGAGCGCATTGCCGCCGAGCGCAACAAGCTGTTCAAGGCGATGTACGATGTTCCGCCGCTGGATGGCAAGGCTATCTTCGAGAGCTACCGCGATTTCGGGCGCAGGCTGGGGCCTTTCGTGGATGACTGCGGCCATCTGCTGATCGGGTACATCAAGGAGGGGAAGAAGGTGGTGTTCGAGGGGGCGCACGCGGTGCTGCTGGATGTGGATCACGGGACTTATCCGTACGTCACCAGCTCCAACTGCAGCGCCCTGGGGCTTTTCACCGGGGCGGGATGCCCGCCGCAGGCGGTGGCGAATTTCGTGGGGATCATCAAGGCCTATTCCACCCGCGTGGGCGGCGGGCCGTTCCCCACCGAGCAGGCCAACAACACCGGCGACTACATCCGCGAGCGCGGCCAGGAATATGGCACGACCACCCGCCGGCCAAGGCGCTGCGGCTGGTTCGACGCCCTGGCGGTGAAATATTCGGTGGACCTGTGCGGGGTCACCGGCATCGCCCTGACGCTGCTGG
>DAIOHQ010000019.1:0-31091 GCA_036744635.1 Tepidisphaeraceae bacterium | reverse complement strand
AGGCCAAGGCGTATTGGACTACTGCAGCGTGATGCCACAAATTATGGGCACACCCCGTTTGTGCCGCGCGTTTGTGCCGCGTGTGGAATCAAACTCCCCCGCTGCTATACTTGTAAGGTTTGTTTCTGCGCCCTCTTTTCTGATTCAGGAGTTACCGATGCCCGGCATGACCATGACCGAAAAGATTCTCGCCAAGCACTCCGGCCGGGCCCGCGTGGCCCCGGAGGAGAACATCTGGGTGAACGTCGATGTTCTCATGACCCACGACGTCTGCGGGCCGGGCACCATCGGAGTGTTCCACGAGAAATTCGGCAAGAACGCCAAAGTCTGGGACCCCGACAAGGTCGTCATCATCCCCGACCACTATATTTTCACCGCCGACCTCAAGTGCCACCGCAACGTGCAGATCCTGCGCGATTTCGTGAAGGAACAGGGGTTGAAATACTACTACGACCCCGATTTCGTGAAGAACGAACCGGGCATGCCCAGCCCCTACAAGGACCCGACCAAGACGAACTACAAGGGTGTCTGCCACAAGGCGCTGCCGGAGGAGGGGCACGTGCGGCCGGGGGAAATTCTGCTGGGCACCGACAGCCATACCTGCACGGCCGGGGCGTTCGGGCAGTTCGCCACCGGCATCGGCAACACCGATGCGGGATTCGTCCTGGGCACCGGCAAGCTCTGGCTGAAGGTTCCGCCCACGATGAAGTTCACCTTCCGCGGGGAAATCCCGCCGTATCTCACGGCCAAGGATTTGATCCTGGCGGTGATCGGCGAGATCGGCGTGGATGGGGCGACCTATCGCAGCATGTATTTCGCCGGCGATGGCGTCGGCTCGCTCACCCTCGAAGACCGCATGACCCTCACCAACATGGCCATCGAGGCCGGCGGGAAGAACGGCGTCTGCGATGTCGATGAGAAGACCCTGCAATACGTCCGCGCCCGCTCCAATGTCCCGCACTGGGATGTATTCACCGACGATGATGATGCGGAGTACGCGGGAACGTATGAGTGGGATTTGGCGACGATGGAGCCGATGGTGGCCAAGCCGCACTCGCCGGACAACAAGGACACGGCCAGCAACTGCCGCGATGTGAAGGTGGACCGCGCCTACATCGGCTCCTGCACCGGCGGCAAGATCACCGACATGATCTTCGCGGCCAACATCCTCAAGGGGAACAAGGTGAAGGTGAAAACCTTCGTCGTCCCCGGCAGCACGGAGGTCCACGCCGATATGAAGCGGTTGAATCTGCGCGGCGTGGAAAAAGTGGGAAACGAGAAGAGCATCGAGGAAATTTTGCTGGATGCCGGCTGCCTGGTCGGGCCCAGCGGATGCAGCGCCTGCCTGGGCGGCCCGGCCGACACCTTTGGCCGGCTCAATGGCGAGGAGACCTGCATCAGCACGACGAACCGGAATTTTCCGGGGCGGATGGGGAGCACCAAGAGCGCTGTCTATCTCGCGTCGCCGTTGACGGTCGCGGCGAGTGCACTGACCGGGCACGTCACCGATCCCCGCGAGTTCATCACCACGCGGATTGAGACGGGAATGGCGGGAGTGAAATAGGTGCGCGACGAGCTTTGCCGATAGAATGCTGTATCGCCCGCATGAGGTCAGAGGCATGATAGAGCATATTGAGATTGAAAATTTCAAGAGCATCGGCAAGGTGAGCGTGGACTTGTCGCCGGTGACCGTTCTTATCGGGCGGAGCGGAGTAGGCAAGTCTAATTTTCTTCGCGCCATCCGCTTTCTGCGAAATTATTTGCTCAATCCTGAGCAAGCGGTTCAGCAAGAAGGAGGTTGGCAGCAAATCTGGCCATCAGGTGTGCCACGTGCGCTCGCATTGAAAGTGCGCTTTCGCCTCCCCGGTTTTGAGGAGCCGTTTACCTACAGCGTTACCTGGGGATTTATTCAGGGCGGCCACCCCTTGCAGCAACCGCCAATTGTGGAAGTGGAGCATCTCGATGTGGGCGGCCGCGCGATGCTAGACCGGGCTCGAGAAAAAATAACATCTGTCGTGGACTCGGGGACGCCTTCACGTGCATCCGATTTAAGGCGCCTATGCGTCGGCAACTTTCCCACAATCAGCGAGGCAGTTCTCACATTTGCCGCTTGGACGAACGGCGTTGGCTGGCACGACTTTCCTGCCAGAGTGCTTACATCAGCCTCGCAGCCAAATCGTGAGGCGCAAGCAAACGGCCTGGACGACAATGCGCAGAACTATTTGTTCATCCTGCGGGATCTCACCCAGGATCTTCGAAATCAACATGCCAGAAAGCAAATCCTCGCACGTCTCAAACAAATCAATTCCACTTTACTGACGGTGGAATTGAACGATCTGCGAAATCCTCAGCACGTTGTTGTTGGACACCAACTCGGAAGCCACAAAGTTGCATTAGACTTGTCGCAGGAATCGGATGGGTTACGGAGATATTACGCTCATTTACTGGCGCTGTATCAGACTCCACCAAAGCAAGTGCTTATGTTTGAAGAGCCAGAAAATGGAATCTATCCCGGCGCCCTGAAGAATCTGGCGGAAGAGTTTATCGCAGCTCCACCTGAGCAGCGCGGCCAAGTCTTGCTCAGCACGCAAAGTCCCGATCTGCTTGATGGCTTTGGGCCAGAACAAATCCGTGTCGTCGATCTCGATCCAGATAATCAGCAGACACGAATTGGTCCGCTCGATTCCGATCAAGCAGACGCCTTGCGCGAGAGCCTTCTGGAGCCTGGCGAGCTTCTTACGGTTGATACGCCACGAATCGCCCAAACGGCCGACGGCGGAGCCAATGCGACGTGAAACGACGCCGTCTTGTTATTTTCGTGGAGGGTAAAGGGGACGTTGCTGCCGTTCCGGCCCTTGCGAAACGTGTCCTGGGAGAACAAGGCGGACACGAGGTGCTGCTCCTCGAACCACATCCATTTCGCGTCAAATCGCTCAGTGTTCTCGTGAAAGAACAATGCAAGTCATGGCATCGATGGTTGAGCGCTGCGGCAAAGACACATCCTGATCTTGGAGCGGTCTTACTGGTTCTTGATGGGGATATGAAGCACGTTCCCACAAATTGGGAGACATATGGCAAGGTCGCAAAATCGAGGGACTTCTGCCCCTGTCATGCGGCACGGGCGCTCGCGCTCGATGCGCAAATAGTCAGAGCGGGCACCCAGTTTTCGGTGGCCGTGGTGTTTGCCATGCGGGAGTTTGAAGCATGGCTCGTCGCGGGAGTTGAAAGCGTGCGTGGTTTGCACCTTCCGGAGGAGCGCGCCATTGTTCCATCGACGGCCGCGGCGCCTCAAATTGATATAGAATCCAGGCGCGACGCAAAGGGCATGCTTACAGAACAGATTCCCGCCTATCAACAAACACTTGACCAAGGGGCATTGGCCAGGCACGTCGATCTTGGCATGGTGCGAAGCAGATGCAGATCCTTTCGGCGCTTTGAATCAGCGATTCGGAGGTTGGTCGATGCCGCAAGATCAGGAAACTGCATTGTGGATCCAGCACGGTAAGAGGTTGCGCTACGGGCACACGCTCTGGCGGCTGGCGGCGGTAATCGCCATGGCCTCGAGAGTCCCGTCGTATCTCCGGCCATTGATGAAGAGCGTGGGGGTTTTGTTTACGCCGCTGGCAAGGCCGCTTTGGTAGTCGGCCTGCACGCGCTGGTGGTGGCGCTCGCGGGTTCGGCCGGTTTCAAACTTGTATATTTCCAGGCCCAGCGTCAGCGCCAGATGGGCGAAGTCGATTTCTCCCAGGTCTTGCTGGTGCTGGAAGAGGGCGTTGTGCATCGGCCAGAACTTGCCCTGTTCGCCGGCGGCTTCCGCGGCCTCGGCGGCGGCGCTGGCGTGGGGGTGAATCGAACTCTGCGGGAAGTGGCGAAACACGAAACGCAGCCGATCCCCCAACATCTGCCGCACTTGCGTGATGATCGGCACGGCGTTCAGACAGGATGGGCATTCATAATCGCCGTACTCGACTATCGTGATTGGGGCAGTTGCCGGTCCGATGGCGTGGTCCCGCTCGGTGACCGGCTCGGTCAGTAACGTTCCTCCCTGCGTTGGCGTCGCATCCATCGGTGCTCCTATTCTTGAAAGTCTGCCCGAAGCAGGCTCCGCTCGCCAATCTTAGGCGCGGCGGTCATGCACCGCGGCGAAAGTTTGCGACATACAATAGGACCATGGCCGACGCCAACACAACATCTTCCGACGAAACTTCCTCGAATGCTCTTGCCTTCCCAACACTGGATGCAAGCGACCTCGCGGCGCTCAAGCCGCTGGCGACTTCCTGCTCCTTCGAGGATGGCCAGGTTGTATTCCACGCCGGAGATCCCGACTTGGATCTGTTCGTGGTTGAATCCGGAGCCATCGAGATATTGAATGCCTCCGACGACAATCGGCACATCGTCACCCATGGTCCCGGCCATTTCGCGGGCGACATCGATCTGCTGACGCGCCGGCCGGTGATCGTGACCGGCGTCGCCCGCGGACCGACGCGGCTGATGCGCGTGCCGGGCAGCCGGCTGCGCGAGATGCTGAACAAATTGCCGCATGTCAGCGAAAAGCTGCTGATCGCCGCCCAGGAGCGCCGCCGGCTGTTGTCTGAAGCCGGCGTGCTGGGGTTGAAGGTGGTCGGCCCGGGCAAGTGCCGCGACACGATGCTGGTGCGCGAATTTTTGTTCAAGAATTTCGTGCCCTTCACCTGGTATGACTCGGCCTCCGAGGCCGGGAAGCGGCTGATGCAAACCTGGGGTTCGCCGAAAAAGTCGCCGGTGGTCGAATGCGGCGCCCCTCCGCGAAGCCGCCTGCTGGTCAATCCCAGTCTGCGCGAGCTGGCGCAAGGGGCCGGTGTCTGGCGTCACGTGCCGGTTGATGCGGTAGACCTGGCGATCGTCGGCGCCGGGCCGGCGGGGATGACCGCCGCCGTCTACGCGGCATCGGAAGGCGTTTCCACCATTGTGCTCGACCGCCTCGGTCCCGGCGGCCAGGCCGGCGGATCGTCCAAAATCGAAAACTTCATCGGCTTCCCCAGCGGCCTGTCCGGTGCGGAACTGGCAACCCGCAGCGTGCTGCAGATGCTGAAATTCGGGGCACAGATGGTCGCGCCGGTGACCGTCGAGCGGATCGAACCCAGCGCCGCACCCGACGATTTTCACAAGCTAAAACTGGACTGCGGGACGATGCTGCGCGCCCGCACCGTGCTGATCGCCGCCGGCGTGCGCTGGCGAAAACTCGAGGCCGAGGGAGCCGAGCGCTTCGAATCGGCCGGCATCCACTACGCCTGCACGTCGGTCGAAGCGATTCTTTACGACAAGCAGGATGTGGCCGTGGTGGGGGCGGGAAACTCCGCCGGGCAGGCGGCGATGTTCCTGGCCGATTGCTGCCGGGATCGCACCGTCCACCTGGTGATTCGCAGGCGGCTTGGGCCGGGAATGTCGGATTATCTTGTCGGCCGGATCCGTGCCGCGGCCAATATTCGCCTGCACGAGGGAGTGGAGGTCGCGGCGGTGCAGGGTGAGCGGCGGTTGGAAAGCATCACGCTGCGAGCATTCGATCCGGACGGCACGTTGCCGAAGAATGAAGCATCCGCGCCGCTTGGCATCTCGGCGGCGTTCGTATTCATCGGCGCTGAGCCGGGATGTTCGTGGCTGCCGGAAGGGATTGCGCGCGACAACCTTGGCTACATCATGACGGGCGTCGATGCACTGCGATTCGGCCGTTGGCCGCTCACGGACCGCGAGCCGTGCCCTTTGGAAACGACCGTCCCCAGGATTCTGGCGGCCGGCGACATCCGCGCCGGTTCCACCAAGCGCGTGGGTTTCGCGGTGGGAGATGGTTCGCTGGCGGTCACCTGCGTACACAAGCTCACGGCGATTCGAAGCTAAAGTGGTTTTCGTGTTGGTGTCCATGCACTTTGATGAAGACGGTCATTCTGAACCGTACTCGGTGAAGAATCTGGCACCGACCGTTCGCGGCCAGATCCTTCACCGAGTACGGTTCAGGATGACAGTTCTCGATACGGTAGGTTGAGTCGAAAAACTGCTCCTAATCAGCTCCGGCCGTAAACTGGCACCAGTGCGCCGCGGGTCACCAGATTCTGCGGCGACGCCAGGAAGGCGACGGTGGCGGCGACCTCGCTGACTTTGGGCCACTTGGCGAAATCCGCCTTGGGCATGGCGGCGCGGTTGGCGGGGGTGTCCATGATCGACGGGAGCACCGCGTTCACCCAGATTCGCTCGGCCGCCAGTTCTTCCGCCAGGCAAACCGTGAGATTGGCCACCGCCGCTTTACTGGCGGCGTAGGCGCAGAGCCCGGCGGCGGGAATGACGGCCGGTTTGGCGGCGACGTTGACGATGCGGCCGCCCGGGGAGCCGTTGGTGCTTCGAATCTTCTTCACCGCTTCACGGCAGCAGAGAAAACTCGTCACTGCATTGGTCTCGATCATCTGGCGAAAATCAGCGAGCGATGTTTGGGCGATCGGCGCTGCGGTGAATCCACCGGCCGCGTGCAGCGACGCCCAGAGCGATGGCAGCGATTGATAGAACGACTGCACTTCTTGTTCGCTGGTCAGATCAACCGGCGCGACGATCCTGACCCGCTCGTGCCGGGCGAGCGGGAAGTTGGCCGCATCCGGCACGCGATGCGCTGGAATGTGAATGGTCGCTCCGCTGCTGACGAGCAGTTCCACGATCGCGGCCCCCAGCGCCCCAGCGCCGCCGGTTACCACCACGTGACGATTTGAATAATCAAGTTCCATATCTTTTCTCACTTTCCGGTGCAGCTTTGGCAATTGTAGGGTGGGAGTACTCGCCCACCTTTGCCGCAGACGGTGGGCGAGTACGACCACCCTACAGGACTCGCATCCATCCCTTTTCGGCCAAGCGCGCTCCTCTACGATCTGAATTGTATCTGCTCCGCCGCCGCCCCGGCGCGGTAGTTGGCGTCTAAATCTGCACCGAGGAGCAGGAGGGCTTTAAGCCTTCTCACCACCTCGGTGATATAGGTTAGCTCCTCGCTCTTGAGGGCGCGGCCGAGCACCTTGAACTCGCGGTAGCTCAGCCATTTTTTCACCACCGGATATCCGCCAATGGTCATCGCCCATACATCCGCCGGGACGTTCGACCAGTAGACCGCCTCATTGATGTAGATATCCAGCGCGGCATCGCCGCCCTGCCCGTGCGGCAGCGCCCGGCCCTTGCCGCACATGACGGCGTTCTTCTGCCCGCGAAATCCCCAGCCGGCGGTCACCCTGGTATCGGCGGGTTCTTCGATGGCGCCGCCGCCAACTTTGGTGGGGATGGCGAGGTCGCGCAGCTCGGGGCGAAGTTTTCCCACGGTGACGCCGCTGACCGGCCTGTCGGGCAGGAGAAGATCGGCGACGGTGCGGCCCAGCGTCGCCGAGTGCTCCAATATCGTCGCGTCGGCGGGAACGGGCACGCGCGGCCAATCCTGCCTCAACGCCGCCTCGTTCTCCTTGCGATAGGCGGGGGACCAGAGGATGGCCAGGAGGTGGTAGAAGAGCCTTTCGGCAACACCGATTGCCGCTGGCATGTACTTGCGTTGCGTATCGCGAATTTCATGAAGCCCAAAGAGCTTGCATGTCGGAAGCAGCACATCGTCAGGTATATTGGGAACTTGAATCTTCCCGTGCTCAACATCTTCAGTCAGGTGAAGGAGAGGGAAAACATTCGCGCCGCGCTCGATTAGATGGCGGCACCCGAGAATGTCCGTAACCATGGCACCTTCCAGTATGCCTCTGCGGCTAGCAGATGAGGCCACGATTGCGGGATTTCCCTCTTTGACTTGGGGAAAATAGTCCGCGCGCTTCTCGTCCAGCAGTTTTGTTTCAGGCTCCCAATATAGCCACCGCCTGTCAAAAGGACGGTATGCGAATGGCACGAATTTATCCTGCAGCATACCACGACGGAGTAACGTTGCGCGAGTGCCTTCAGGTTCGAATCTCGCGGAGCGCGCCATCGCGGACGGATAATCACTTGCGATATCGCGATTGGAAATTTCGGCATCGAAGTAGCGTTGAATTCTCGCATAGAGGCGGGCATAATCGATATCAACGACGAAGTCGTCTCGGCTGGTTTGAACTGCCGGAAATGAATCGATGAATAATCTCACAAGCTGGGGCCACGCGGCGTAAGTTGGATGAATGTCCCCTGGAATGAACATGTAAGCGAGCTGGTGGGACGGCACGATTTGCTGATACGCTGCTACCGGGTCCACCTCGGTGACGCTCTGAAGAAGAGCGAGCCGACGGTCGTGAGCCCTGGGATTCTCGAAATCACGATAAAATACAGTAGCAAGAGCAGACCTTTTCGCGTCGGCCTCGCCCTTAATCAGGCAGACAATCGCTGTTCCCAGCTTTATGCCAGGGGAAGAGCCTTTGATTGCGAAAATTGTCTCGCTCGTCGTACCGTCAGGCGCCTTCTCGCTCCGGATTCGGTCTCCGTGGAGATTGTCAACGCGAACTTCGTCAAACTCTTTCAAGAAACGCCGCCTCATGATCGGGTGCGATGGGCCTCTCAGCCAAGAGTAGTTGCTAATGAAGCTAATGATGCCCCTTCCTGCAACTTCGGAAATCTGGCGCTCGGCAATACGAAAGAACCGGATGTAGAGCTCGTTGAGGCCGCCGGTGTCCCCCTGAAATTCTTCTAAGCCATCTTCATATGCACGAACCAGGTCCCGCTCCTCGTCTGCGTTGACCTTCGAAAAGCCGTAATATGGCGGATTGCCGAGTATCACGATCACGCGTTTGTCGCGCTTTACCGACCCCGCGCGGTCGGCCTCCTCCTGCAGCTTCGGAAACATTATGACATCCTTGGCCGCCGTTGGAGGCTCCCAGCCGGTGAGAGCGTTCGTCAAATACACCCCTGCGCGCTCGTTCGGCGCAAACTTGGTACCCATCTGCCGGAGAGCGACGCCAAGCTGAAGGTGCGACACCACGTAAGGCGCGGGCAAAATCTCAAACCCGAAGACGCGGCTAGTCAGCGCCTTCCTTGTTTGCGTTGCCGCCGTTTGGCCATGTCCTTGTTCAAGAAGTGTCGCGTGAATCCTCCTTGCAACCTCCAGCAGATATGATCCCGTTCCACAGCAAGGGTCCAGGATATACACGTTGCTATCGGCCAGCCCGGCCTCGACGCCAAGGTTCAGGCGGAGGAGCTGATCCACCCGGCTGACCATGTACTGCACAATTTCGTTAGGCGTGTACCAGACGCCAAGTTGTTTTCGAAGAACCGGGTCAAACGCTTCGAGGAACGGCTCGTAGAAGAGCGTGATGGCGTGGTCCTGATCAAAGCGCTTGAAGAATTCCGCTTCATCCACACGATTGAGGCTTGCCGTGGACCAATCTAAGGGTTCCCGCAGGTTCAAGTCGGCCAGCCTTTTTGGCCTGGCGATCTCCTCATATAAGTCGCCAATCAGAGGCAATGCGAGGTATTCGCTGGCGTCTTTCCAATCGAAGCTTCCAGGCATGTGTTTGCCCTCACGCCAGAGCATCCAGCCGGAGAACAGGCCGTAAAAAAGCGTCTGCACCAGCGAAGAGCGGAAGAAGTTCAGCCCCTCGGCGGTGGTGAAGTGCAGGCCCAGCGCCTCTTCCATCGCCCTTTGGAGAGGTTCCAGCGCCTCGGCAGGATGGCGTTCGAGACGGCGCTTGGCTTCGCGGGCGTGGCGGGCAAGATCATCGGCCAGGTCGCGCGGGCGGATGATCGGACTGGAGCGCTTCATCGCGCCGATGAGAAAATCGACCAGCTCCTCGCCCTTTAGCTTGGCGAGACTGGCGGGCTTGCTGCGCCACAGCGCCTCGGCGTCGGCGGCGATGGTGCAGCGGCCTTCGACAATGGGCTTGCCGTTCGCGCCCTTCACCACCATGAGAAAGTCGCGGTAGTTGGTGACCAGCACGTAGCCATATTGATTGATGTACTTCGCCACCTGTGCGCCATCGGAAGTCTGTGGCACATCCTCATCGGGGCCTTTGACTTCGACCACGCCGCGCAGGTCGCCGCTTTTCACCTCGAAGAAGCCAAAATCCGGCCGGCCGGCGCCGGTGTCGGCGAGTTCTGCGTTGGCCGTCATGGCGGGTTCGATGTCTTCGCCGATGGTGTTGAAGAGATTTTCCAAGGCGGAGCGATAGGCCAGTTCCGGGGTCTGCTTCTTTGTGGAATGGATATCGCCAAGCCGTTCGAGATAAGTTTCAACCAGCGCCGCGGCGGAAAGATGCCCCATATCGGGATGCTAACGCCGCGCCGGCAGCGAAACAACCGCCGTCGCATTGTCCGCTTCCCATCGTCGCTCAATCGCCATGTCGCCGACGATACTCTTCCGCCATTTCCCCCTCCGCGTCTGCGCGCCCTCCGAAGCATTCTTTTTTGAACTCCGGCCAAATTATCGAAAATTTCCCTTGACTTTCTCTGAACAAAACCCTAACATACCTCCGGCATCATCCATCCTCGGCCAACCAAACCAAAAGGGGGTTTCCAATGCCGCTGCCAACATCCCGAGTTTCCCGAAGCCGCCTCATCCCGCCCACTCCGCGCCCCCCATTCAGCATTCAGCACTCATCATTCATCAATCCAATGTCCCAGTTCCGAGCAAACTTCCTATCTTCCCACCTCGACACAAGTGACCAAGGACAAATGACTAATGACAACCCAATGTCCCAAAATGTCCCCAAATGTCCCACATTTCAAAATCGCTTCCACTTCAATCCAACACGCCCGGCCCCGATGCGCGCGGCCGCAGGCAGAATCGCTATTTGTCGCGCCAGATGCCCCATTTTGCGTCATTTTCGGAACAGGTGTTATAGGTTGCCTAAGTCTTCATCGCCTGTCGGCGCGGCCACGCCACCGGAGTGTGTGTTTTCCCGCGGATTTCCGGCCTCGCACGCTGGCACCGCGTTTGTTTAGGCGGGGCTGGGCCGAAAACCTTTACCTCCCACGCAAGTTTGGGAAGAGGAGTTTCTGTATGTGCGATCGGAAAGCTCTAGCCATGTTCGCCGCCTGCGCGGTCCTCGCCGGCGCCGGTCTGGCTCGCGCGGAGGGACAGGCAAAGTCACCCCTCACGCTCCAACCAACCTATCTCGATGAGACCACTCCGGCCCCAGCGGCCGCGGAGGCAGCCCCAGCGCCCACGCCCGACAAGCCGCTCATGGGCCTTCTCAAGTCGGCCGGGATCGGCAATGCCCTGGCCGATGCCAACATCAATATCTACGGCTTTGTCGAAGGCTCCTACAACTATAACTTCATGAGCCCGGCCAACGACGTCAACGTCGGCCGGGTCTTCGACACCCAATCCAACCGCTTCCGCATGAATCAGCTCGACCTCACCGTCGAGCGCACCGTCGACGCCACCAAAGGCAAGTTCGACGTCGGCGGGCGCATGGAATGGATCTACGGCTCGGATGCCGGCTTCATTCACTCCTTCGGCCTGTTCGACTATTACAATGCCCCGCTCGATCCCATCAACCAGGTTGATCTCAACCAGGCCTATGTCGATTTCGCCCTCCCCTTCGGCGGCGGCCTGAATATCCGCGCTGGCAAGTTCGTCACCCTGCTTGGAGCGGAAACGATCAACCCCACCAGCCTTCCCTTCTATTCGCGCAGCTATCTATTCGGCTTCGCGATTCCGTTCACCCACACCGGCGTGCTCGGAACCTATCACATCAATGACAAGTGGATCATCGACGCCGGCGTCGTGCGCGGCTGGGAAGATTCGACCAAAGACAAGAATACCGCACCGAGCTATCTCGGCCGCGTCACCTATGTCGCCAGCAAAGACGCCTCGTTTTATCTGAGCGGCATCACTGGCCCGGAGATGGCCGACAATACCCGCGACTTCCGTACCGTGATTGACCTGGTCGCGACCTGGCAGGCGACCGAGGCGCTCAAACTGACCGCAAATGCCGACTATGGCCGCGAATCCAACGCCGCCCCGGACGGCAGCGATGCCCAGTGGTACGGCGTCGCCCTGTATGGCGCCTACAAGATCAATGACTACGTCACCGCCAACATCCGCGGAGAATGGTTCCGCGACGAAGATGGCACCCGCCTCGGCCTGGGCGCCACCAGCGTCTACGAGGGCACCGTCGGCGTCACCATCACACCCGCCCCCAACAGCGACGTGTGGAAAAATCTGATGATCCGCCCCGAGCTGCGCTGGGATCACTCGTCGGATGACATCTTCAACGGCGGAACGGACAAGGATCAGGTCACCGCCGCGGTGGATGTGATCTTCCAGTACTGACCGGGCAACTGAACTTTTCGTTCATGCGAAGGAGGCCGCCTCTCGACAAGAGGCGGCCTCCTTTTTTTCAATGCAAATGGATTATCGCGACAGGAACAGGATCAGCAGGATGATGTTGATCAACACGCTCAGCCCCAGGCCGGCCAGAATGAGCATCGCGGCGGGCTGGGCGAAGAAGTCGTTTCCCGGCGTGGGAGGTGGGGCGAGATCCACGGTTTTTCCGTGCTCTTCCACTTTGGCCAGTGATTCCAGGTCCACCGTTCGCCGCGCGTGCAGCGGCGGCTGGCTGCGCTGCACCGAGCGCAGGTCTTCCAGCATGTCCTCGGTGCTGGCGTAGCGCTCCTCGCGCTTCTTGGCCATCGCGACATCGATGATCTCACCGATGCCGGCGCTGAGGGCGGTGTTCACGTGATCCGCCGGGACCAGCGGCTCTTTGAGGTGCTTGTGCATCACCGCCGACGGTGTCTCCCCGTCAAATGGCGGCCGGCCGGTCACCAGGTGATACATCGTCGCCCCCAGAGAATAGATGTCCGCCCGGAAGTCGATGTCCACATCCCCGCGAATCTGCTCGGGGCTGATGTAATAAGGTGTGCCATAGGCCTTGCCCGCCTCGGATTCGGCCGCTTCCTTGTCATCCGTCGCCCGCGCCAGACCCAGATCGGTCAGCTTGGCCACGCCGCCGGGCGTCAGCAGAATATTTTTCGGCTTCACATCGCGATGGATCAGCCCGCGCTGATGGGCGTGGGCCAGGGCATCGGCCATCTGCACGGTGATATCCAGCGCCTCCGCCTCGGAAAAATTCCGCCCCTCCCCCACCGGCGGCGGCTGCATGATGTCATACAGCGTCTTGCCCTCGACGTATTCCATCACGAAATAGTGATATCCCTCCGGCGAATATCCCACGTCGATCGCCTGCACGATGTTGTTGTGCGCCAGCCGGGCCGCGGCTTTGCCTTCCTTGTAAAACCGGTCGACGAACTCCTTGTTCTCGCTCATGCGCTTGGGCAGCACCTTCACCGCCACAATGCGATCCAGCGAGACCTGCTTGGCCTTGTAGACCGTCGCCATCGCCCCCTTGCCCAGTTTGCTGATGAGCTGATAGCCGGGAAGCTGCGAGCCGCGCCGCTCGTCGAGCTGGCCGCGGATGCGCTTGACCTGATTGACAGTGACGAAATTATGCTCGACCAGCAGATCGGTAAGCGAGCGTTGATTGGGATCGGAAGACTGCTTCTGCTGCTCGCGGCAGAAGTCCACCTCCGTGCGCGTGGCCAAGCCCATCTCGACGACGACCTTCCCCACCTCGGTGTCGAGATTCGAAGAGACGCCTACGACATTGCTATCGCTTTGAGACATCGTCCTACAGGTATCGGCGAGGCAATCGCTTCATTCCGTGTCTAACTCGCGCCGGGATGAAATCTACCCGCCGGCCGAATCAGGACCGGCAAAAAATAGTAATCCAGCCCGCGCTTGTCAACATCTTGTTGCAAAAGCCTGACAACATACACAACCGCTCACACCACCGGCCAGGAATTCCTGCGCCGATGCTCACCCACGACTGAAACGACGTGATAATCGTACCACATTCATCCTCCATGCAAACACAAAAAATCAGGCGGTGGCAAAGTTTGAAATGCATGTTTCACCAAAAGATTATTTGCCCCTCCAACCACGGGAGGAAAGTTGCAGTCTAACGGTTTGGAAATCCGTGCCGGCCGCGGGAACGCGCGATGCCGAGCGTCCTACAATCAGGGGTTGGGAAACTGACAGTGAGGCAACATGACAAGGCTGATAGCAGTTTTTGCCCTAGTCGCATGCTCGGCGGCGTTTGCGGCCGAGCTCCCGACCTATACATATAACAATCCTTCCACCCAGCCGGCCGCAGCAACCCAGCGGGCGGCAAACTCCAATCCCGCCACCCAACCGGCGGCAGCTCCCGCGGCGGCCGACCCGACGCCCAGGGTGCTCCTCCTCCGCTTCGATCTGCTGGGAAAGGATGAGGGCAATGAGTGGATTGGCCGGGCATTGCAACAGAACCTGCTGTCAGAGCTTTCCCGCGTGAAGGCGGTCCGGCCTGCCCTGTATGGTGAGCAACCCAACGAGCCGATCGTCCCCGAAAGCGCCCTGAAGATGGGCAACCGGGAACACGCCCGCTATATCGTCTTCGGCAGCTATCAGGTCATGGAGCCGGAACTGCGCATCACCGCCCAGGTGCTCGACACGGACACCGGCAAATTCATCGGCGCCATCAAATCCACCGGCGCCATCCGCAGCCTCTTTGAGATGGAGGATGATCTCAGCGCCCAGCTCAAAAAACTCCTGCCCAAAGATGTCGTGGCCGCCAAGCCTACCGACAATGACGCCGCCCAGCCCGCCGTCAAACCCGGCGCACCCGTCCAGCAGCGCCAGCCGACGCGCTACGATGGCTCGGACCTGCAGCGCGCGGTGCGCAGCAACCGCCTCTATGAAGTCCCCGCCTACGCCTACGACCGCTATTACTACGACAACAACCTGTACACGCCCTATTACGGCGGATACGGCCCCTGCTACGGCTATTCCCCCTTCTACTCCGGCATCGGCTTTTACTACTATACCCCGACCCTGAGCGTCACCATCGGCCAGCAACCTCCCCCGCTCCTGCCGAACTATCAGCCCAACAGCAACGTCGCCGGCTACATGCAGATGACCACCAGCAGCTTCTCCACCCGCAGCGCCCACAGATAATCTATTCACTCATCCCCGTCCCCCACCGTCCACTTGCGCTGGCTCCATTGCCGCAACAACCCATACTCGGTCAAATCAAACTGCAGCGGCGTCACCGTCACGTACCCTTCGCGGAGCGCCACCACATCGGTATCCTCCTCCTGATCTCCCAGCGTGAACAAACTCGTGTTCCAGAAATAATCCCGGCCGCGCGGGTCCTGCCGCCGCTCGTAAGTGTCCACCCACGCCCGCGTACATTGCCGCACCACCCGCACGCCGCTTGGCCGCTGCCCCGGCAGCAGCGGCGGGATGTTGATGCTCACCGCCTGGCCGCCGGTCAGTCCCGCCGCGATGATCTGCTCGATCACCTCCCGCGCGAAGCCGCAGCTTTGTGCGTAATCGATCGGCACCTCCCGCCGCAGATACAGCGACACCGCGATCGCCGGCAGCCCCAGAAACGCCGCCTCGATCGCGGCCGCCACCGTGCCGCTGTAGATGACGTTGATCCCCACGTTCGCCCCGCTGTTCATCCCGCTCACGACCAGATCCGGCCGGCGCGGCGTCATCAGTTGATTCACCGCCAGCTTCACGCAATCCGCCGGCTGGCCATCGACGGCAACGCCCTCGAATGCATCCACCACCCGCACCCGACTGGTGAGCAGCGGCGCGTGCAGGGTGATGCCGTGGCCGGTAGCGCTCTGCACCGTCTCGGGCGCCACCACCTCCACCTCGCCAAGCTTCACCATCTCCCGGTGCAGCGCCACGATCCCCGGCGCCATGATCCCATCATCGTTGGTCAACAAAATCAGCATGAGGCTCCAGTAGGAGAAGGCAGAAGCTAGAAGTCAGAAGCTAGAAGTCGCAGGTCCGTGCTCCATTGTTCATCATTCGACATTCTAGCTTCCGCCTTCTGACTTCTTACTTCTGCCTTCTGACTTCCATGATATAATCCCTCCCATGATCCGTCTCACCCGCGCCCAGGTTCGGCTCATCGACAAGCTGGCCATCGAGCGCTATCACATCCCCGGCGTGGTGCTGATGGAGAACGCCGCCCGCGCCGCCACCGACGTCGCCTGCGAGATGCTCGACCAGAACTGCGAGGGACAAATCCTCATCCTGTGCGGCGGCGGCAACAACGGCGGCGATGGCCTGGCCCTTGCCCGCCATCTCCACAACCGCGGCGCCGATGTCACCATCGCCCTCACCACCGATCCCGACAAGTATCGCGGCGAAGCGAAGACCAACTGGGACATCGTCAACGCCATGGGCATGGACATCACCCAGGCCGAGCCCAGCCTGATCGCCAACTCCGAGCCCCTGCTGATCGTCGACGCCATCTTCGGCACCGGCCTCTCGCAAGCCCCGCGCGAGCCGTTTGGCGATCTGGTCAAAGCCCTCGCCGAACTCCGCCACGTCCCCATCCTGGCCATCGACATCCCCTCCGGTCTCGACTGCGACACCGGCCTGCCCCTGGGCCCCTGCATCGCCGCAGGGCGCACCGTCACCTTCGTCGCCGAAAAAGCCGGCTTCGCCCGCCCCGAATCCCACAAATACACCGGCCACGTCACCTCCGCCGACATCGGCTGCCCCAAAGAGCTCATCGCCGAAGTCCTGCAGGAAACTCCTGTCCCGGCATGATGCTTCCGAAGACAAACACTGAGACACGGAGACACAGAGACAAGATACGAAAAAATTTTTTTGCCTTTCTCCGTGCCTCCGTGTGTCCGTGTTTATCTTCACTCCCAGGTAGCAAAACCTCCCTCTCGTCTCTAAAATCCGCCCATGCTCGAACTGGGCGTCAACATCGACCACGTCGCCACGCTGCGCCAGGCCCGGCGCACCTACGAGCCTGATCCCGTCTGGGCCGCGGTCGAGGCCGAGCTTGGCGGCGCCGATGCCATCACCGTTCATCTCCGCGAAGACCGCCGCCACATCAACGACCGCGATGTGCAGCTTCTCCGCCAGATGGTGCAGTGCAAGCTGAATCTGGAGATGAGCCTCGCGCCCGAGATCGTCGAGATCGCCATCAAGAGCCTGCCCGACCAGGCCACGCTCGTCCCCGAGCGCCGTCAGGAGATCACCACCGAAGGCGGCCTGGACCTTTCGCAGCAGACCGACCGCGTGGCCGACACCGTCCGCCGCCTGCGCGAGGCCGGCATCTTCGTCTCCGCCTTCATCGACCCCGACGAAAAGCAGATCGACATCGCCCACAAGGCCGGCTTCGATGCCATCGAGCTGCACACCGGCGAATATGCCAACGCCGAAGGTGCGAGCGTGGCCCAGCAGCTTCAGCGCCTGCAGCGGGGAGCCGCCCTCATTCGCGAGCGTGGCCTGCGCCTGCACGCCGGCCACGGCCTCAACTACCGCAACGTGCTCCCCATCGCCCGCATTCCCCAGATGCGCGAGCTCAATATCGGCCACGCCATCATCAGCCGGGCCGTCTTCACCGGCCTGCGCGATGCCGTCAGCGAAATGAAGAAACTCATCAACACCCAGGAATAACAATGCCCTGTTGAAAACTCTGCAAGTCCGTGTAGGGTCCGCTTCAGCGGGCGCAATTTGTTCCAACCGTGTCCGCTGAAGCGGACCCTACAAAAGGCGATTTCACGGACTGCAGCACAGCAACAAAATAAAGGAACCGACAATGTTCAGCGGCGCAATCACAGCAATGGTCACCCCATTTCGCGAAGGCGAGCTCGATGAGTCCCGCCTGCGCCAGCAGGTGGAGCACCAGATCAAGAATGGCATTGACGGCCTCGTTCCCGTCGGCACCACCGGCGAATCCCCCACCCTGAGCTTCGAGGAGCACGAGCGGGTCATCGCCCTCACCGTCGAGGCTTCCCGCGGCCGCGTGCCGGTCATCGCCGGCACCGGCGCCAACTCCACCACCGAAGCTCTGGAGCTGCACAGCTTCGCCAAGAAGGCCGGCGCCACCGCCTGCCTGAGCGTCAATCCCTACTACAACAAGCCGTCGCAGGAAGGCCTCTACCGCCACTTCATGACCCTGGCCGACCGCGTCGATCTGCCGATCGTGCTCTACAACATCCCCGGCCGGACCGGCATTACCATGGCCCCCGCCACCGTCGCCCGGCTGCACGAACACAAGAACATCGTTGCCATCAAGGAAGCCACCGGCGACCCCAACCTGGCCAGCGAAATCCGCTCCCTCTGCGACATCACCATCCTCAGCGGCGACGACTCCCTGACCCTCCCGCTGATGAGCATCGGCGCAGTTGGCGTGATCAGCGTCGCCTCCAATCTGCTGCCCGCGCAATTCAAGCAACTGACCGCCTTGGCGCTGCAGGGAAAATTCCGCGAGGCCGAGGTGATCCACCGCAAGCTCTTCCCGCTGATTCGCACCCTCTTCCTAGACGGCAACCCCGTCGGCGTGAAATATGCGATGAAGCTGGCCGGCGCCGACACCGGCGAGCTGCGCCTGCCCCTCTGGGAGGCCAGCGCCGCCACCAAGCAGGCCATAGAATCCGCCATGCGCGCCGCCGGCGCCCCGTTCGCGGCCTGAGTCCCCGTAGCACGGGTTTCCAACCCGTGCCGCATGGGTTGAAAAACCCATGCCACCTATCCATGACCCACCTCTGCGTCTCCATCTTCGTGACCGATCTCGCCAAAGCCAAACGCGACATCACCACAGCCGCCGAAGCTGGCGCAGATATGGTCGAATTGCGAGTCGATGGTTTCAGTGACGGCACGCTGCTTGAATCATTGATTCGCGAGGCGATCATGCCGGTAATCGTGACCTGCCGACCGGAATGGGAAGGCGGACATTCCCAACTTGGTGATGTGGAGCGCAGCTCAATCTTGACTCATGCCGCCGATGCCGGCGCCCACTATGTCGATCTCGAGCTCGCAACAGCACGCCGTCGCCCGAGCGAACTGCGTCACGCCGTTGCAGGTCGAATCAATAGCCGGACGAAGCTCATTCTCAGCACGCACCATTTCACCAGCCGCCCCTCGCGCCTATCAAATCTCGTCGTGGAACTCAACCAGAGCCTGGCCGACATAGCGAAAATCGTCTGGCTGGCCCGCACCATCCGCGACAACCTCGAAGCTTTCGAAATCCTGCAGACCCGCGTCAAGCCCACCATCGCCCTCTGCATGGGCGAGGCCGGGCTGATCTCGCGCGTGCTCGCCAAAAAGTTCGGCGGCTTCCTCACCTTCGCCTCCCTCTCCACCGACTCCGCGACCGCCCCCGGCCAGATCTCCATCCACGACCTCAAGCACCTCTACCGCTGGGATGCCATCCAGCCCACCACCCGCGTCTACGGCGTCGTCGGCAGCCCGATCATGCACTCGATGTCCCCGGCCATTCACAACGCCGCCTTCGCCGAAACCGGCATCGACGCCGTCTATCTTCCCCTGCTGGTCAACCCCGGCTACGAATCCTTCAAAGCCTTCATGGAGAGCTTCCTGCACTTCCCCGCCCTCGACCTTTCCGGCCTCTCCATCACCATCCCCCACAAGGAAAACGCCCTGCGCTATCTCACCGACCAAGGCGCAGTCATCGAACCGCTCGCCAGGCGCATCGGCGCAGTCAATACCATCGCCATCGACCGCAGCGGCGACGCCCTCAAGCTCTCCGGCATCAACACCGACTACGCCGCCATCCTCGACAGCATCACCACCAGGCTGAATATCACCCGCGAGCAGCTCGCCGACTACCGCGTCGCCGTCATCGGCGCCGGCGGCACCGGCCGCACCGCCGTCGCCGCTCTCGCCCACTACGGCGCCACCGTCGTCATCTACAATCGCACCTTCGAGCGCGCCCAGGCCCTCGCCGCCGAATTCACCGGCCAGAGCGGCCAGGTCGTCGCCGCCCGCCTGGAAAAACTCTGCGACTCCTGCTGCCACATCTACCTCAACACCACCAGCGTCGGCATGCACCCCCACATCGATGCCTCCCCCCTCGGCGACAGCGCCCCCAAATTTACGAAGGACACCCTGGTCTTCGACACCATCTACAACCCCCTGCAGACCAAGCTGCTCACCCAGGCCCAGGCCGCCGGCGCCCAAACCATCTCCGGCCTGGAAATGTTCCTCCGCCAGGCCGCCGCCCAATTCCAACTCTGGACCGATACCCCCGCCCCTCTCGATACCATGCGCCGCGTGCTGGAAAGCAGCCTCTCCCCCCAACCGTAGGGGCGGACTCTCCCCGCCCGCGTGCGTCGCCTGCACCGCATCAATTATTGAAAATTGCAAAATGAAAAATGCAAATTTCAAATTGAAACTCGGCTCACCAAGCTTGGAAAGCCGCATCCAAAAATTTGCAATTTGCAATTTGCAATTTTTGTCTTCAATCACTTTCCACCGCTCCCCTCCCTCTCCACTTCCGCCCGCCCGCGCAGCCCTTCTCCATCAAATGTGATCCCGCAATTCAGGAATTGCCAGCGGCCATATCCCGCCAGCATCAGCGGCCCATCCCTGGGCGCGGCGGGGCATCCATAATTCTCCGACTCCATCGTCGCCAGCTTTTCGTTCCACACGTACGACCCGCCCACCTGGTCCACCAGCCGGCTGCCCCACAGTGTCTCGTGTACCTTGTGCGGATCCATTTCCGGAAACATCCGCTTCCACTCGTTCAGAATGAAAATGTTCTCCCAGGCAATCGCCTGCATGTTCGCCTCCATCTCCTTCTTGCTGGAACCGGCGATCAGCATGATCAGGCTCGTCTTCACCTGCAGCGCCATATTCTCCCCCAGCCACGGCCGCGTCGCCGGCATGGTGGAGGGAAACGTCGTCGCCGCGCCTGCCCCGCCGGCCTCTCCCGCCGCCTCCGCCCCGTTCATCTTCTCCACCTTCCCGCCCGCCGCGCGGGCGAGCTGCCGATCGATCGCCCGCTTCAGCACCTCCTCGTTGATTGTCACCACCAGCCCATCCCCCACCGCCGCGTAATACGCCGCCGTCCCGCGCATCTCCTCGGGCATACTCGCCGCCGCATCCGCGCTGGCGGAGATTTTCACGTACGCCTGCTCCTTGTACTTGATCGTCTCCCACACCGTCATTCCCGGCGCCGACTGATCCACAAATCCGTGAATTGCCGTCAAGAATGCCGCCAGCTTCAGCCGGTCTCCCACCTCCAGCCGCAGCGCCACCGGCAGCCGGCGCACGTTCTTCTCCATAAACTTCTTGGGATCCTCGGCCTTGGCCAGTTCCTCCCACAGCGGATCGTTATCACAATAGATCGCCACCGACTGGCCCAGCCAGCTCAGCGGGTCCACGTGGGCCATTCCCCCGAACAGACCCGCACCCATCTTCAGCGTCTGGGCATCCTTGTTCAGCGAGATCACCAGATGGCCAAGGGCATCGTGCGGGTCGGCCGCCCCCGCCGCGATCTTCGCCCCCTTCACAATGTCGAGAAATTGCCGGTAATCGCTCCCCAGGATCAGCGGCATCACGGTCAGGTCCATCGCCAATTTCCTATCCTTCACCGACATCCTTACCGCGATGGGATCGAATAACTTCCACTGCCGCTCATATCCATCGCGCCAGCGGATGTAGGCCGTCTTCTCCTCGGGCGTGACCTTCTGCACGTCCATCTCGACGATCGGGGTCATGAATTGCAGCGTGCCGTAACTGCCGGCCATGGTCGCCAGCCGCCTCGCATCGGCGTCAAACTGTGTGCCAATTTCCTGGTTCCCCTTCGCCTGCATCTTATCGATCCCCGCCGCCTGCGCCTCCGCCATATCCGCCGCAACCCGCGTTCGGCGCGAGTCGGCGATTCGCCAGCGCGGCCCGCACCAGCGCCGGATGGCCGCATCGGTCAGGACCGCCAGGGCGCTTTCCTCTCCCGCCCCGCGGGTGTACCGGTCGCGGAAGAAAATATATTCCGGCGCAGCGTTCATCGCCGGCGTATCGCCCTTGTGCGCTGCCGCGATCCGCTTGAGCTGCTCCAGTGAATTGGTCACCACCACCGCATTGTTGATCGTCGCAACATAGGAACAGATGCTGCGGTCCGCGGTCGTCATCGCATCATACGCCACCTCGCCGATCTGCCCTTTCGCCGACTTCGCGTCGGTGCTCTCCCGGCTGGAGAGCTTTACCTGCATCAGGATCAGATCGTGCAGCGACGCCGCATCCTTCGCCTCAAACAACACCGCCACATCCGAACCCACCCGCCAATACAGATCCGATCCGGTCAGCGCCATGCCGTTGATCAGCGCCGGTCCCAGCAGCTTGCCCAATCCCGTAAGCTTCAGCCCGAGCTGCTTCTGATATTTCTCTTTCGTCCGCGCATCCTCAAAGCGCCCGTCGATTTCCATCGCCGCCGGCGTGGCCAGCACATCCGCCTCATCCATCACCGCCACCGCCGCGTCGAACGATGGAAAGAAAATCGCATACTGGTCGGCCGGAATCAGCCCCGCCAGCGGATCGGTCGCCGGCTTTTTCCCCTCGATCGCCGTTTTCCAATCCATCGGCTTGGCGTCGATTCCATCGATCGAATCGACGTCGATCGTCGCTTCCACGCCCGCGCCGCTCGGCCGCGTCGTGCCCAGTTCCCGGTCGAGCTGCAGGTTCTCGCTGATGGCCTTCCCGCCGCTGAACAGCGAAAAACTGTCGCTCATTTGATCGTGCGGCGTCTCCCCACCCTCTTCCCGGCGCTCGATCTCCCCGGCATCCACTTGTGCCTTCTCCCCCAGCTCCGCCCGCGCCTCCAGCTCCTGGTGCCGGAACCACGCCGTGCCGGGCATCCCCGCCTGGCGCAGCCTGTGATAATGCTCGGCCTTGGCGTCATAGAACCACTCGCGGGCATTCTCCCGCGCCATCGCGGCCGCGATGGTAAACTTCACCTCCACCATCTTCGAGCCGTCCGGCTTGGCCACGAACAGCCGCCCGCTCACATCCTTTCCCTTGGGCGCGCGCACGTGCAACGTTCGTACCTCCTTTGCCGCTTGCCCGTCCGGCCCGTCTTCTCGAATCTCCGCCTCCGAATGCCCAAAACGCGGCCTTCGTTCCGTGGATAACCCTGAGATATACGCCTCCCCCGGCCCATCGAGCACCACAAAAGGAGTCATCGCCCGCTCGCGCTCCCAGGAAACAATCTCCCGCTGCTCTCCCTCCTTTTGCGGCAGCGCCCCTCCGGTCAGCTTCAAGTCGCTCAGCGCCACCTTGTAAAAAACCTCCTCCGCCCGCGCCGCCGCAGCCGCGCAGACCAGCATCACCACCGCCGCCACCCACCGCATCCGCATCATCATAAATTGCCCCTTCGCAGCACGGGAAGCCCGTGCCAAAGTGACAGTCGCACATTTCAGCTATTTTCCAAACCCCTCACGTACCGTAATACCCCCTAAAGCGAAATGTCGCCAAGAAGCAAAATTCTGGGATCAATGAGAGGAGTAGAGCATCAACCCCCGTGAGGTAGGAGCGTGATGCATGGCGGGAGACAACACGGCGAGGCCCGTCTTACGCCGGCCTTCGCGTTTTCCAGAACTGCCACCACTTGGGGGGAAGGAGGCGATCTTTAGGCACGACTCGGCCGGCGGCGTCGATGAGAAAGTCGGAATATTTTGGGTCGTTGCCCAGCCGGTGGATAATGGCCGGGTCGGTGCCGCCATAGCGCAGCGATCCGCCGCAGCAGCTTTTCACCGCGATGCAGACCTGCTCGAGTTCCTCGGGCGTTTGCGGCTGCTCGAGGGGATGGTGGTCGTCGGGGCTTTGGGCACGGTGGGCGGCCTCCAGCGGCGCGGTCTGGCTGGTGCAGACAAAACAGCACGCACCCCTTGCGTAAAACGCGCAGGGGGCTCGCTTGGCGGCCGCGGGGGACTGAGCAAGCTGGATGGTCATAAAAGCAGACGTGCCCCGCGAATGCGGCGGAGACACCTCCACGCTGTATAGACTATATCATCGACGAGATGGTTTGTTTCAGGCAAGCCCGAACCTTGCTGGCAGCCGGCGGGAATGGATTGATCTATTCCGATTGGTGGGGATTTGACGACAACTGTTCGCAAATATCGGTAATACTTGGGTTTATACACACAAAGCCCAGGGGAGTCTGTCACTGCAGCCGAAGATTCACCGTCGTCGGCCGCTCAATTTTCACCGGAAGCTCGATCAACAGGTGGTTGGTGCTGGTGCGGGTGACATTGGAAATGAGCTGGCCTTCGATGGTGGCCAGCACATTGCCGCGCGGGAAATTGGCGATCTCCAGCACCGGCCGAATCAGCGCTGTCCCCTTCGGCGTCAGCGTCACATCCAGCCGGGAGCCGTCGGCGATGATCTGATAGGCCCCCAGCGCCTCGTTGTAGCCGTCGTTGTTTTTGTCCCCGTCGGTGGAACGGTCCACCTTCCCCAGATCATCGGGCACGGAAATGCCCGCCGGCGACTCGTGGCAGGCGCGAAGCTGGGGATCAAACTCCGGCCGCTTGACGATCGGCTCGCAGCGCCCGCCGTTGTAGGCCCGGCCATCAGCGTAGAGCGTCCAGGTCTTGCTGGCCGAGATGAAGCACGCGCGGGCGTCGCTGATGTCGCGCAGCGTCCAGCCATCCCGCCTGGCCTCGGGGGAAAAGAGGGTGACCGACGAGCGATTGCCAAAAGTGATCGTTGTTTGAAATCCCTTGCGGGCGATCTGCCAGCCGGAAAGCGCGGTCTCATCCAGGGTGTTCACCAGCGTCTGCGCGTTGTCGATCAGCATCACGTCATCGCAGCAGATGCGGGCGTCGGGAGAAACGGTAAAGGTGAGATTCTGCGCCGGCGCGGGATGCTCGGCCAGCGGTGCGATATCCAGAAAGATCGGCGTCCATTTCCCGCCGCCGAGTTGCACGGAGCGTTGCACGTGCTGCGGGGAATCGTCGGCGGCATAGCTGGCAACGATTGTCGAATCCTTGTCGCTGTAGAAATAGGCGCCCAGAAGCGTCCAATTGCCGGGAAAATTCTCATTTGGCAGCAGGGCCGGCAGCTTGATCGTCAGCGCCGTAGCCCCCAGTGGCAGCGATAGCGACGCGTGGCCGGTGTGCGGGTGCGTGCCATCGATCCGCGCGCGGGTCGGCTCGGTGACAGCAAACACGATGTCGCTGGGACTCTCAAATTGCAGCAGATCGACGAAGCGCTGGTCCTGAAGCTGCGGCTCGGTGCGCAGCAGTTGCACCGAAAGCGGCTGCGGCGGAGGGATGGCGGGGGGAGGAGCTTGCGGCGTGCAGCCGGCAACAATTGCCAGCGCCGCGGCGGCGGCGGCACGGACGGCAAATGAGGAAATGACTGCGGCTTTGTGCATCGAGTTGGGTCCCGGCGGGCGATTGTGACTGACGACTATTTCACGCCGGCTGCGGGATGTCAATTGCAAGCATAGATCGGCAGAACGCGATGCGCGCGTGAAAAACGCCCGAGGCGCTGTGCCTCGGGCGTTGTCTGTCTTGTCCGCATCCACATCACGGGATTTGAATGGTCTGGCCGACGCGGAGCTTTTCGGGGCTCAGGCCGGGGTTTGCCGAGACGATGCGGGTGTACTGCTTGCCGTCGCCGTAGCGGCTGCGGGCGATCGAGTAGAGGGTGTCGCCCTTCTTGACCGTGTAATTGCCGCTGCCGGTTGCGGTGCTGGCCGCCGGCGCATAGCTCGTCGGCGTCGAGGTGACCGACGCGTCGGAATACATCGGCGGCTGCGGCGGCTGCGGCGCAGTCACCGGCGTCGAGGAATACATCGGGGCCGACGGGGCATTGATGTCGGTGATCGAGGCGCTGGGTTCGGTGGTCTTTTTCTTGTTGGCGCAACCGGCGGCCACCATCGTCAACACCACCAGCGAGGGAATCCAAAATTTCACGGCGAGCTCCTTCCTTGGAGATTGTGCTGCCTTTCGCCATCCATGGCGGGCAATAGTTATGGTTATTATCGGACGCCAGGGTTGAGGTGCATGAATAAATTACGAAAAAATTCTCGGAAGAACGCAAAATGCGTCGTAAGTCTATCTGCACTTTGATGTTACACCGGCTCCACTTTGCCTCCATTCAGGATGCTGCGCCCTTCGGCTTCGACGATTTCCAGGCCGATCAGGGCGTCGGAGGCGCTGGCTTGGGTTGGCCTTTGCCCTTTGCGGACGCAATCCAGGAAGTAGGCCAGTTCGTTGAAATAGGCATCCCCCGGCGGCACCTCGACCGGTTGAAACTTGCCCTGGTGCAGCAGCATCAGATTGTCCTTGCGGGCGAGGTCAAAATCGGCCGAGGCATGCTCGAAATGAACCTGGTACTGCATGTAAAAGCCGCCGCCGTCGCCGAACGGCCATCCGCCTTCGGCGGCGACGATGGGAATGTGGTCGTAATGGTACTGGGTGACGACGTGGTCAATTTCGCCGGTGCCCAGACGATAGCCGCGCGACGCCACCGCCTTGGGCCTGCCGAAAACATAGTTGATGAAATCCACATCGTGAATGTGCAGGTCCAGCAGGGCGCCGCCGGATTGCTTGCCGTCGCGGAACCAGCCGCCAGGCATCGCGCCGAGACGGCGGAAGGTGGCGGAATTCACCTTGCCGTAGCGCCGGTCGTCGACCGCCTCCTTGAGCCACATCCATCCCGGCCAGAAACGCATGCACATCGCCGGCATGAAAAATCCCTTGGCCGACGCAGCGGCATCGACGATGCGCTGGGCTTCGGGAATCGTTCGCGCCAACGGCTTTTCGCAGGTGACGTGTTTGCCGGCCTTGAGGGCGTCAATCACAGTCTGGGCATGCAGCGGAGTCGGGGTGGTAACGTCCACGATGTCTACTTCCGGCAACGCCAGAAGCTGGCGGTAGTCGGTGAAGCCTTTGATCTTTTCGATCTTGGCCGGCCCGGTGATGCCCAGGTTGTTCCAGGATGCGGAGAGATCGCCGGCGGCGCGCTTGGGGTCGATGTCCGCCAGCGCCACGAGTTGCACGTCCGGCATGGCCAGCCAATTCTTGATGTGGTTCTGCCCCATCCCGCCAGCGCCGATAAGTCCGATGCGTGTCATGGGCGTAATGGTTACCGCGCTGACCGACGCTCGTCCAGTCACAGAACTGCTGTGCGCGCGGATCGTAAGTTCAGGGAATTCTTGTGAATTCCTGTTGGCAGATGTCTACCTTCTCCGACGCCAACGGCACTCGGCTGAACGGCACGAAACTCAAGAGCAGCTATGCGATCAACACCGGGGCCATGTTGAAACGGTAAGTATGCCCAAGCGCGATGGCAATACCACCGACATGACCAAGATCATCATGCGCGTGCTGAGTTAAGCCGCCGGCGTTTGAGACGGATCCTGCGGCGGGAAGAAATCGCGGACGGCGCAGGCGAAGCCATTGAGAGCGCCTTCCCCGGTTATCTGTTGTTGCTCAGTAAGGATCGTGGTGGAACGGTCTGCGCGGTGAATGTGGAGCGTTCGCGTGTGGGGATAGAGCACCCAGATCAGGGAGAATCCATTATCCAGATATTGCGTGATCTTGGCCTCAACTTCGTAGGCGAGGTCGCCGGGCGAGACCACTTCGACGGCCAGGTCGGGGGGAATGCGAATGGTTCCGTCCGGGGGATACGAGAGTCGCTCGCTGCGAACAAACGAAACATCGCAGCGCCGGATGGTCGGGCCGCCGAAGCATTGGTAGCTGGCCGAGGCGCCGAAGACCCAGCCCAGGTTCCGCTCGGTGCAGAAGTTGCCAAGTATCCGAATTACCATTGCCGCGACAACATCAGATAGTGCCCCCATAAATTTCCGCTCCACAAGAGTACCGTCGATCAGCTCATACTCGTCCGCATCCGGCAGGGCGAGGAACTCTTCGGGGGAAAGCAGTTTTTCGGTTGCTACGGTCATACGGCGTCATTATACATCACATCCCTATGCGCGTCTGCAAAAATCATGGCTTTCGCGCCTACAATAAAGGGATGGATCGCGGCCATGACATGCGCGGCGGCCACGTCTACTTTACGATGGATGCACGGGAGGCTTTATGTTTGCGTTTCCGGCCATTTCAGACGTCCGGGAGTTGATCGAGCTCGCGAAGCGCGAGGACCTGCGCGGCGATGATGTCACCTCGCGCCTGCTGGTGCCGGAAAACGCTGTCGGCATCGGCACCCTGATGCAGCGCGGCGTCGGCATCACCTGCGGCCTGCCTCTGGTGGAGATGGTGTGCAAAGTCTATGACGAGCGCCTGCGGGTCGAGCAGATTCCCGGCTTTCACATGGACCTGATCGAAGGGCGCTTCAGCGATGCCCGCCTGACCCCCCTGCTGCGCATCCGCGGGCCGCTGCGCGCGCTGTTGTCGGCCGAGCGCATCATCCTCAATTTTCTGCAGCATCTTTCCGGCGTCGCCACCCACACCCACCGCTTCGTCCGCCGCGTTGAGGGAACCCGCGCATCGATCTATGACACCCGCAAGACCATTCCCGGCCTGCGCCTGCTCGACAAATACGCGGTGCTCTGTGGCGGCGGCCAGAACCATCGCATCGGGCTGTATGATGGCCTGTTGATCAAGGACAACCACATCGCGCGGCTGTCGCCGAAAGAGCTCGGACCCTGGCTGGGGCAGGCAATCGGGCGCAGCCGAAGCGAAAATCCGCTGCGGCTCATCGAGGTGGAAGTGGACACGCTCGAGCAGCTTCGCGAGGTGCTGAAAGTAGACGGCGTCGACGTGATTCTGCTGGACAACATGGACTGCCCGAAGATGCAGATGGCCGTCGAGATGCGCAACAGCGCCGGGCGCAAGCCGGCCGTGAAGCTCGAAGCATCCGGCGGGATTACTCTGGAAACCGTTCGCAGCATCGCCATGACCGGCGTCGAGCGCATCGCCGTCGGCGCCATCACCCATTCCGCGCCGGCCATGGACATTGGGCTGGATGTGGAGGAGTGAGACTGTTCGACCGTCATGGTGCGGGGCTCTTCGCGGGTCTCATTTCGATGTGGTGGCCCTACTCTGGCACCGGCTCCCACTTTCCATCGCCTAAAATGTACGTCACATATTCTTCCAACCGCTTTGGCAGATACTTTCCGGCCGCCTCTATTCCTGTGTCCGCAGCCCTGGCATTCTGCAGAAATCCCTTGAAGTCGGCCGATGTGTCGTTGGCAATCGCATGCAGGAGCATCGCTGCCAGCCCGTAATAGTGCATTCCCCCTTCCCCCATCTTGCTCCAGCCTCCCCAGAAGTCGTCGATGTCATGCTGCCGCCAGAATTCCCGCAGACCAGGATCGCCGCGCTCGAAGACCGCCCGCGCATCCCGCGCCGCCAGAATCACCGCCATTCGCTGCACCACCCCCTCCTCCACCCAGCGCGGCAAGCGCAAATGAGAGAGGCACACGTGCGCCAACTCATGGGCGATCGTTCCGATGAAGTTCCCCAGCACCACCGCGTGAACCAAATCACTCCTCAGGCAAACTCCCGCCGTTTTCCTCACCTCGCGAACCGCATACCCATACAGATACCACTCATACGCCATCCGGTCAGCAAACAGCAGCAGCACGTGCTTGCCCGTCGGTGGCCGCTGCGCTACACCGCCCAGGTAATTCGCGATCTGCTCAATCACCCGGTCACACTTGGCCAGCTCCGCCCGCCCGTGCCACAATTCCTGCGGCGTGAATAGAAGTAGGTGCTCCGACTCCAGCACCGAATAGGTCTGCGTGAAGCACCGCCGCATCCGCCCCAGCCACTGCCGCTTGGCATCATCCAACGCCTCCCCCCGCGCCGCCTCCGGAACGTGCTGCGCAATCCAGGCAAAAATCACCGGCCACTGCGGCCGGGGCATCCCCGCCTCCACCTTCAGCGCTCCTGGGGTTCGCTGCAAATCAAATTCCCAGCCCATACCTCACCCCAAAGCTGCGCTTTGACGCCTTCAACGGCAAACGCTCCAGAGTTAGCGTCACTGCTCGATGCACTGGCGTTTATCGTACACCTCAAAATCCGGCCCGTTGGTCCGGCCGTCTACATCTCCCATGCGCAGGGTCTCGCCATGGCCGTCGAAGTAGACGAAGTTGGCGGACAGCTTGGGGTGGCGGAAGCAGGGATAGGCCGGGGCCTGGTCGCACCAGGTGCCATCGAAGGCGAGCCAGGTCTTGGCCGGGACCCGGGAAATCCGCACCGGCGCGTTTTGGTAGCGCTCCGGCGGCGAGCCGGGAGCCGACCAGTTCGGCGCCAGCGAGCCGCGGAACGGCTCGCGGCCGGGGGTGACGGCGCCGACGCCGGGATCGATTCCATTGAGTTGGTAATGCGTGAAGACGCCCGCGCCCTGCAGGCCTACCGCATAGGCAGAATAGCGCGGGTCGGCGCCGCATCCGGTGTACACGAAGCCGGCCAGGCCATTGCGGAATCGGCCATTGCCCATGGGCAGATACCCGAACGTGCCATTAGGATGGGCGATGCGCTCTTCAGACTCTCCGGGGCAGACCAGCACGCTCACGCGCTGGATCGGACTGAAGAAGTCGCCGCGCAAAGTTTGAATCCTGTCGCTGCTGGCGACGGTGAGCAGCCTGCGCTCGATCAGGCACGGGAAGCCCACCCAGTAGCGCGGCGACCCTGGCGGTGTCGCGGACGAATACGTGCCGACGATAACCTGCGGCAGGGCGCCGCCGGTCTGGCCGGCATACATGAACACCGAGAAGCCGACTTGCCGAAGATTCGACAGGCAATTGGTGGTCTGAGCGGCCCGGCGCACCTTGTTCAGCGCCGGCAGCAGCATGGAGATGAGGACCGCGATGATGCCGATCACCACCAACAGCTCGACGAGCGTAAATCCCAATCGGCGCCCGCGCTGCCGGTGCGTCTTGGCCTTACCTGCGGCAAGCAAGCACGTGGAGGGTGCAGAACGCATTTTGGCAATCCTTTTGTGGCGCAGACCGACTTGTCTCTCATCTGCAGACGCGCAGACGATGCGCGTGCAAACCAAGCGCCAGTCTAACCTAACCGGCAGCGGTTGGCCTCCGGCAAGGCAAAATATTTTCCATAAAGAACGACTTTTGCTGCAGAGACGCCAGCGGCGTTGCCGATTCCTAATGCTGTCAAGGCTGTGCCGGATTGACCTCGGAAAGGTCGAAGGCTATGCTAAGATAGGTAAAATAAAAGGTTCGCGCCTACGGCGCATTTTCTCCCCTCCGGAAGACACCGACCCCTGAAAGGCGGTGTCTTCTTTTTTGTCCATTCATTGCGAACTGCGGACGAATGCTGGGGTTAGCCAGGTCTGACTGCCGCATGGCGGGAGGGGGCGGAGGGGGCGGAGG
>DAIOHQ010000018.1:0-31610 GCA_036744635.1 Tepidisphaeraceae bacterium | reverse complement strand
TTGTTTGGCAACTGCTGTTTCATTTGCTTAAAAAGTGCGAAAGTCGAACTTAGAGACTGTTTCAAAAATCTGAGGAGAACGGGCCAATGAGTACATTGTCCCGTGGCAGGAATGTCCGCCCCACCGGAGACTGGGCCACTGGATAGTGGCGCGCGGGGCGGGTATTTCTGGGGGGATGGGAGCATCGCGGCGGAATGAAAGGCGGCCGGAGGATCGGTTTGCGCTGCGCGGGTTGCGGGCGGTGAACGTGTTTGTGGCGCGGATTTATCACAAGCTGGAGGTGCTGTCGCCGCAGCGGCTGCCGAAGGAGGGAGCGGCGATATTGGTGTGCAACCATACCAGCGGGCTGGATCCGCTGTTGATTCAGTCGGTCTGCTCGAGGCTGATCGTGTGGATGATGGCGGCGGAGTATTACGAGATCCGGCCGCTGCGCTGGGTGTTTGACGAGGTGGGGATCATCCCGACGACACGGAGCGGGCGGGACACGGCGGCGACGCGGGCAGCGCTGCGGGGTTTGCACGCCGGGCGGGTGCTGGGAATTTTTCCCGAGGGGAAGATCGAGTCGAAGCGCGAGCTGCTGCCGTTTCAGGTGGGGGTGGCGCTGCTGGCGATCAAGACGGGGGTGCCGGTGTATCCGGCGTATCTGGACGGAACCCAGCGCGGGCAGGAGATGCCGGCGGCGTTTATTCATCGCAATGAGGCGACGCTGCGGTTTGGGCCGGCGGTGAAGTTCGACCGCTCCGGAACTTCCAAAGAGCATCTGGAGGCGGCGACGGAGAAGATTCGGGGGGCGGTGGGGGAGCTGATGAACAGATGATGCCCATTACGAAATTCAAAATGGGATCTTTGATTATCTTTGTACGCCGGGCGTCTCGCCCGTATTTCCGATTCGAAAACACGGGCGGGACGCCCGTGCTACGAGGTTATTCAAAGAGCTCAAATCCAAAATATTGATGATTTGCCTGGGGGGAAAATGAATCGTAGATCAATTCCTGTCGGGTCGGTGGAAGCTGGCCTGGACGAGTGAGAGGATCCCTGAAAAGGGCAAAGCCGCGGCAACGCGGCGCCGGGCCGAGTCAGCGGACCGGCTCATTCGCGGCGGGTCCGGTAACGCGGGCCGGTTGGCGGGTGATGCGCAAAGCGTCCGGTCCCGCGAGGAGCGGGATCGGGAGGCTGCCGAAAGGATCACGGGCGCACGGGCGTTCGCGAACGTTCTTATCGGTCGTTCCTTTTTTATTCGATCCTCTGCACGCGGCGAGCGATGCCCGGCGGCGGTTTTGCGCGATCATGCTGGAGAGGCAGATTGGGCGAAACAGTTAAGTCGGGCGCCATGCTCGCCGATGAGCAGATGCAGGTGTGGATACGTGACGCGGTTGGCGGCGCTGATCCACACCGGCCGGGCACGGAAGGCCCGGCGGTCGTGCGGCCCCGCGGGTGCGGGACCGCGAACGGTCTGTGGGAGCATACGAAAGGAGAACAGCGAGCATCATCCGGTCAGCGCTCAGAGAGTGCTTCAAAACATTCGGAGATGGGCCAATGAGTACATTGTCCCATGGCAGACAAGAATGTCTGCCCCACCGGGAGGTTTTGAAGCAGTCCCTGAAAGCACAGGCCGGACGAAGCGTGACGGGCTGGAGCGGGCGAAAGCCCAGAGGCCCTGACGCGTTTCGCCGATGCGGACGTCGAGGTGTTCCCACCGATGACGAGCCGCCAGAAGCAGATGGGTCTGTGAAAAAGGAGTGGCCACACGTTGTGGCCGCAAAACGACACTTACACTTAGCAGGAGATTGACAATGAGAACGTATCGCAGCCGTAAGAGCGGTTTCACGCTTGTGGAAATTTTGATCGTGGTGATCATCCTTGGCATTTTGGCGGCCATCGTGATCCCGCAGTTCACCAACGCCAGCACTGATGCGCGGAAGAACAGCACGACCAGCCAGTTGCAGACGGTGCGCAGCCAGATCGAGCTGTACAAGCTGCAGCACAACGACACGATGCCCCCGCTGCTGACCGGCGGCTGGACCAATCTGATCGTGAAGAGCAATGCGGACGGGACGACGACCGGTACGCCGACCTTCGGGCCGTACCTGCAGGCGGCTCCGGTGAATCCGCTGAACCAGCAGTCGGCGGTGGCCAGCGCTCCGGCGACGGCCAAGGGTTGGGTGTTTGACTCGACCACCGGCAAGATCTGGGCGACGGGCACGGACCCGACCAAGTACTACAACGAAGCGACTGGCCTGGACCAGGCGACCGCTCCGTAATAGGACTGTAAGCACGCCGGCGCCTGCTTCGTCAGCGGGCGCCGGTTTTGATGAGGCGTCAGACGTAAAAGGAAGCACGCCCGGACAGATTGGGTAATGAGATGATCCGAGCACCGCGTCAACATCGCCAAGGCTTCACGCTGATCGAGATATTGATCGTCGTGGTGATCCTGGGAATTCTGGCGGCGATCGTGATCCCGCAGTTTTCCAATGCCTCGCACATGGCGCGGGAGAACACGCTGAAGGATGACCTGCGGTATCTGCGGACGCAGATCACCGTCTACAAGGCGCAGCATCGGGACGTTCCGCCGGGATATCCGGGCAACGTGATGACGGCGACGCCGACGGAAAGCGATTTTTTGGCGCAGATGATCCAGTTTTCCGATGAGCAGGGGAATTTGAGCACATCCCCTTCAAGCACCCTCAAGTACGGAACCTACCTGATGAAGATGCCGCCGAATCCCCTGTCGGGTTTGGCGACGGTGACGGTGATCGCCAACAACTCGGCGATGCCGGCGGTGGATGACTCGACGGGTTGGATCTACAAGCCGCAGACGGGTGAGATCATCGCCAACACCTCGGGAGCGGACCGCGATGGCACATCCTACGCGAGCTATTGAAGCTGGGCGATCGGGCGGCCGGCGGCGCGGCGGGTTTACCCTGGTCGAGAGCCTGATCGCATCGGTGGTATTGGCGATCGCGGTGATCGGCGTCGCGGGGGTGATGGGGACTTCCTTCAAGCATGTCGAGGCGCTGGACCAGGGGATGACGGCGGTTTCGCTGGCGAAGCAGTTGATGGAGGAGATCGCCGCCAAGCCATTTCTCGATCCGGTGCTGAAGACGGCGCCGCTGGGGCACGAAGCGGCCGAGACCACGCGGGCGAGCTACAACAACATTGGAGATTATGACGGCTACGCCGACGAAAGCAGTGGATTGCAGACGCCGGCGGGGACGAACGTGAGCCTCGGGACCGGGCAGAGCTTTACCCGCAGAGTGACGGTGGAATATCGGGCAACGCCCGGTGGAGCGGCGGCGAGTTCGGGAGATTTTGCCCGGGTGACGGTGACGGTGACGTGCCCGGATGGGCAGGTGACGACGCTGTCGCAACTGATGTGCAACCTCATGGTGAACCGGTGAACCAGGCGCAGTTTGCAGAACAAGGCAGGTGGCGCCGGCGCTGGTCGGCGGCGGCGGGGATGACGCTTCCCGAGCTCATCATGGGGCTGGCCATATCGACGATGGTATTTCTGGGGGCGGCATCGCTGATGTTCTCAACCGCGATGAGCTGGAAGCAGAGCGAGTCCGGGCAGTCGATGGCGCTGGCGTCGAGCCAGGCGGTGGCGCGGGTGGCGGCGAAGCTGTCGGCGGCGAAGTATCTGGGGGTGGTGCGGAAGGGATCGGTGGATGGATCGGCGGCGCAGGCGGGGGGGGTGCTGTATTGGAAGGACGACAACGGGGATGGGATGGTGCAGCAGTCGGAGATGGCGTGGCTGGAGCACAATACAGCGCAGCAGGTGATCTATCTGTACGAGCTGAAGCCGCGGACAGCGCTGACGATCGCGGAGAAAACCTGGGCGGACGCGTATCTCACGGCCAGCGGGATTACGGCGAGCGCGTACCCCGATAACTTCAAGAGCGCTTCGGCGGTGCAGAAGAACGTGTTGGCGCGCTATGTCTCGGGCGCCATGTTCGAGGCGTCGCTGCCGAGCGATCCGATGACGATGCCGAGCGTGCAGATGGTCCTGACGCTGAGCAGGAATTACACCGCGGGGCAAACGGCTTTGGGCGCGGAGGAGAACAGCGCGGAGCGGCGGTACGCGACGGTGACGATGCGCGGGGCGACGACGCAGCCGAATTAGAAAGAGAAGCTGGAAGATAGAAGTCAGAAGTTAGAAGAAAAGGAGGGGGGCGGATAGTGCTGGATTATGCGGAAGATTGCTCGACAACCTCGGGGGATGGCGCTGGTGGTGGTGCTGTCGGTGGTGGGAATCGCCAGCATCATGGCATATGCGCTGTTGTCGGGGGCGTCGCTGCAGAGCGACCTGCTCAACAACGCGCAGCTGGGGGCGCAGGCGACGACGCTGGCGCGCGGCGGTTTTGATTTGGCGGTGTATTATCTGGAGAACCCGCTGGTGGCGCCGGCCGGGCAGATGAGCAACGGGTATTGGGCGGGTGCGACGAATATCAGCTTGGGCAGCAGCATGGCCGGCACGGCCGACGTGACGGTGAGCCGCGTCAGTGCCAGCCCGGAGAGCTACAGCATCACGGTGACGGGGAAGGCCAGCTCCGGCGCGGTGGTGTCTCACCCGGTATCGGGGCAGATCACGATCACGCGAACGTTTTCGCCGATGCGGGCGGTGAGTTTGCTGGGGGATATCACGGTGGACGGCGGCATCCTGGTCAATGGCGATCTGCAGACCAATGGGCAGATCACGATGGCCACGGGGGGCAGGATCACCGGCACGGGAACAGCGCATGCGATCAGTTGGGCGGGGGGCACGATGGGCAGGAACGTGCTGCTGAGCAGCTCGCAGTCGGTATGGGTACCGGCGGCCGGCACCATTCGTGACTATTACACCTATACCGACAACGGCGTGAGCTACGTCGCGGTGCAGTTGCTGGCGGGGTTGGATCAGCAGACATTGGGGCCGACGGTGAATAATCCGGCCGGGATTTACTGGTCGGCCAGTGACCTGCAGATCAGCAAGAACGTGACGATCAACGGGACGCTGCTGCTGAAGACGGGGAAGCTGACGATCATTGGCAGCGGCAACGTGATCACGCCAAAGGCCGGCTATCCGGCGCTGGTGGTGAAGGATGACCTGTCGATCAAGGGTAAGAATCACTCGCTGACGGTGAACGGGCTGGCGTGGATATCGGACGACATCCAGGGGGAACCGGGCAACAACAACGGCAGCAGCGTGACGATCAACGGTGCGCTGATGCTGGGGAATGCGGTGGCGGTGGTGAACAGCTCGTACCAGGGGACGCTGACGGTGACTTATGACGCGACAAAAGCGAACGTGCCGGACTTCAGCACGGATCTGCAATTTCAGATTGTGAAGACGAAGGTGAACAGTTGGCAGCCGTGATGGCGGAAGGCACGAAGGAACAGAGGCAGGTGAACGCCTGCCTGTATTGAAAGGAGCATTGTTATGGGTACGTCAAGACTTCTGGTGATCGTGGTGGCGTTGCAGGGTTTGATCCTGGCTGGGCAGTGGACCGGCGGGCGGAGTTATCTGCCGCAGGCGCAGGCGGTTCCGGATGCCGGGGCACAGCAGAATCAGATCATCGACGAGCTGCGGGCGACCAATGGGAAGCTGGATAAATTAATCGGGATTTTAGAGTCAGGAAAGCTACAGGTGCGGGTGGTTCCATCCGATGAAAAGAGCAAATAGGCTCCCGTGCGGCGAATGAATTGTAAGTTAAACCGCGGGAGGCCGACTCTCGCGGTTTTTAGTTGCGCGAGTGTTTGCCGATGGAGAAGGCGAGCTGGCGATGATGAGCAAACCAACCAGGCCGGCGGCGGGCTTCACGCTGGTGGAGATCCTGATCGTGGTGGTGATTCTGGGAATCGCCTCGGCGGTGATCGTGCCGAAGATCGGGACGCGCGACGACCTGAAGGCGTCGGCGGCGGCGCGGATGGTGATGGCGGATTTGATCTACGCCCAGAACCGGGCGATCGCCCAGCAGAAGAAGCAGTACGTGCAGTTCGATACGGCGGCGCAGAAATACGCCGTGTACGACGCGACGCCGCTGGCGACGCCGATCACGCATCCAGTGACGAAGAACAGCTTCGTGACGATGTTTGGAACCGGCGGGACTCCGGGTTTGACGGAGAGTGCGCTGGCGTCGGTGAACTTCGACGGGCAGACGACGGTGGCGTTCGACGAGCTTGGCCAGCCGCTGGCGTACACGGCGGCGACGAATTCGACGGCGGCGCTGGGAACGGGAACGATCGTGGTGCGGTGCGGGAGCAACTCACTGACGATCAGCATCGAGGCGTACACGGGGGAGATCAGTGTGAATTAGTCGACAGTCGGTAGTGGGCAGTCGGCAGTAAGACAGAAGAGCGAAGCATGATTCGATTTACGCGGGCACAAGTTCAGCCGATCGGGATCGACATCGGGCATGACAGCATCAAGATGCTGCAGGTCGAGGTGTCGGAACGGAGCCTGTCGGTGGTGGCGGCGGCGAAGCGGAGCTTCAGCGAGGAAGTGAGGAGCCAGCCGCAGCTTCGCCTGGCGATGGCGGTGGAGATGATCCGGCAGATGCTGCGGGAAGAGCCGTTTTCCGGGCGGCACGCGGTGACGTCGCTGCCGCGGGACGTGGTACACGTGAAGAACCTGCGGCTGCCGGCGATGCCGGTGGGGGAACTCGAGGCGGCCGTGCAGTTCGAGGCGCGGAATTTATTTCCCTTTGACACCGAGCAGGCGCGGGTGCAGTTCATGGCGGCCGGAGAGGTGCGGCAGGGGGCGGACGTCAAGCAGGAAGTGATCGTGCTGGCGGCGCGCAACGATGACATCAACGATTTTCTGGAGCACATGCACCGCTGCGGAGTGGTGGTGGATTCGCTGGACGTCGAGCCGTGCGGGTTGTTCCGCAGCGTCGAGCGCTTCATCCGGCGCCGCGAGGATGAGAGCGAAGTACACGTGCTGGTGGACATCGGGGCGTGCCGCAGCCAGGTGCTGATCGGCAAGGGCAAGGAGATCACATTCTTCAAGCCGATCGACATCGGCGGCCAGCACCTGCACGAGGCGGTGAGCAAGAAACTGGGAATCAGCCTGTCTGAGGCGCAGGCGCTGCGGGTGCGGCTGAGCGATGCCCCGGAGGTGGCGGGTGGCGGGAAGCGCGACCCGGTTCGACAGGCGGTATTCGACGCCGTGCGGAGCACGATGGAAGAGCTGGGGCGGGAGATTTCGTTGTGTCTGCGCTACTACTCGGTGACGTTTCGCGGGCAGCGGCCGACGCGTTTGCGGTTGGTGGGCGGGGAGGCGGCGGATGCGCAGTTGCAGTCGCTGCTGAATGCGGCGCTGACGATTCCGGTGGAGACGGGCCGGCCGCTGTACAGCGTGGATACGCAGCGGATGAAGTCATCCGACCGCAAGGGAATGATGAGCGAGTGGGCGCTGGCGCTGGGACTGGGATTGCGGTTCACGGAAGGACGGTTCGGGCCGCGGGATGGCAAGCCGCGCGATCCGAACGCTCCGCGCGAAGACATCGCGCCGACGACGGCGGAAGTGATCGACCTGAATCAGGTGGTGCGGGCGGCGGCGGGTGAAGAACAGACCCTGGCCGCGATCGGTGCCGGCGGCGGGACGGGCGCGGCAGCCAGGGCGCCGCGTCCATCGACGAAGCACGTTCCACCGGAGGCGATGCATGCGTGAACTGGAATTCCTGCCGCAATGGTACCCGCAGATTCACCGCCGCAAGCGGATGGTGGTGCTGCAGGCATGGATGACGTTGACGCTGGCCGGCGGGCTGGCGCTGTGGATGTTCCTGGTCGGACAGAACACCAGCGCCGAAGTGCAGCGGCTGAGAATCCTGAAAAATGACGTGGGAAGCTCGCAGGTGCAGGTGTCCAAGCTGCAGGAAATGCAGGAGCAGCAGCGGCAGTTGCGCCAGCAATACCAGGTGATCGACAAGCTGGGTTTGCACGTGGAGGCGGCGCGGATCATCAACAAGCTGGAGTCGTCGATGACGCCGGAGATGGCGCTGCTGGATTTGAATTTCGAGGTGGTGGAGCAGGCGGCCGCGGCGGCGCCGGGGGTTGTGCCGGACAAGAACGCGGCGATGGAGCGGTGGCTGAAGGTGAAGCTGCTGGGGCTGGCGCCGACGGATGTGGACCTGGCGAATTTCCTGGCGCGGCTGGGAAATGTGCCGTTCTTTCAGCCGATCTCGATGACCTACGCCAAGGACCGCAGCGATCAGGGGCATGTGATGCGCGAATTTGAAATCACCTTCAGCGTGAATCTGAACAGCCGAGGATGAAGAGATGAGAACACTGCAAAGTCAAGCTGAATGGTGCGCGCGGGCGCAGTGGGTGCTGGCCGGCGGGCTGGTGGCGGCATTGGCCGCGTTTTACCTGCTGTGGTACCGCCCGCAGACGCAGAAGCTGGATGGGCTGCGCACGGAGTGCGTGGCGCGCGAGCAGGAGCTGCGGTCGAACCAGGGGAATATGCAGAAGCTGCCGGTGGTGGCGATGGAGCTGGAGAGCCTGCGCTCGCGGCTGGAGAACGCCAAGAAGATGCCGAAGCAGCCGGACCTGGGGCAGTTCATCCGGGATGTCACGCAGATCGGCAAGCAGGTGGGGCTGGACCGGAAATGGAGCTACCAGCCGGGCATGCCGCGGAAGCTGGAGTTGTATTCAGAGCTGCCGATCCAACTGCACTTTGAGGGGGATTTCATGAGCGTCTTCTCATTCCTGCGGGCGACCGAGGGAATGCAGCGGCTGACGCGGGTGCGCAACGTGAGCATCAAGACGATCGACAGCAAGCTGGGCCAGGTGGAAGTGCAGCTTGCGGTGAACATTTATTACACGGAGGGGTGATGGCCGCCAAACCTGCAACAAACTTTACCGGGATGATGGGACTGCTGCAGCGTGAGGGGAAGAAGGCGGGGATTCTCGCGGTGCTGGTGATCGTCATGGGGGTGATGTGGGGGAAGGCGTTGCTGGGCAAGGCCGATCCGGCGGCGGCGTCGGGATCGGCGCTGCACGAGCCGGGGGGGATATTGCCGTCCGATAATAGCGGAAGTGTGAAGCAGGATGCGGCGGGCGGAGCAGGGGGGACAGGGGCGGCGCTGCAGGCCTGGGCGCGGTCGCCGATCGAGCCGCTGACGCGAAATCTGTTCGCGGTAAAGCTGGAATTCTTCCCGCAGGACCCGGCGCAGATCAACCAGATCGTTCGGCCGCCGCCGGGGACGGGTTTCTGGGATGAGTTGGGAAAGTCGCTGGCCGCGCAAGCCGATCAAAGAAAAGAGAGGCAGATGCAGTTGGAGAAGCTGCAGTTGATGGCGGCGCAGTTGAAGCTGCAGAGCATCATGATGGGAGCACAGCCCAAGGCGCTGATCAACGGGGCACTGGTGCGGGAGGGCGACGTGGTTTCGGACTTCAGGATTCTGAAGATCGAGGCGCGGCGGATCGTGGTGGAACAAGATGGAGTGAAGCTTGAGGTGGGGATGCGGTAACAGGAGTAAGCCTGGAAGCCGAAGCGAAAGTTGATTGTGTAAAAAATGTATTGGAAGTCGAGAAGGGCGGGAGAGTGTTGTTGAGTATGTGGCAATCACGAGGAGCCATCATGAGCAAGTGGAACAAGGCCGCGGGTCTTCTTTTTTTGTCGGTGTCGTCCGTTTATTCCGGTCAGGCGCTCGGGGCTGGCGTGGAAAAGCCGGTAAGCGCTGTCGATAGGCCGGCCACGGATGTGAAGCTGCTCAATGAGGCGATCAACGCCGCCGATCCGTTCGCGGCAGGGGGCGCGGCCACAACCGGCTCGCCGACCACCAAGCCGTCCACCGATGGGCATAGCGTCAGCGCATCGGAAGTGAACGTGAGCGACGCCGGGACGGTGGAGATTCACGTCAACGATGCCAACCTGGTGGAGGTGCTGCGCATGTTGTCGATGCAGTCGCAGAAGAACATCATCGCCAGCAAGGCGGTGAACGGGTCGGTGACGGCCAACTTGTATGATGTGACCGTGCGCGAGGCGCTGGACGCCATCCTGCACAGCAACGGTTATGCCTACCGCGAGAAGGGGAATTTCATCTACGTGTACACCGCCGCCGAGCTGGCGGAAATGGACAAGGCATCGCGGGTGATGAAGACGGAAGTCTTTCACCTGTATTACACGCCGGCCGCGAACGCGGCGAACATGGTGAAGCCGGTGTTGAGCAACGGCGCCCAGGTGGCGCTGACCACGCCGGCGACGGCGGGGCTGACCAGCGGCACCAGCGACACTGGCGGCAACAATCAGGCCACCGACGACCTGATCGTCATCACCGATTATCCGGAAAACCTGGAGCAGGTGCGCAAGCTGCTGAAGGACATCGATCATCGGCCGCAGCAGATCCTGATTGAAGCGACGATCCTGCGGGCGGCGCTGACAGAAGACAATTCCCTGGGCGTGGACTTCACGCTGCTGGGCGGGGTGGATTTCAAGGGGCTGAGCACCGCCGGTTCGTCCGCGGGAGATGTGCTGAGCGGAAATATCACCAATACTGCTCCCGGTCTGGCCGAGCGCGGCGTCGCGGGGGCCAACACCGGCTTTACCCAGGGAACGGCCAATGGCGGGCTGCGGGTGGGGCTGATCAGCAACAACATCGCGATGTTCGTCTCCGCCCTGGAGCAAGTGACCGACACAGTGGTGCTGGCGAACCCCAAGGTGCTGGCGCTCAACAAGCAAAAAGGCGAAGTGATCGTCGGCCGCAAGGACGGCTATATCACCACCGAGGTGACGCAAAGCTCGTCGGTGCAGACGGTGGAATTCCTCGATACCGGCACGCGGCTGATTTTCCGGCCGTTCGTCGGGGACGACGGGTTTATCCGCATGGAAATCCATCCGGAAGATTCCAGCGGCGGCTTGAACGGGTCGAACCTGCCGTTCAAGGTGACGACCGAAGTCACCAGCAACGTGATGGTGAAGGATGGGCACACGATCGTGATTGGCGGGCTGTTCCGCGAGGACCAGGCGACCGCGCGCGGGCAGGTGCCGCTGCTGGGGAATATTCCCCTGGCGGGGGCGCTGTTCCGCAAGCAGCGGGATACGACGGTGCGCGAGGAAGTGATCATTTTGCTGACCCCGCACATCGTGAAGGATGACGCGGCCTATTCGGCGGCGTCGGAGGCGGAATTGAAAGATGCCCAGAAGCTGCGCGTCGGCGTGCGGCAGGGCATGATGCCCTTTGGGCGCGAGCGGCTGGCCGAGTCGAGCTATGAGAAGGCGGTCGCGGAGATGAACAAGCCGAATCCGAACCGCAGGGCGGCGCTGTGGTATTTGAACTGCGCCACCAACCTGAATCCCAAGTTCATCGAGGCGATCAACATGAAGCAGGCGCTGACCGGGCGCGAAGTGACCTCGGTCGATAATAGCACGATTCACGACTTTGTCCGGCGGCAGATCCTGGCCGAGAAGCTGGCTGGTCCGACAACGATGCCGCTGAATGAGATGAAAACCCTTCCGACCACGCGCACGGTGGCCGAGGCGCCGGCGACGCAGCCGGTGGCCAATAACCCGACCACCCAGCCGACCGCTGCAGCGATGACGAAAGAGAATGAGCCGGTAGCGCGCACCGAGGCGCCCGCGCCCGCGGTTGCCGTGGCCGCCGCGCCTGTTCCGGCGACGCAGCCGCTGCGGATGGATTTGTGGTCGGTGTTCGACATGTTCAAGGGCGGCGTATCTTCGCCGGCGCAGGTTAAGCCGTTCGAGAAGATGGCCGAGAATAAAAGTGAAGCTGTGACGGTTGTAGAGCTTCCTCAGCAGAAGGCGGCGACCACGCGGCCGGCTCAGCAAGATGCCGACGTGACGATCACCGAGCTGCCGATCGAGGAGCTCGATGGCAGTCCGGCGACGCCGGAAAAGAAGTAGCTTTCGCCCAGGTGCGAAAGATCGAAGTTTCCAGCGGCAGGGGCCATTTCGGCTCCTGCCGCAGTGTTGTACGAAACGGGAGTTCACATGTTGCGACGAGTGTTTCTGATGCCGGTGATGCTGTTGGGCGTGGCGATCGGCTGTTCCCAGCAGAAGCAGGTGACGCAGAAGGAGGCAGCGCACCAGCAATGGAACGCCGCCCGCGCCAACGTGATGCTGTCGCTGGCCAAAGGTCAATATGACACCGGCAACTTCGACAAGAGCCGCCAGACGGTGGATGAGGCGCTGAAGTATGACGACACCAACGCGCAGCTTCACATCCTGTCGGCCAAGCTGGCGATTGAGCAGGGACAGCTCGAGTGGGCGCAGAAGGAACTTGATCGCGCCCGCGGCCTCGATACGCACAACGCCGAGGCGGACTACCTGTGCGGCGTGATCTATCAGCGCTGGCAGAAGCCGGAGACGGCATTCGAGTTTTACGGCAGCGCCTGTGAGAAGGCGCCGGCGGAGCTGGCATACCTGATGGCCAAGGCGGAGATGCTTGTGGCGATGGACCGGGCGAAGGAAGCCTTGGCGCTGCTGCAGGCGAAGGTGGTCTATTTCGAGCATAGCAGCGCCATCCGCGACGCGGCCGGGCAGTTGCTGCAGACGCAGGGCCGGCATGTCGAGGCGGCGGAGATGTTTCGCCAGGCGAGCATCCTGGCGCCGGAGGATGTCACCGCCCGCGAGCGGCTGGGTCTGTCCCTGTATTACGGCAAGCAATATGCCGACGGCGCCGACGTGCTGGGGCGGCTGGTGAAAGAGGAGGCGTACGAGCGGCGGGCGGATGTGATTCTGGCGCTGGGGGAATGCCAGATGCAGACGGGCAAGTATCGCGAGGCCCGTTCGACGTTTGAGACGGCGGTGCAGGTCGATCCCAGCATGTCGCAGGGGTGGGCGAGCCTGGGGAAGTCGGCGCTGCAGCTCAAGGATTACAAGCGGGCGGAGCTCTCGCTGAAGAAAGCGCTGTCGCTGGACCCCCAAAGCAGCGAAATAAATCTGATGATCGGATTTTTGCGGCTGCGGCAGGATCGCTTCAGCGATGCGATGGCGTCATTTCAACAGGCCAATAATCTCGACCGCGCAGACACGGTAAGCCTCTGTCTGATCGGTTACATCCTGGAAAAGAGCGGGCGCGGCGACCAGGCGATGGGGTATTACGCCCAGGCGTTGCGGCTCAAACCGAACGATGAACTGGCGACGAAGCTAATGGCGGGGGTCGATCTGCACGAATAAAGCAATAGGACGATAAAGCTTGCCCGGTGCGGGCGAGTGAATTGTGAAGTCGGGGAAGCCTAGCGGAGTTCGTGTGCGTCGCGGCAAGATTGCAGCCATCCTCATCTCGGTTCTGCTGGCGGCGGCGCTGGCGGAGCTGGGATACGACGTCACCCGGGCGCTGGGCAAAGGTCTCGCGTTGCAGGTTGACGATGTGGCGCGCAGCGCGATGTTGATCGCCGCGGCAACGCTGGGGCTGGCGGGAATATTTCATCTCCGGGGCAATTATCGCCGGCTGGTCGCCGACATTCAGGAGATGGCCCAGTCGCGCAGCGCCAAGGCGCTGCACTCGCCAAGCTGCGACCTGCTGCCGCTGACGCAGGTGGTGAACGAGCTGGTGCAATCGGCGGAGCAGTCGGTGTCGGTCGCGATGATGCAGGCCAAGGAGCTGGAGATTCAGCTCAAGGTGGCGACGGCCGAGCGGCAGCACGCCGAGGCGATCATCTACAGCATTTCCGATGCGGTGCTGGTCACCGATCCATTTGACGAGCTGGTGCTGGCCAACGAGTCGGCGGCGAAGACCTTCGATTTCGACCTGGACCACGCCACGCGGACGCCGGTGGGACAGGTCATTCAGGATGCAAAGCTGATCGCGCTGATCCGCGAGATGCGCCTCAGCAACAGCAAGACCGGGCGGCGGGTGATCGAGCACCAGGTGAAGACCCCCGATGGCGAGCGCTCGTTCAAGGTGACGTTGTCGTGCGTAAGCGATCTGGCAGACCAGCAGGCCGGGGTGGTTGCGGTGCTGCACGATACCACGCGCGAGAAGGAAGTCGCGCAGATGAAAAATGACTTCGTCTCGAATGTCAGCCACGAGCTGCGCACGCCGCTGGCGAGCATCAAGGCGTACGTTGAGATGCTGATCGACGGCGAGGCCGAAGATGAGAAGACCAAGCGCGAGTTCTATGAGGTCATTCAGAACGAGGCCAACCGCCTGAGCCGGCTGATCGACAACATTCTGAACATTTCCCGCATTGAGTCCGGGCTGGTGAAGATCAACAAGCAGCCGCAAAGCCTGATGGTGATCATGAAGGAGGCCATCGAGGTGATCGCGCCGCAGGCGAAGCTCAAGCAGATCCGGATTCAGGAAGACCTGACGCCGGTTTTTTATCAGACAATTGCCGACAAGGACATGCTCTACCAGGCGGTGCTGAACCTGCTGAGCAATGCGGTGAAATACACGCCCGAGGGAGGCGCCATTCGCGTGCAGACGCTGGTGGACGAGGCCAACAAGAAAGTGATAGCCAGAATTAGTGACACCGGTGTGGGGATTCCGCCCAAGGACCTGCCGTTTGTATTCGATAAGTTCTACAGGGCCGAGGCAAACAACCACATGGCCAAGGGCACCGGGCTGGGGCTGTCGCTGGTGCGCCACATTGTCGAAGGCGTACACCACGGCCGGATCTTCGTGGAGAGCAAGGTGGGGGCCGGAAGCTGTTTCGGATTCGAGTTGGAACTGTGCGATGTGGGGCTGTGATTGGAGCAAGATATGACGGAGAAAACGATTTTGGTCGCCGACGATGAGTCGCACATTCTGAACGTGGTGTCGCTGAAGCTACGCAACGCCGGGTTTCGCGTGCTGACCGCCCGCGACGGGCAGGAGGCGCACGAATTGGCGATGCAGGAGAAGCCGGACCTGCTGATCACCGACTACCACATGCCGCAGATGTCCGGCCTGGAGCTGTGCCAAAAGCTCAAGGCCGATCCGGCAACCGCGATGATCCCGGCGATCATGCTGACGGCGCGGGGCTATCACCTGGAGCCGCATGACACCGAACAAAGCGGGATCCTGCGGATGCTGAGCAAGCCATTCAGCCCGCGCCACCTGCTGGCCACCGTGAACGAAGTGTTGCACCTGACGCCGGCCGCCTGAATGGGCCTCGATGGAGCGAAAGACGTTTTATGCCTGAGCAGTCGATAACCACAGCCTCCGCCAAGCCGTCGCTGGAAATCATTCCGGCCGACGTGCTGGACAACCTCGCCGGGCGCTTTCGCCCGGGTGGGTTGTTCCTCATGTTGCTGCGGCCGGATGGAAGCGTCGCGTATCACGATGGCGCAGCCGGGCTGTTCTTCCCGCGCTACGTGCTGCCGCTGCTGCAATACCCGGAGCCCGGCAACGATCTGCGCACGCGGGTGAAGTCACTCAATATTACCTCCAGCGCGATGGTGTGGAATGACCTGCTTCCGGGCGTGGTGCTGGCGGCGCTGCCGTATGTGGAGAAGCGGCAGTGCATCGGCGTGTTGGTGTTGGCCGGACGGAGCGCGAAATTTGGATTGACCGAAGATGTGGTGCGGGTTTGCAGCCGGCTGGGACTGGATGGGCTGTGGCTGAAGCAGCAGTCCGATGAGCTGCCGAGCTGGGGTGATGAGGCGATCCAGCGGCAGGCCAAGCTGTTTCTCAGCTCGATGCGCGACCAGATTCGCATGGCCGGGCTGGAGAAGGAACTGGACTCAATGTCCGGCCAGCTCGCCAACACCTACGAAGAACTAAGCCTGATCTACCAGGTCAGCAGCGGCATGAAGATCAGCCGGCGCGCCCCCGAATTCTTCAAGCAGGCGTGCCTGGACGTGCTGGAAGTATTGAGCGTGCGCGGCATGGGCGTGGCGCTCCACGGCGAGAACGCATCGCGGCAGGATCCGGTCCTGTATGGTTCGCTCAGCTTGCCGCCGGGAACGGTGTCGCGGCTGGCCGACGAGCTGGTGTCGATTCTGCGCGAGCGCAAAAGCCCGCTGCTCATCAATGACCTGGCCAAGGACAAGAAACTCAAGTGGCTGGCAGAATATGCCACCCAGCTCATCGCCGTGCCGTTGCAGCGCCAGGAGCAGGTGCTGGGATGCCTGTTTGCCTTGGACAAGGAGACGGGCGATTTTGATTCGGTGGACAGCAAGCTGCTGAACTCGATCGCCAACGAGTCCGCCATCTATCTCGAAAACGTGCTGCTGTTTGAAGATGTTCACGGGCTGATGATGGGGCTGTTGCACAGCCTGACCAGCGCGGTGGACGCCAAGGATGCCTACACCTGCGGCCATTCCGAACGCGTGGCGCTGCTCAGCCGGCACCTGGCGAAGGAAGCGGGTTTGGCCGATCACAGCGTCGAGCGCATCTATATGGCCGGGCTGTTGCACGATGTCGGCAAGATCGGCGTCCCCGAGAGCGTGTTGCAGAAGACCGGCCGATTGACGCCGGAAGAATTCGACCAGATGAAGAAGCACCCGCAGATCGGGGCGCGCATTCTGCAGGACATCAAGCAGATTGCCGACATCATCCCCGGCGTGCTATCGCATCACGAGCGCTATGACGGGAAGGGTTACCCCTTCGGCCTGGCGGGAGAAAACATCCCCCACATGGGCCGGATCATCTGCCTGGCCGACTGCTTCGACGCGATGACCAGCAACCGCACATATCGAAAGGCGCTGCCGCTGGAGGTGGCGCTGACGGAAATTCGCCGCTGTGCCGGAACGCAGTTCGATCCGGCGCTGACCGAGGCGTTTTTGCGGATTCCGCTGGATGAATTCCGCAGCCTGATTCGCGACCACCAGCAGCAGGCCAAGCAGTTGCTCGACCTGCAGGAGTCATTGCGGGAGTCCGCACTGTTGAGCGCATAAATGCCACTGAAAAGCGAAAATTACAGCAAGGTGTGCGTGATGAGCGTCGACGGAGATTTCTCCGCCGAGACGGCGCAGAAGGCGCGCACGGTGACCGAGGAAGAGATCGACCAGCGGCAGATTGTTGATTTCGTGCTCGACTTCGAGAAGTGCTCGTTCATCGACAGCGAAGGGCTGGAGACGCTGCGCTGGATCAAGCGGCGCTGCGATGATTTGTTCGGCCAGGTGAAGCTGGCGACGCTCGACGAGAACTGCCGCAAGATCCTGGAGATCACCCGGCTGGCCACGCACTTTGAATGCCACGCGGAACTGGCCGCGGCGCTGAAGACGATGAGGTGACCTGGGTCAGCCGGTCAATTGACAGCGCGCTTGCAACGAACTTCGATACCATGATCGCCACACTGCAACGACAACCTCTTGGCCAACTGCTGCTGCAGAAGGGCGTGGTCACAACCGAGCATCTGGAGCGCGCCCTCGAGGAGCAGCGGCGTTCGAACCATCAGAAGCTGCTGGGCGAGGTGCTGGTTGAGCTGCGGCTTTGCACCGAGGACCAGATCATCGAGGCGCTGGCGCAGGCGTATGGGGTGCCCTACGCTCGGGTCAGTCCGAAGATCGCCGATCCCAAAGTCATCGCGGTGATGCCCAAGGACTTTCTCGAAAAACACACCGTCCTGCCGCTATTTCTGATCGAAGGCGTCCTGACCGTCGCGGTGCCGGAGCCGGCCAACGTCTTCCTGCTGGAAGAAATCGAGCGCATCAGTGGCTACGCCGTTCAAGTGGTGGCCGCAACCACCCGCGACATTAAGGCGACGCTGCAGACCTATCTCCCGAATGAAAACGTATTTGTGATCGATGACATCATCGAGGAAGTAAATCCCGATGATTTCGCGCTGATCGAGCAGCAGGTTCAGGACATCGGCAATCCCGAGGCGGCCGCCGGCGAGTCCCCGGTCATCAAGCTGGTGAACTACTGCATCTACAACGCGGTGAAGGACGGCGCCAGCGACATTCACATCGAGCCCGGCGACGGCATCCTGCGCGTGCGCTATCGCATCGACGGGCGCATGAGCGAGAAGCTGCGCCCGCCGTTCCAGATGCAGGCCGCGGTGGCATCGCGCATCAAGATCATGGCCGGCCTGGACATTTCCGAGCGCCGGCTGCCGCAGGATGGCGGCATTCACGTGATGATGGAAAAGCGGCCGATCGACCTGCGCGTCAGCACCATGCCCGGCAAGCATGGCGAGAAAGTCGTCATCCGCATCATCGATAACGACAAGGCCTCGGTGAACCTCGAGAAGCTCGGCTTCAGCTACGACATGCTCAAGCAATGGCGGAAGCTGATCGAGCTGCCCAACGGCATTTTGCTGGTGACCGGCCCGACCGGCAGCGGCAAGAGCACGACGCTCTACGCGGTGCTGCAGGAACTGAATTCCGACGACACCAACATCTGCACCGTCGAAGATCCGGTGGAGTATTCGGTGGCGGGAATCAATCAGTTTCAGGTGAACGACAAGGTGGGATTCACCTTCGCCACGGCTTTGCGCTCGCTGCTGCGGCAGGATCCCGACATCATTATGGTGGGCGAAATCCGCGACGCCGATACCGCAAGGATCGCGACCCAGGCGGCGCTGACCGGGCATCTGGTGCTCAGCACCATGCACACCAACGACGCCCCCAGCGCCGTGACGCGGCTATTCAACGTGGGTATCGAACCGTATCTGGTCGGGGCCACGGTGGGGGGTGTGCTGGCGCAGCGGCTGGTGCGCAAGCTCTGCCAGAACTGCAAGGAGGCGTACGAGCCGAATATGAACGAGCGCAGGCAGATTGAGAAATTCTGCACGGAGAAGCTCGACGTCCTGTATCGTCCCAAGGGATGCCAGCGCTGCCGGAGCCTTGGATACTCCGGGCGCGTCGGCATCTATGAACTATTGGTGCCCGACGACAACCTGAACGAGCGCATCAGCCAGGGTGCCACGTTGAACGAGCTGCGCGATCTGGCCCGGCAGATGGGCATGCGCCCGCTGCGCGCTGACGGCGTGGAAAAGGTCCGTACCGGAATCACCACCCTCGATGAAGTCCACCGTGTCACCGCCTGAAGAGTTTTGTCATGCCTACATTCGCCTTTACAGCACGAGACAGCAGCGGAGCTTCCAGCAGCGGCAGCATGGTCGCCGGCTCGATCCGCGAGGTCGGGGAGATGCTCCGCGCCGAGGGGAAATATCCGACGAAGGTTCATGCGGCCAGCGACGAAGCCGCCAAAACGGCCCCGGCCGCCGGCATCAAAATTGCCCGCGCGGATGTCATTCAGATTTCGCAACAGCTCTCGATCATGGTCGAGACCGGCGTGACCATCACCGAGGCACTCGATTGCATCGCGGCGCAGTCGGAAAAGCCGCCGGTCAAGAAGCTGCTTGAGGATCTCAGTCAGCAGGTGCAGGGCGGCAGCGATTTCAGCAGCGCATTGGCCCGCCATCCCCGCAGCTTTCCGCGGCTGTTCGTCGCCCTGATCAAGGCCAGCGAAAAAAGCGGCATGATGGGCAAGCTGCTCACCCGGGCGACCACTTACATGCGCGATGAGCAGGAGACGCTGCGGCGGGTGAAGGGCGCGCTGACCTATCCGGGCATCATGCTGGCCTTCGCCATCACCACGACTATTTTCCTGCTGGCTTTCGTCCTGCCGAAGTTCACCTCGATCTACGCGGCCAAGGCGGCGGCGCTGCCGCTTCCGACCAAGTTTCTCATGGGCGCCAGCGATTTCATCACCGGCCATTACATCGTCCTGGCCAGCGCCGTGTTCATGATTGCCGGAGGAGGCTGGCTGATTATGAAAACCGCCCGCGGGCAGCGAAGCTGGCACTTCCTACAGTTGCGCCTGCCGCTCATGGGAAAAATGTACCGCAAGCTGCACCTGTCGCGCGGGCTGCGCATGCTCGGCACCATGGCCGGCGCCGGCGTGAACCTGGTCGATTGCGTGACGACCGCCGAGGACCTGTGCACCAACAGCTATTACCGCGCCCTGTGGCATGAAGTCGGCGTGCAGATTCAGTCCGGCCGGCAGTTTTCCGAACCGCTCTTTGAGAATGCACTCGTGCCGAAAGCGATCGCCCAGATGCTGCACAGCGGCGAGAAGAGCGGCAAGCTGGCGTTCGTGATGGAGCATCTCGCGGGCTTCACCGAACAGGAACTCAAGGAAACCATCGCGGACATGACCCGCTACATCGAGCCGATCATGATCACGGTGATGGGCGCGATCATCGGAACGGTGGCGCTGGCGCTGATGCTGCCGATCTTCACCATCAGCCGGGTGATGACCAAGTGAACCGGAGGGAGCGAGCCGTGAGCAGTCATGCAACGATCTATTGGGATGGCATCGCAACCGAATGGAAGCGGGTACAGCCCCACATGCTCTGGCGGTCGCACAGCGACGCCGTCAACAGCGACCTGCTACGCCGCTGGCTTCCGCGCGGGCGCGCCGGCCGGCTGCTGAAGACAGATCTTTTCGACGAGGCCTGCAGCAATGGGCTTTATCCGCTGCTGCAGAGCCGCGCCCGGACGGTCTACGGCATCGACGTTTCGGATTCGGCAACCCATGCCGCCAAGACCCATTATCCCCGCCTCAGCGGGACCTCGGCGGATGTGCGGGCGCTTCCCTTCGCCGACGGCAGCTTCGACGTGGTCTTCTCGAACTCGACGCTCGATCATTTTCAGACCCGCGGCGAGATCGCCCACAGCATCCGCGAGCTGTCGCGCGTGCTGAAAAGCGGAGGCGATCTGATCCTGACGCTGGATAACGCCGCCAATCCGGTGATTGCCCTGCGCAACGCGCTGCCGTTTGCGCTGCTGAACCGGCTGCACCTGGTGCCCTATTTTGTCGGCGCCACCTGCGGCCAGCGCGCCTTGCGGCGCATGGTCGCTGAAGCGGGGCTGGAGGAAACCGAAGTGACCGCGATCATGCACTGCCCGCGCGTATTGGGAGTGGCGCTGGCACGGATGTTCGAGCGCTTCGGTGGCGGCCGGGCGCAGGCGCGCTACTTGTCCACGCTCATGGCCTTCGAACGCCTGGCCCGCTGGCCCAGCCGCTTCGTCACCGGGCATTTCATCGCCATCAAGGCCACCAAACCTTAAAAGGAGCGGACGTTCATGGCCATCGCCAGCCCATCCAACGGACTTTCGAGCAAGTGCAACGACCTGCTCTGGAGCATCTACGAGGCCGCGCCACAGATATGTCTCGATCTTGCCGGCCAACTGCTCCGCTTGGCGCTGCCCGCCATGGAACTGCGCATCCCCGTGATGCGCTACCAGGGAATCGCCCGCGGCGGCACCGACGCGACCATAATCGTCGCCGGAGAAAATCCCTGGCTCGATGATTTGGTCAGTCGATTCTTTCAGCGCCGGCCCCGCGGAAAGCTCCTGAAAGAATGTCCCTCCTGGATGCTTCCGGGTGTCCTTCGCCAACATGCTTCGGCCGATCTGGTCCTGGCCCGCGTCGACCGCCTTTCATCCCGGCTGCTGTACGGCAACGAATATTACGCCGTTCCCGAATGGGCCGGCGCCGAGGTCATTCTGCCGGAGAATCTCGAAGAGCTTTTCTCGGACACCGAAAGCGTCAAGTCGGACGTGCGCAAGGTACGGAAGAATCATTTCACGTCGAAGGTGTCCTACTCTGAAGCGGATTTCGAAATCTTCTACCACACGATGCACGTCCCCTTTGTCCAGAACCGCCATGGCGAGTTGGCCTACGTGCGCAATATCCATCGCCTGCGAAAAATCTTCCGCCGCGGCGGACTGCTCTGGATCAATCAGGTGAATCATCCAGTTGCCGGCCTGCTATTCGAGCGCTGCCCCGGCGTCTTTCGCGCCATCGTCCTGGGCGTGGCCGGCGGCAATACCCAATTGGCGCAGGATGGCACTCTCGCCGCAATTTATTACCACGCGTTCTGCCTGGCTCATTCCGAAGGCACGCGGTTGATCGATCTCGGCGGGACGCGGCCGGTGCTCAATGATGGCATTCTGAGCTTCAAGCGCAAGTGGGGCGCGCGCCTCTTCGACAAGCGCGACATCTTTCACGATTATCTGCTGCGATTTGATCCGGCCAGCGCCGCCGCGCGGTCGTTTCTCGCCAATACTCCGCTGATCCATCAGGATCGGGGCGGCCTGTCGGCCGTAGTTGGCCTGCCCGCAAGCTCCGGCCCCGCGACCCGACCGCTGGGCTATGCGATTCCACCGGGCCTGCGCCGCCTGAGCGTCGTCGGCGACGGTGCGCGTTCGTCGGAGAAGATGCTGCAGAAGACTGCCCCCAATCTGGAATTGCGATTCTTGTGATCGCGCCTGCGCCCGCTTCTCACCGCCCCACGTCGCGTCCGAACCCATCTTGTCAAATCCCGTAAGATTGCTATCGTACCACGCACCATGGCAGCGTAGCTCAGTTGGCAGAGCAGGGGATTCATAAGCCCCGGGTCACAGGTTCGAGTCCTGTCGCTGCTACTTCAAATGAACGATGTCCTTATTGCACTTCTCATCGCTGCGTTTGGCTGCGCCGTTCTCGCCGCGCCCAGCGGCGCTGGTCCCGCGGCCACGCAGCCGGACCGCACCCCGCTGGGAGAAAAGCGGGCGGAGTGGCTGTCCCGCGCTGCCGATGACTTGCTGATAAACCTGTACACGCCCGTCAACTCCCTGGCGCTGCACACTCAGGAGCGCCGTTTCTCCGCCGGCCAGCATTTCCGCCAGGCCCGCATCAGCCGGGAGCAGGCCATCGAGCTGATTCTGTCTCTGCGCGACACCGGCCTGCTCGATCAGGCCGAAGCGGGTTATGGTCCACCCTACGACTCCAAATCGCTGCGCCTCATCCTTGTCGGCGAGAAGGGCGAGGCGCTACACGTTGATCTGCCGCTGGAGGCCGACGCACTGGACGTGCTGCAGAAGCTCAATCATCCCGACGTGGAGATTGCGGCCTACAAGGAAACGCTGGGCGAGCTGGCCGACAGCGACCAGTGGAAAAAAGCCGCCGCCACCAAGCCCGCCACGGTCCCCACATCTTCCCCGGTTGAATGAACGGGCAGAAACTGCGGCCGACAACGTGGAATGATGGCGGGCCAGGAACGGATCGCCGTTTTTTGCCAGAGTCCAAACGGGTGGAAATTCTGCCTCGATCCTGCGACACTTCCGCCAACCAGGAGCCAGCGGAACGGCGCCGCGAGCGACTTCGTTCCGCCAGAAAGTACACACCCATGTCCTCCACCACCCGCGACGGCTTTACCACGCCCTCGACTGCAATTTACGCCGCCATCTGCGGCCGGCCCGGCCGCAAAATTCCCCATTGGGAGCATTGGTCCTGCCCCGATGCCGAGACCTATCTCACCGGCATCGACTACTACGATCATCCGCGCCTCTGCCGCCAGAAACTTGCTGAGTTGTATCCCCAGCTCGGCCAGCCGGTCTATGACACCGACGCTCCCCGGTCGCGACCAACCGCCGAAGAGAGCACCAGCGCCCAGACCGATGACCAGGGCAAACACCGCGTGCGCTGGGGCGACAGCTTCACCTGGGAATGGGACTGGGGGCGTTGGCTGAAGGACCCCGAGGAGATCTTTTCCTTCTCGCCATTGGCGACGGATTTCACCGATATCCCCGTCGTCGAAAGCCGGGATTATCGCGATGAAGACAAGCTGTACGATGAGTACCGCAAGCGCTGGCCGGCGGAATGGACGGGCAACGGACCGGCCGGCGAGTTCAACGCGGCCTTTTTCTACAACACCTTGTTTATGTGGCCGCTGCTGAGCTTCGGCTGGGAAAACTTCATGCAGGCCTGTCTCGACGAACGCTTCGATCGCGTTCTCGATGAATTCGCGGAACTAAGCCGCCGGGTCTTTCGCGTGCTCTCCAGGATGCCGGTCAGCGCCGTGATCTGCCACGACGATATCGTCACCACCCGCGGGCCCACATGCTCCCCGGCCTGGATGCGGGCACACATTTTCCCGCGCTATGAGGAATACTGGTCGATGATCAAGGCGACCGGCAAGAAAGTGATCTTCATGTCCGATGGAAACATGGATGCCTACGCCGACGACGTCTTCGCCTGCGGCGCCGATGGGATCGTCACCGAGCCCCACACCGATTACAAAACCATCGCCCGCAAACATCCCGACAAGTTTCTTTCCGGCGAAGGCGACAACCGCATCCTCACCCGCAACGATCCCGACGAGATCAAGGCGATGGTGAAAAACATGGCCGAAACCGCCCGCATGGCCGCCGGCTACACCATGTGCATCGGAAACCACATCCCCTGGAATGTCACGCCGCAGGGGATCAAGCGCTACCTCGACTATTCGACGGAATTTGCCTGCCGCTGACGCGCCGCCCCTATCCCGCGATTCGGTTCAATATCTCGCACCCTTGCATCAGCTTCTCATCCGTGGTGGCATAGCTGATGCGGAAGTGGGTGTCGCGCTCGCTGAAGACGTTTCCGGGAATAGTCAGGACGTTGCTCTCGATCGCCTTGGCCACGAACGCGCTGGCGGTCATCCCCTTGGGTGCTTTCGGAAAAATATAAAATGCTCCCTCGGGCTTCACCAGTTCAAATCGCTTGCCAAGCTCCTGATAGACGATATCGCGTTTTTTCCGATACGCCTCGACCGCCTCGGCCATGGAAATATCCATCGCCTTCAGCGCCGCATATTGCAACGGTGAAGGCGCGCACACAAACGTGTATTGCTGCAACTTGGTCATCTGCGCGATGATCTCGTCCGGCCCGGCCGCATATCCCAGCCGCCATCCGGTCATCGCATGGCTCTTGGAAAAGCCGCGCAGCAGAATCGTCTTTTCGTACGTTCTTGCCGCGCTGGCCAGCCCGCTTCCCGACGACTCATAGAGGAAGGGCTCGTAAATCTCATCGGAAAGGATCAGCAGGTCGTGCTTGCGGGCGATCTCCACGGCGCTCGCCACTTCCGCCGCGCTCATCACCACCCCGGTGGGATTGCTGGGGGAATTGAGCATCAGCATCTTGGTACGCGGCGTGATCGCCCGCTCAACCCGGTCAGCATGAAACCGAAAATCCGGATAGGAATCGACGATGACGCTCTTGCCCCCGGCCAGTGTCACCAGATGCTTGTACATCACGAAATAGGGATCGAGGAAAATCGCCTCGTCGCCGGGATCGAGAATCGACAGGATCGCCAGCAACAATCCCCCGCTGACGCCGGAGGTGATCAGCACTTCGCCGACATCGCGCCCGATTTCGGTCGACAGATCCTTGCGAATCCGCTCGCGCAGCGGCGCGATTCCCTGGGTTTGGGTATAGCGATTGTTGCCGGCTTGGATCGCCTCGATGGCCGCGTCCTTGGCGATCTGCGGCACATCAAAATCCGGCAGCCCGATCGACAGGTTGATCGGGTCCTTCATTTTGGCGGCCAGGTCGAAAACCTTGCGAATGCCCGAGGCATCCACCGCGTGAGCCCGGCGGGAAATGTAATCGGCGGGGGAACGCATGAGGAGAGTGTCATTTGTCACTGGTCATTTGTCATTCGTAGGTGCCGCAAATGACCAATGACCAATGACAAATGACCAATGACCAATGACCAATTATTTCTTTTTCGTGCCGCCAGCGGCCTTGGCGGCGGCGGCGGGGGCTGCGCCTTTGGCGGCCGCGGCGGGAGCAGCAGCGCCCTTGGCGGCGGGTGCGCCCTTGGCGGCAGGAGCGCCTTTGGCGCCCGCGGCCGGCGCGGCGGTTCCCGCGGCGGGAGTGGCGCCGGCGACGGCTGTGCCTTCGGCGGTCTCTTCCTTCACTGCTTTAGCCAACGCCATCTTGCGATGGCCGACTTTGGGCAGCCCAAACACGCTCTTGGAGTTATCCCACTTCTCATCTTCCTTCAACTTATCCAGCCGCTCGGCGCGGGTCAGCACGTTGCGGTGGCGGATCAGGCTGTTGGCACTCTTCAGGCTGCGATCTAATGACATTGGATACCTCGTATTGCGGTGAATGCGATCCCCGCGGCACGCGCGGGGTGGGAAATATAGCCGCTGCCGCCCACGAACTCAATGGCGGCGTGCTGGTTTAATCCATGAAAAAGCCCCGGGAACCAGCGGCTCCCGGGGCTTTTTTGCAAGCAAAGGCTTCAACCACCAGTGTGGGTCTTGCTGGTGAGCAGGGGGAACTGCCGCTGCTCTTCTTCGCGCTGGATGATGATGGTCGGCTTGACCAGGATCAACAGCACCTGTTCATCCTTGGCCATCGAGCGGTTGGTGAACAGCCGCTTGAGGAACGGAATCTTCGAGAGAATCGGCACGCCGGCTTCCTTTTCCACTTCGCCGGCGATGGTCTGGCCGCCGAGCAGCAGGGTGCCGCCGTCCGGCACGCTCACCGTGGTGCGGACTTCGGTGATCTGCAGGATCGGCTGCTGAATGATGCCGGTGCCGGCCGTCTGGGTCTGGTTGGTGTCAATCACGACTGGCGTCCCAGTGCCGGTTCCGGTGCCCGTGCCGGGGGCATTGCTGCCCTGGAAGGCGAACGCCTGCAGCGAGACAAGATTGGACAACTGCGGCCGAAGCGTTAATGTCACGTACTTGCGATCGGACGAAACCGTCGCCTGCACGTCCAGCAGCGCGCCGGATTCGACGATGCTGACCTGCGGCTTGAACGACACCGCGTTATTGCCCACCACCGGTTCCAGATCGCTGACATACGCCTGCTGCGTCGCCACCAGCACATAGGCCCGCTGTCCGTTGAACAGAGTCACCCGCGGCGCGGTCAGAAGCGTAGAGGTGGTGGAGGCCTGTGTAGCCCGGATCATGAAATTCACTGCAAAATCGTCGAGGAACGTCCCCGACAGCTTCATGCCGGTGGCGCTGGAGCCGATGCTGCCCGGCGCTGCCGTCGATGGCGCCAACGTAAAGTCAGAGGAATTGTTGGTGACGCTGATCGGCGTCGGCCACTTGCTGCCGGCGCTGGGGGTGCGGTTGAAGGTAAAGTCGAAATCCATCCCGATGTCTTCCAGGAAGTTTCGCTGCACCGTCAGGAAACGGGTTTCAATGGTGACCTGAATGGCACGGGTCTCGCGCAACTGTTCGAGCAGGTTGAGCAACTGTCGCTGGTTTTCCGGGGTCTGGGTGACGATCAACTGCCCGGAAAGCTCTTTCACCGAGCCGACCGAACCGCCGTTGTCCTTCCAGGTTTCGGAGGCAACCGTATCCTGGATCAGCTTGATGATCTGATCGATGCGCTCCTTCTTGCTGGTCCCGGCTTCCTGCTGCGTGCCGCCGCTGCCGGAGCCGGTGCCTCCGAACAGGCCGCCTTGCCCGCCTCCCTGGCCGCCGCCGCCGCCGCCACCTTGGCCACCCTGTCCGCCCTGGTTGTTGCTCGCGGTATTTTGCAGGCTGAAATCCGGGGCGTTATCGAACTCCGGCACGTCGAAAATGATGTCGCGGATGTCGTACACGCGAGTTATCACGTTCTTGCTCAAATCTTCTTCGGTGGAGATGGTGATGACGCCTTCGTCGATGGTATAGCCGAGTTTCACCGTGCCGCCGCCGACATCCGACAGGATGGTGGAAAGCGCCTTGGAGAACTTCACATCGCGCAGCCGCGCCGTCACCGGCGCATTCTTATCGATGGCCGCGGCTTCCAGGGCCCGCCAGTTGACGAAGATGTTCGCCCCGGTGATGTCGCGGAGGAAGTCCACCACATCGCTGAAGCCGACGTTATCGAAGCGCACTTCCGGCAGCCGCCGGTCGAGCTGGGCCTGCACGGCGCTGTCCACCTGGTTCTCGCCGCGCTCTTCCTTCACGCTCTGCTCGCGAATCTCCACGATATCAGGCCAGTTGGCCGGGTAACGGTAGATGTCGTCGTAGGGAATCTTCTTTTCTTCCGTGGAATTGAGCTGTTTCACGAGGTTCTGATCGAACTGCTCGCGATACCAGCGCTGCTTCATGAAGTTGGCCTTGTCCTCGACCAGCGGACGGGCCCCGATGGCATAGTCGTTGGTGGGATCGAGAATCAGGATCTGGTCGAGCACTCCGAGAGCTTTGTCGTAGTCGTTCTGCTTGACCAGGCGCTGGGCCTCCTTGACGAGGCTCGAGACAGCACGCTGGCGCTGCTGGGCGGCTTCGCGCTGCCGGATGGCCTCCCGCTGCTGCGCTTCGCCGGCTGTGGCACTGACGGACGCGTTTTTCGCCGCGTCTTCCGACCGCTCCAGCGCCAACTGGGTGTCAGCGATGATGGTGTTAAACCGGGTAATTTCCTGTTGCGTGAACAAAGTGGGTTCGGTATCGCGCGCGACACGCGCGTTTTCGAGCTGGGTGCGGGCGGTGACGAAATCCTGGGCCTTGATCGCGGCCTGCGCCCGATCGATGGCGGTATTGAAGCGATAGCTTATGGCGGTGCGCTGCAGGTTTGCGTGCTGTTCCTCCTGTGCTAATCCGCCGCCCGCGCCGCCGACTTCGTGGCCGGTGAGGGTGGCCATTTCCCGCTGTCCGGCGGCCGCCTGCTCGTTCTTGGGGTCAAATTCCAGTGCCTCGTTATACAACCGCAGGGCCTCTTCGGGCTTGTTGTCGGCAGCCGCCTTCTGGGCCGCTTCCACTTTCTGCTTGGCCTTGTAGCGATTCTGCTCGGCGCGAATTCGTTCCCAGTTGGCCGTGTCCTGCAGGGACTTCTGCGCCGCCGTGGTGTCATTGGCAGTGGCGTTCGGGATAGCGGTCTCAGCAGTTGTGGGCTGCACCACCGGCGCCTGGGCGGTGGCAGGCTTGACCACCACGGCGGTCTCTTTGGTCGCCGGCGGGGTGACCTTGGTGTTGGTGTCGGTGGCGACCACATGTTCAGCCTGGGCGCGGGCCTGGGCTTCGGCGTCGGCTTTGAGCTGCGCCGCCCGATCGCGCTCGGCCGCAGCTTCGGCCTCGCGGCGTTCGGCTTCACGGGCATCGGCTTCCTGCTGGCGGCGGGCGGCATCCTCGGCCTTTTTCGCATCCGCCATCTCTTTCTTGTCCATCCGCTTCAGGTAAGTCGCGGGGCTGTCCTCAAACAGCTTGGCCTTGTATCCCGCGGCCTGGGCGGCCTCAAAGTTCTTGCGGGCGTTGATCCAGTCGCCCTTTTTGTACTGATCGCGCGCGGTCTGATACACCTCGCGCGGGATCGGCTGCTGCTCGCCCGGCTGGGCTGGTTCTTCGGCGGAGGCGGTGGGCGGCATCGACTCACCGGTGGTCGGTGCCACTGCCGTCTTTTCCGGCGGTGTAACGGTCTTTTCCGGAGTCACGGCCACGGTCTTTTCGGGGGTGGTTTGATCGGTGCTGGGCGCGGGCTTTTCCGCGACCGCCGGCTGCTCCGCCGGTGTCCCCGGCTGGCCTTCGGCCAGCTTCTTGTCAATGTTCTTGATGTAGTCGCTGGGGCTCTTCTGGAACAGCGGCGCCTTGTATCCCGCCGCTCGCAATTGCTCAAACTTGCCGCGGGCATCGGCGAGTTGCCCGGCCTCGTACTGCTGCTTGGCTTCCTTGTAAACCGCCTTCAGGTCACCCAGCGCCTGCTTGGCCTGGTCCGAAGCGACGGCAATTTGCTGGCGGGCGCTGTTGCGCGTCCCCTGGTCGGCAAATTTGTTGTCGGCCGCCGCCTTGTAGTGGTCGATCGCCTCGGCCGGCTTGTTGGCCTTGAGGGCATCCTCGCCCATCTGGAACTCAGCCCGGGCCTGCTTGCGGGAATTTGCTGCCGCCTCCGCCTTGCTCATCGTGTCGGTCAGCCGCTTTTGCTCGTCGGCCGAAAGCGCATCGGCCTTGGCCTGCACCTGCTGGAGCGTTTCCAGGGATTCCTGGTACTGGCCGTTGTTGAATTGATCGATGCCCTGCTTGAGCAGATCCTGCGGCGTGGCGGCCGCCTCGTCAGCGGCCAGCACCACATCGCCGGCGGCGGGGACGGTGATTTTCGCCGGAGAGACCGCGTCGGCCGCGAATGCCCGCGGTGTCGCGGCGAGGGGTCCGGCGGCCATCGAAACCGCCAGCGTCAGCGCCAGATACTGCCGGCGAAGCGTTCGCTTGCCGAGTTTTCTGACTTTGGCGGCCTGCGCCTCCGACTTGAGGGATTCGCTGGACATGAACGACTTGTACGATTCGGTGCCGGAGCGATCGAAGAACACAGTGTTCCTCCTTATGCGGAAAGCCATCCCGCAGGGTGAGCCGGCCGCACGCCACGGCGGCCGGAAAAACTCGCGCTGAAAACCTTCAATCCAGCGCCGACAACATCGCAGCGGCGGCATTGGTATTCGGATTGGAAGGAAAGTTTGGGCATGCGCGGGAGAACCTGATGCACGTCAAGGTTGTTCTACTTACTGGTCTCTTCAAGCTTCTGGTGTATTCAAGTGCCTGGTAGCGCGGGTGCTTACCACCGTCAGTCCTGAGCCACGCCGGACGTCCTGAAGCTTCGCGAACCGTTCGGCGAACCGGCACTCTATCTCGTAGACCGCCCCCAGGCGAAATTATTACTGCCGTTCGCGCCAGGCAGTGTCCGATAACTTGCCGGACATCACCTCTGATAACCGAGCCTGGGGCAGGACACTCCAATCGCCACGCGAGCCTCATGCCCGCATTACGCCACCGTCCACCAGCGGCGGCAGTCTAAGCAAACCCTGCGGGCGTTGCAAATAAAATCAACTGTATCAGCGCTGGTGCGCTCTGGGTGTAACTCGCATTTGTGTCGGCACTGCCATTTACCCCCTCTCCCGGTACTCCCGGGGGAGGGTTGGGGTGGGGGTCCTTCCACAATCACCACAGTCGAGCGCTACACCCGTGCGCTCTTCCCGCCCGCACGACTTTCCCAAATGAATCAATCGTGGCAAAATCCGCATCGGACCCCATGGAATCCCCTCAGCCCATCCTCGACTATGCCACCCCCGCGGAAGATAGCGGCGGCCTGGGCCGCCTTATCCGCCTGCGATTTGCCTTTCTCACGCTCTACGTCGTCGGCGTGAGTATCCTGCTCTATCTGCTCGATCCCGGCCGCGGCGATCTCCCGCTTCTGCTGGGCGCCAGCGCGATTATTGTCGTTCTTCAACTGGCCCTGCTATCGGGCGCGCCCCAACTTCCCCGCCGCCGCCCGCGCCGCCGCCGCTCGATGTTGCTGACATTGCTGGCCGGCTCGATTCTCGTTGGTCTGCTCACTTCCGGCCTGATCGCCAGCCTCATCTCCGCCGGGGAATTGCTTCACCTCTTCGAGCATGAATCGTTCGCCGACCTTTCCAATCTTTCGCGCTGGTGCCTCTTTCTGCTCCCTTGGCTCCTCTGGCTGGCACTGTTCACGATGATTTGGGCCAGCCACTGGATCAGCCTGTTCGGCAAGATCTACAAAACCCTGATCGCCGGCACCGTGCTGGAACTGCTAATCACCATTCCCATCGACGCCCGCATCCGCCGCCAGACACAATGCTATTGTGGAGAGGGCACATTCGTCGGCCTGGCCATCGGCATCTCCGCCGCCATCGCCACCTTCGGTCCTGGCATCACCATCCTCTTTCTCGCCCGCCGCCGGCAGCGCGGCTAAAATAAAGGTGACGCGGGCTAAAATAAAGGGGCTAAGGCTAAAATAAAGGTGACGCGAACCATTAGTCCACCGATTTGGCTAAAATAAAGGTGACGCGAACCATTAGTCCACCGATTTCACCGTCTTCCGCCAGCCCACCGGCCGACCGGGCTAAAATAAAGGTGGGCTAAAATAAAGGGGGCTAAAATAAAGGTGACGCGGGCTAGGCTAAAATAAAGGTGACGGCTAAAATAAAGGTGACGCGGCTAAAATAAAGGTGACGCGAACCATTAGTCCCCCTCCGCTTTCACCGTCTTCCGCCAGCCCGCCGGCCGGCCGCGCGGGCGCAGGGTGTGGGCC
>DAIOHQ010000017.1:0-32327 GCA_036744635.1 Tepidisphaeraceae bacterium | reverse complement strand
TTGTCGCTCGGAGCGGTGTGTTGACGGCCCGTCGGAGGGTCGCGGCTTTGTCCGCGTACCTGGCGGATTGGATTTCGTGCGAGCGGGCAAACGGCGGATTGGGTTCAGTTGGAGGCGCGTTGGCGTGAGCCGCAGGCGCGTTTAGGTCAGCCAAAGGCGCGTTTGGGTGAGCCAAAGGCGCGTGTGGGTGAGCCAAAGGCGCGTTTGGGTCAGCCAAAGGCGCGTTGGCGTGGGCCAGAGGCGCGTTTAGGTCAGCCAAAGGCGCGTTTGGGTCAGCCAAAGGCGCGTTGGGGTCGACGAAATAATTGGGGGCGGGGACAGGGGGGGGAAATATTCCGGCTGTTCTGGTTAAGCGGATTGTGCGGGCGGCCGATTCATTGAATAACGCGGGCTGAATATCCCAAAGGGTCAGGTCCATTTCGACTCTTCCGCTCGTTTCCGCTCTCCGCGTTCGCGGAAAGTTGACTGCAGGTCGAGCACTTCCGCCGTCCATGCCTCGAATACTTCTGATCCATACGGCCTGCCTTTGCGAATGCAGCGCCGCAGCGCCTCCTCCTCCACCAGGTTCTGCGGACGGTTCTCCCGCGAATTTTGCGGCATTTGAGGCCGGCCAATACAATCCCCAATCCCCCGCCGCCGATTATACCTTGTCCGATGGTTCCCTCATGTGGCGGGCCGCGTTCTTCGCCTACAACGGCCCAGGCTCGGACATGATCCGCGACTACACACGGCAGAACCCGCTGGCCTTCACGGGCCAGGCGGGGAATAACTGGGTGAGTTGTGTGCGCCCGACTTACGGTTATCCGAACGGGGCGTCCGGGAAGCGGGTCAAGGGCATATGGAAGCTGCTTGACTGCCCCACGGTCGTCTACACCGACCCCGGCAACGGGGTGGGCATCAGCATCGCTCCGCACGATCGCGGAATGCCCCTCAGCGTGGGAAGCTACGGCCCGGCACCGGTGAGCCATTTCCGCAACTACGGCTACACCGACGGCCACGTCGAAGGATTCAGCTCAAAATACGGCTACCAGTAGCGGGACCGTTATAGGCCTCTTCTCTTCCTTCCCCCATCGGCTTTGCCAGTGCGCAGTCGAATGTCAGCGACATCACGCTGAAGTTTACCAATACCAACACCGGCGGGCATTGGATGACCAATGTCATTGCTCTGAGCTTGGTCGGAGCAGTCCCGGAGCCGGCGAGCCTGGGCCTGCTCGGCCTGGGTGGATTGGCTTTGCTGCGTCGGCGCAAATAATCTCCAACCTATGTGACTCAAACGCCGCGGGCGGGCCGAAAGGTCCGCCCGCGTTCGTTATCGAATACGGGGATGCCGGGATTCATTTGGCCCCGATCAGCTCGACCAATTCCTTGACCGCGCCGCGGAGGCCTTCGGGGTCGCTGGCGCCGACGACGGAGGGGGCGGTGCTGAACGGGATTGGGCCGGGAGCGTTTCTTGCTCCCGACCCCTTGTCCCGTTAGGGCGCAATGATCACGGCGAACACGAAAGGTCGTGCGTCGTGTCGTTCACCTTCACAGTGCTGTAGGTCACCGAGTCGAGCCTCAGCGTCTGGCCGGACGGGCAGGAAAAATTCCCCGGCCCCGGCGGCGTAAGCGTCAGCGAACCGGTGATCTGCCCATTCCTGGGCGTAAAGCAGTCTGTCGCGGTTACCTCCGAGTTCACGGTTTCCTTATTGGCGGCCTTTGGATGGTTCCCGCCATTGTTGTAGCACGCGTACACCGCGGTTGCCTGAGCGGAAACGGTGATGCACGTGAGCTCATTTCCAAGACCCGCCTCCTTGAAGCTGACCACCAGGTTGTTTCCCTGCTGATTCTTGCTGCACGAGATAAAGTGCGCGGCAGCCAGGGCAATGGTCGTCGCCAAAAGCAGGACAACTGCAGCCACGGAAAATTTCATTCGCGACATGGATTCTCCTTCACCAATGAATGTCGGGAAGCGAATCGCCGTGCGGCATCGCTTGCCGGCGAAGTTTCTGCAAACAGCAGCGGCATCGGAAATCATCGTGAGTCTTTCACCTCCATTTCCATGGGTCTTGCGGCCCCCCCTCCAGAGCGGGGTCGGGATCGGCAGAAAACCAGTCAAGCTCCTGCTTGAGCCGATATTCCACGTGCGCGTCGCTGAACCCATAATTGTCGCCCCGCCCGCTCTTGAGACGATGCGTCCCCCAGGCGATCCCATCGAGGCCCTCCGCTTCGGCGATTCCCACCCACGCCGCACTCTGGGGATACTGCCCGCGGTTGTCGCCGACGATGAAGACATGGCTGGGCACCTGGTGAAGCCGCGCCGGCGGTGTGTCGGGCATCGTTGGCCACGGCGCGCGCATGGGCGTGCCCCCGATGGGCGTGAACGGGCCGCAGTTCACGCCGTAGCTGCGGATCGTGTTCGCACCGAACGTGTCGCGTCGAGGGTTGTCATCCGCGGGACAGATGAACACCCGCCCGCTCCTTGCCATCGACGTCAACGCCCCGCTCCAGTCCTCCACGCCCAGCTCCTGATACGGCGGTCGGCCATCATTTCCCTGGCCATATATTTGCATCAATAACACGATCTGCCGGAGGTTCGAGGCGCAGGTCACGACCTTTGCCGAGTCGTGCATCTTGCTGAGCACCGGAAAGAGCAGCGCGAGCAGCAGCGCGATGATGCCGATCACCACCAGGAGTTCAATCAAGGTAAACGCGTGCCTGCGGCCAGAGCCGCCAAAGGTAAATTTGTTGCGACAATCCGCCATGACTTGCCAAACGTGTCAGGCTGCACCTTGTTCACCCCACTGCGCCGCAATATGGACATGTGCCTTCTAATCCTGCCCGCCGTCCCAAGACAACCACTTAAAGCAAATGATCTCGCTATATTTGGAGTATTTCTAAGTTAATCTGGGGTGTCTTTTCGGAATATGACGCTCTCCCGATACCCGGAAGAGAAGAAAAAAACAGTACCGTATTTGACCAGGGCTTGTATGTTATTGTGCCTGGCTTTCTTGCCTCTGGTAATACACACGCATCGTGCCATGCGAGCGGAGAAATGATGGGCGAAATGACATCCCCCCTCGACGCGTCGATGAGTCCCATTGCGGCTCATCGGCGACGCGCGCTGATGGCGGTACACACCGCCGTAGGAGTCTTGCTCATTGCGGCGGCGCTGCTTAAGACGTACCAGGCAGCGATGTCCGGAGCGGACATGGCGCTGTGGTCGCGCTTGTTCGATCTCGCGCTCATCGAATTCGAACTCGTTATCGGGGGCATGCTCCTGTTGAATGTGCGGCCGGTCGCGGTGTGGGGGCTGGTGCTCGCGGCGTTCACCATCTTCGCCGGCGTGTCGATACGGAAGGCAATGGCGGGGGCGTCCTCGTGCGGATGCTTCGGGCCCGCTGCCGTCGACCCGCGCGTGATGGCCGGGCTTGACCTGCTGATAGTCCTGCTGCTGGTGCTGGTCGGCCCGCGGCCGCCGCGCACCGGTCGTCGCGGCGGCATCGCTCGAACCGGTGCGGTCACGATCGTCGTGCTGGCGCTCATTGCCGTCGGCGCCGCGGCCTTTGCGGCGGCGCCCAAGCGCGGACTCGTGGCGGCGGAGAAGGGCATCTACGACTTCGGCGTCGTGCCCGCCCGGCAGGCGAAGCGCTGCGAGCACATCTTTCTCGTCCGCAACACCGCAAAAGAAGCGGTCCGAATCACCGGGTTCAAGAGCAGTTGCGGGTGTACCGTGGCGGAACTCCCGGCTTCATCGATTCCACCCGGCGGATCGGCAGAGGTCCGGGTTCGTGCCGACTGGTCCGGCGTCGCAGGCAGCGTTTACGCCCGCGTGACGCTGGAGACCGACAATCGGTGGACCTCGAGAGTGCCCTTGATGATCAATGGAGAGATCCGTCGGGCGGCAACCACCTCCCCATAGCCTGATTGGGATTTCAATAATGCGCTCCATAAGCCTGCCCCAGACGAGCGCCCGGGCGTGAAGCATCGTTATGCTTTCCCTTCCTGTCGAGGTTCACTTGGAGCTGATCAGCTCGACCAATTCCTTGACTGCGCCGCGGAGGCCTTCGGGGTCGCTGGCGCCGACGACGAGAACCGAGGGGGCGGGCTTGAGCGCGAACAATTCATCGGTCTTTGCCGCATCCTGACCGGCGGCGCCGGACCAGGTCTTGGTGTAGGGGCGGGTGAGCACGGTGATCGAGCGGCCGGGGCCAGGGAAGTTCTGGCTGGTCATGAAGGGCAGCGGCGCGGTGTGGCCGTTCATGCCGGTATAGGCCGCGAATTTGGCGACGTTTCCGCTGCTATCGCGGTTGCCCAGGATGATGTCGGGGTGATCGATGCTAGTATTGGCGCGGCCATCATTCCATAGATAGAACTCGCGGCCGAGGATGCGCGGGCTGTTGCGCGAGATGCGGGCGGGCTTGCCGTAGGCCTTTTCAATGGCGGCGGCCAGGTCCCTGGCGGCGGGGAGATCGGCGGGGTTTTCGCAACTGATAAGGATTCCCTTTGCCCCGCGCCCGCGCTCGGCCAGCAGGGCGCGGATGTCGGCGGGTGCGATGAGGATGTGCTGCGGCGGAGGGGGGGCGGAGGGGGGCTGGGCATCGCCGGCGACCTTGGCCACCGACTGGCGCAGCTCTTCATCGGAGACTCCGCCGCGCTTGCGCTTGCCCTCGTAGATCCGCAGCGTGTCATCGGTGGAGAAGACCATCATTCGGCTCATCGACGGCTCGAGCATGGTCCGGAACAGCCCCACCTTGCGGGCGCCGGAGTTGACCGTGGCGACGGCGACCGGGCAGGCGAGGTTGATGTCGTAGGCACACTTGAGGTCCGGGCGATCCACCAGCACGGCGATCTCCTTGCTGGTGGCCTCGAAGTCGATCACGCCGGGATCGAACCCATAGGAACCTTCGCGGTTGAACAGGCCCAGATAGAGGTTGGGATTCCCTTCTGCCGAGCGCACGATGGTTTCCACCGAGCGCGGCGAGGCCGTGGTGCGCCAGATGTTGTCGCGATAGCCGGGCATGGCGCGGGGGAAGGTGCGCGATGGCCAGCTCGTATCCTCCTGGTGGCTGCGGCCGACGATCTCCTCGACGACGACCGCCTGGCGGACGAAGGACAGCTTGGGCAGGAGTTGCTCGACCCAGTTGAAGATGCCCTGCTGAAAGCGGCTGCCCTGGGGCAGGTCGGGCCAGTTGTTGCCGTAGTGCTCGTGGTAGAAGTCGGTGAGGAAGGACTCGCGCCCCAGCGGATAGCCGATCACCACCGCCTTGCCTTTGCCGAAGCTGTTGAGGATGACGGCCGGCTCGCCGTTGGTGAACTTCTCCAGCACCTGCCCCCCCTCCCCCTCCTGCCCCCCCTCGCGCGGGCGCGGGCGCGGCTTGAAGGAGCAGTAGAGGGCCCGGCGGGTGTCGGTCTGGGTCTTGGCGCGTGCGGCATCGGGGCTCCAGGGCTCCCCCCAGGGAGCGCGGCCTTCGGAGAGGATCATGGGGGAGTCGGCGATCGCCGTGCGCCCGAGAAACTGGTTGAAGTCCGCCCCGAACACATCGGCGAGCTGGCCGGCATCCTTGCGGTTCAGGTCATCGTCGTACAGGCCGGGGACGCTGGTGGCGATGGCGATGCCGCCATCGGCGACGAACTTGCGGATGCTCTCGGCCACATCCGCCGGCAGGGCCTGGGCGCTGGGCAGGACCAGCAGCTTATAGCGCGACAGCTTCCCTTCGCGCACCTGATTCTCGCTGAGCACATCGTGGTTCATGCACAGTGAGTCCAGGATGCGCCCCCAGCCGATGGCATCGGTCTTGTTGTAGTTGGCGACATCGGCCCGGAAGCCGTAGGTGCCGCCGGCCCAGTCGGGGATGAAGGACTGAAACTTGCCGGAAGTATCGGACAGGAGCATCGCCACCTGCGGGGCGGCGGCGGTGTTGAGCATCTCCGGGGCCATCCCCTGGGCGCGCTCGTGGAAGCGGCGCAGGCCCAACAGCGCTGTCCAGACGAAGCGCTGGTCGGGGTAGAAGATCGAGTCGCCCCAGTAGAAGGCGCGCACGTGCGGCAGCGTCCACAGGCACAGGCTGTCGTGCATGTAGCCGCTGTTGGCGTACTGGGCGTAGCCGTCGCCGGTGCCGGCGTGGGCATTGGCGGCCGAATAATGCGCAGGCGCGGCAATGCTCCGGCGCAAGTCATCCCAGATGTTCTCCGAGGAGAAGCCAAAGGGGACCAGCTTGAGCTCGCGCACGAAGCGCTCGTTGTCCTGACCGCTCATGGACTCATTGAATTCCGCCTGCGGCGAGGAGGTGGCGCAGATCGACACATCCGGCAGCACGGAGCGAATCGCCGCCACCTGCGGCCGGAAATACTCGATGAACTCCCCCTCGCGCCAGCGGGCGATGTCGATGAGCATGCGCTGGTGGCCGGGAGTATCTTCGCCAGAGGGGAGGACGGTGGCGAACTTCTCGGGGAGCTTGGCGCCATCGGCATCGTAGTCAGCCCCCCAGCGCTTCCTCGGGTCGATGTTGTTCTTCTTGAGCCAGGCCCGGAAGCGCCCCTGGGCCTCAGCCCCGGCGTAATAGGGCAGCGGGCCGCCGCGGTCGCCCCCGCCGAACAGTTCGATCATGGTGACCGGCACGCCGCTCTCCTTCACCCGCCCCGTCAGGGCGGTGACGAACTTGCCGAAGGGCTCGGCCACGTGCGGGTTGAACAGGTTGGGCGGGCTCTTCTTCGGCCGGGCTTCGGGCACGGTGAACATGAAGGAATCTTCCGAGGCGACATCCTCCAGGATCGGCTTGCCATCCCCGCCGGTCAGGCTTGCCGCGCCACCCTCCCGCTTCACCAGCCAGTCCGGCGGGGAAGTCCGCGACGACGGCAGGCGCAGCCACAGCCCCAGGCCATGCCCCTTCACCGCCGCCAGCACCGCATCCACCTTCGTCCAGTCATATTTCCCCTCTTCGGTCTCCACATCCGGCCATTCGAAGACGTTGACATCCCAGGGCCGGACGAAGTCGAACCCGGCCTCGCGGGAGCGCGCCAGCAGCCAGTCGGGGGCGTGGCCGTAGAGATCGAGCTGGGCGGCGTAGCGGCCGACCGGCACCACCACCATCGCCTCTCCCACGGTGAAGCCATCGCCGGCGAAACCGCTTCCCTGCGGCTTGGGCAGCGCGGGAACGGTCTGGAGCTTGAACGGGACCTTGGCCCCGGCGGCGGCGTTGACCCTGGCCACGCCATCGGCCAGCGCCTTGGCGGTCTTGTCGTAGTAGGCCAGCGTCTTCGCCCCCGCCTCGGGCAGATAGGCGGTGAAGGCGGCGAGCTCCTGCTGCAGGTTGGGATGGTCGGAGGGGGATGTCGCCGCATAGGAGATCAGCGACATCGAGCTGATATCCATGGCGTGGAGATAATCGAACAGCCACAGGCCTTCGATGAGCAAATCTTCGGCCTCGCCCTCCGCCCCTCCGGGCATATCCACGCCCCACCCGCGGCCATAGAGGCCGACGGTCTTGCCATCCTGCGCCTGCTTCAAGGCCCGCATGGCCAGCGCCCGGCAGGCATCGAATTCCGCCAGGGCGGCGTTGACCTTGGCCAGGCCGGCCTTGTCGGGGGAGTTGGCGGCGGGGGCAGCGGGTGTGGCTGAAGGAGTGGGCGGAGCCGGCAGGGGCGGCTCGGCCTGCGACGGCAGGGAAAGCACGGTAAGCAACCCGGCGAGGAGGGCGGCGCCCGCGCCCGCGCCGGTGCCGAGAAAGAGTCTGCGGTGGTTCATGCTGGTGGACCTCGTGAAGTTGCAACTGCATCCCCCGATCCCAAGCTACCACCCCCCCACCGTGGCGTCCACCTGCGGGTCCTGCGGACGGCAAATCCGACGGAGTACCGTCGGCCATGCGCCGCTCCGCGTTGCTGCGCGAAAAGCGCCCGCGGCGGCGGCGCGAACTCTCGCAACTCGACCCAAATAGAAAAGGCGGCGAGGAATTGAATCCTCGCCGCCTGAGTTGCTTCTGACTTCCAGCTTCCAGCTTCTGACTTCTTTCTTCTGAAAGCCCACCGCAGGTGCCCGCGGTACTCCGCGGGAATCGCCCACCGCAGGTGTTACGCCGCGATGCTCGCGGCGCTGATGCTTCCCGCCGGGCCCTGGGCATTGTTGGTGCCGACGTAGCGGGCGAGGTAGACCACCGTCTTGCCGATGTCGCCGCTGGTGTACTGCAGCGCGATGCGGCTGGTGAAGAAGGTGCCGACCATGGTCATCTGGTCGATGCCGCTGGGCAGCGGCTCGCCGGGGCTGACCATCGCCCGGAACAGCTCGATGCCCCGAACCCCGGTTGGGCGGTTGGCCTTGCCATTGTCGGGGTTGATCACCGCGATGTTGTGCTCCTGGCCGAGCGTCACCACCCGAATCTCCGGGCGGACGTTGGCGACATCCAGGGCGCTGCGGTTGCTCTCGTGCACCGGCAGGCCGGCCGCGGCGAGTTGGCCGTCGGTGATTCCCGGCACCGCCTGGGCCACGCGATTGAACTCGCGGAAGGTCGCTTCCAGATCCGCCCGTGAGGCATCCTTGTCGTCGGTGGCGCTCTTGGCGGCCTCCAGGGCCGCGACCTGCTCGGCCTTGTCATTGGTAAAGTTGTCGAGCTTGTCCTGCAGCACAATCACGCTGCTGGAGGTCTGCCCGTAGTCGGTCGGGTTCAGGGAGATGACGGTATTCGCCAAAGCCGCCTGCGCCCGGAATTCCTGGTCATTGGTCTTCACAAAATCACCCATATCTGCCTCTCTTTCTGGTGGCGAGAAGTTATTGTCGAATAATCTCGACACCCCATTCATCGGAGCGACCGGCGGGCGGATGAAGCAGAAAAAAATATTCCCGCCTGCACCTGCGGACGGCAATTCCGCGGGTACGCGGACATACAGAGATACAGCACGGCGCGCTCATGCCGTGTCAGCGGGGGCGGGATGGTTATTATCGGCGTGTCGGACCGACGGCAATTTCGCGGGTACGCGGCCATTCTTGCTCCGCGTTGCTGCGCGACGGAGACAACTGCTATCGGGAATAATTTTCTTGCAATAGAAATTGGCCGGTGATAGGGTTCCCGGCCGCACATAATAGTCTGTGCTGGGTCGGGCTGTTGGCACCTGAAAATGGCGGGGTCATGCCTTCTTACAATCTGCTCGACGAGAAGTGGATTCCGGTGCTCTGGCGGGATGGCCACTGCGGGCGCGTGGGAATCAAGGAGGCGCTGGAGCGTGCCAAGGGGATTCGTTGCATCGCCGTTGCGAGCCCCATCGACCTGTTCGCGGCACACCGGTTCTTGTTGACGCTGCTTTATTGGAAGGCCGAGGTGGTGGGAGGGGTGAAGCAGGTCCGCGAGTCACTGTTAAAGGGTGACATTCCGCAACTTGTTCTTGACTCGATCGAGGCGGAAGCACCCCGTTTCGGGCTGCTCGATGATGCAGCCCCGTTCCTCCAAGACCCTTCTGCTCGGGGTGGAAACAGGAAATCCGCCGGCTCATTCTTTGCCGAGTTTGCTTGCGGGACCAATATCGCGTTTTTCCACCATGGTGATGACGGGGAGATGCGTCTATGCCCATGCTGCGCCACGATCGGCATTCTCCGCGTAATTCCGTGGAGTCAATCGGGAGGCGCGGGATTGTCTCCGTCGATCCACAACGCGCCGCCGATCATGGCAATGGCACAAGGCGAGAATCTCGCGGTCACGCTCGGGCTCAATCTCATTCCGCTTCAAGGCGAATCGGGCGATGCAAAATGGAGCGGTCACTTCAAGCCAAGTGATACAGACAATCCGATACCTTTCCTTGAGGCGTTCACCTGGAATCCAAGACGCATTCATCTACTGTCGCCCCAAGAGGCGGATGTCTGCTGGCGATGTGGGCAGCGCGGAGTTGTAGCGGTTGGGCCCATTGTGTATTCGAAAAACGAGAATACGAAATCGAATAAGAAGAGCGCGAAGAACATCCCATTTGCCTGGCAGGACCCATCGGCCTTCTATAGGGCCGATGCCCCATACACGACATTGAAGAGTTACGACGAGAAGTTGGCTTGTGTGGGCGGCGATGTAGCATCGTTGATCGATCAGAATAGCCCGCCGAGTTCAGCCGTTGTCACGGCGAACGCGGACCATCATGGTTGGCGTCTCGTGATCCCCTGTACGAATCCCGCGAACAACAAGACCTTCGACCACCGGCAACTTGAACTGCCCGACCTGTCCGCAGATGTTATCCGTTCTGCGTTGCCCGCCGACACGCCAGCCATCCGGATGCGTGGTGTTGATGGCTGGACGGAGCCGACGAGTTCGATGAGCAAAGGCGGTTCGGCGCGATTCGTGCGGGCCGCCGCGCATCTCCTTACCGATGCCGATTGGGCGAGCCTTGCGGCCGTCAAATACTGCGAGATGCATGCTTCGCCGGCGGCCTTCGACGTATTCAGCGGCCTGCTCTGGTCTCTGCGCGGCAGGACGGTGGCGGGACTTCCGTCACGAAACGTGGCTTGGCTGATGCTCAAACTGATGGCGGCCGTACCTTCCCGCGCTCGGGTCGCCTACGCCAATCCTGTTTTCTGCCCGCTGAGGTCACTACCCAAGCGACAAATCAAAGAGCGCCGCGGCGACCGCTCGGTTCTGTCGCCATATCCGGCGTCCCTGCCTCACGGCCACCGCCTCGAGACAGAACTTCGACACGCTCTCGACCGCCATCTGCGGCAAAGGGCTCCCGCCCCCATCGACTGGGCGGGTCTGTGCCATCGCCTCGATCAACTGCTCGATTGAACAACCCATACGAAGGAGTTACCGATGTTCGTGCAGATTCACATGCTCCAAAGCATGCCCCCTGGAAACCTCAATCGCGACGAGACGGGGCAGCCGAAGAAGTGCATCTTCGGTGGCGTGACCCGTGGCCGCATCAGCAGCCAATGCTTGAAGCGGAATATCCGGTTGTCCACGCAGTTCAAAGAGGCCTTCGGCGGAGCGCTGGCCGAGCGCACAACATATTTACCGCGGATGGTGGCTGACGCCCTAAGGGGTAAAGCGGCGGGCGTGCCAGAAACCGACTTGTCCGAGGTCATGGCGGCGGTTGCCAGTAGGTTCAAGAAGGAGAAACGCGGCGGCGATGACGAGGAGGGCGACGAAAGCGGTGCGAAGGAAGACGCGCCCGGCGCAGCCGCCACAACTGCCGAAGATGCGGGACAGACGGGGCAACTGGTTTTCTTCCCACCGCCCTTTGCTGAGAAGATTGCCGGCCTGATTACAGCGCTTCGAGAGCACAAGCCGAAAGCGTATGCGCGGTTCCTGGGCCGCAAGTCGGAGTCGAAACTCTCGAAACAGGACGCCAAGGCGCTCGACGCCGAGATCGAACAGTTCATTGAGGAAGCGTCCGAGGCCAGCAAGGCGCTCACGGTGGATATCGGCCTATTTGGTCGGATGACCACCAGCGACCTTGTGCTCAATGTGGAGGCCGCATGTCAGGTAGCCCACGCGATCGGCACACACGAGACCATCATCGAGAGCGACTACTTCACCGCGATGGATGACCGCAAGGCGAGGTATGCGACGACCCAGGCCGACATGGCCGGTGCCGCGTTCCTGGGATCGGGCGAGACCGAAACCTTCTACAACTCGGCCGTGTATTACAAATACTTCAACCTCGACATCGATGCGTTGCGCAAGCACCTGCCGTCCTTGTCGGAGAAGGATGCCGCAAAGGTGGCCGGGGTTCTGATTTCCGCCGCGGCGCTGGCCAATCCCACCGGCAAGCAGAACAGCTTCGCCAGCCACTCGGTGCCGGAACTGATTCTGGTTGAGGTATCGAAGGTGAAACGCCCCGTCAGTTTCGCCAATGCCTTCCTTGAGCCGGTGCAAGGCGCGAACCTGATGACGGAATCCGCCAAGGCATTTCAAATGTACGTTGACGCGGTCGCGGCGGCCTTTGCTCCCGCCGATGTCAAACGCGTACTTCTCGCGATAGGCCACGCGAAGACCGCGCTCCAGAGCAAAGCCACTTCTGCCGGCACCCTTGATTTGCTCGTCAATTCCGTCGAGGCCCTCATAGTCGAGAAAGCATAGGCAACCGCATGAGCGATAACACTCTACTCTTGCGCCTGGCGGGACCGATGCAGTCATGGGGAACATCTTCCCGATTTCAGCTTCGCCGAACTGATGCCTACCCAAGCAAATCGGGCGTTCTGGGCCTCTTGCTCTGCGCCATGGGCGTTCGCCGTGAAGACTCCTCCAAGGCATTGGAGAGGCTGGTATCGCTCCACATGGGGGTCCGGGTGGATCGCACTGGGACGCTCGACTGGGACTACCACACTGCCGGGGCGAAGATTGGCATTCGCAGCGCGGATGGGAAGATCAAGAAGACGGCTTCCACGGGCGAATACGAGACACTGCTATCTCGCCGGCAATACCTGTTGGACGCATCCTTTCTCGTCGCGCTGCGCGGCAGCGCGGATAGCATCCGCGACTGCGCCGACGCGCTGAACGATCCAATATGGCCCGTGTTCCTCGGCCGCAAATGCTGCGTTCCGGCCGAACCTGTTTTCGCCGGAACGGGCGGATTTGATTCGCTCGCCGACGCACTGTCGTCCCTCCCGTGGCGGCCGAGAATCGCCGGGATCGACGGAAACGTCCGCACCCCAGCGCTCATGCTCGATACCTTCATCGAGCACCTTCCGGGCACCCCTCCGCCCGACAGCGCGCGACTCGTGTACGATGTGCCGCGCGCCTTCGGGTTCATGAACCACGGCGGCCGCTGGGTCGTCCCTGGCTCGGTCACCGTCTCCGTCAGCCCGGCAACACAACCGCAACCCGAGCGACCAGCGCGCAAGGACCCGTATGGCCCGGAGTGGCCGGCGCTGCGTCAAGCCGCGCTACGCACCGCAGGGGGTCTGTGCGTGTTCTGCAAGTCGCCGGCGGCCGAAGTCCATCATTTGGACTATGAAGACGTGCGGCCGGAGACGTTGCGACCACTGTGCAAGATATGTCACGACGCCTGCACGATGCTGGAGTATTCCAGCGACATGCGCCAACGCCGCATTGACCCGCAGGACCTCGCGAATCGGCCAGAAATCCTCGCGCAGATCGAGCGTCTGTTGACGGAGCGCCGAATGGGACGCCGCCGCGATCTGCTGGAGGCGGGCCGCGCCTACTCAACGAATTTCTTCGAGGACTTGCCCGCGTCCTGGACCCCGGAGGGCCGCTGAATGTATCTCTCCCAACTCCATGTCAACACGGGCGACAACCCCGACCGCCCGCAGCCCGGGCGCAAATGGCTGGCCGACCTCTACCGGGTGCATCAGCGCCTATGGATGGCCTTCCCCAATGGCAAGGTGCTTGCCGGCGACCCCTTCTTTCTCAACGCCTGGACGGGCCCGGCGCTGCGCGATCCCAAGCCCCCGCGCGGCGATGCCGGCTTCCTCTTCCGCATCGAGCAAGACGGCAAGCCGCGCATCCTCGTCCAATCGGCCCAACTCCCCGACTGGACCTATGCCTTTCAGAATGCTCCGTATCTCCTGGACGACAAGCCGCAGGTGCGCCCCTTCGACCCCGCGCCCCGCCTCGATCAAGCCTACCGCTACCGTTTGCTCGCACAGGTCGTAAAAACCCGCAGCGAGCCGCGAGCCGATGGCAGGACGCGCACCACCCGCGCCGGCCTGACCATTCCGCGCAGACGTCGTGCCCAGGTTCCGGTCCGCCTTAAGCCCATTCCCGACACGCTCCCGAGCGATGCCGACGAGCGAAGACGGGTCATCGATGCGCGATGGGAGCCGTGGCGAGCGTGGCTGACGGAAGTGGGCGGTGATCGGGGCTTTCGCGTTCTGGAAGAACCGGCCACGCCGTTGACGATGCAGACGGTATATGCGCTGGTTCGCAAACCCGCCGCCGGGCAGTCCGCCCGCGCCGAGCACCGTTTCAATAGCGGCCTGTTCGAGGGCGTGCTGCTCTGCACCGATCCCGACAAACTCCGCCAAGCCATCATCAACGGCATCGGCCCGGCCAAAGCCTTCGGCTTCGGCCTGCTCTCCATCGCCCCGGCAATTGACCACTGACGACTGGCAACGGACCCCTTCGCTCTTTGACAAGTGAATACCAGTCTTCCCCACGCACGTGGGGGTGAACCGGCCCACAACCACGGAGATAATTCCCATGCTCGGTATTCCCCACGCACGTGGGGGTGAACCGCGTATCGAAGCATTGTCGGAGTCAGCGGTCATGTATTCCCCACGCACGTGGGGGTGAACCGGATGGGCTGGGCAGCCTGCTCGACAGCGGCATCAGTATTCCCCACGCACGTGGGGGTGAACCGGCGGGGATGTACTGCTACAACTCCGACGCATCGTATTCCCCACGCACGTGGGGGTGAACCGACTTGGGGCGTCACCCATAAATGGGCGGATGCGTATTCCCCACGCACGTGGGGGTGAACCGGCACGCTTTCTCACCCTGACTCTGCGCAACTCCGTATTCCCCACGCACGTGGGGGTGAACCGACCTCGGATTTGATGGTCTTGTCGGCTACAGCGTATTCCCCACGCACGTGGGGGTGAACCTTTTCCTACCACTACGAATACAACAGCGAGACCGTATTCCCCACGCACGTGGGGGTGAACCGATTCTTGTTTAGCGTTTCCACCGCGAACCGTTCGTATTCCCCACGCACGTGGGGGTGAACCGACGCAGAGCCAGCTTGGATACCTATACGGCGTATTCCCCACGCACGTGGGGGTGAACCGGACTTGAAGGGTTTTGGCGAGAAGGGCCAGGAGGTATTCCCCACGCACGTGGGGGTGAACCGTTGGGGCACAGCCGCAAGCGATGGAGTCAATGGTATTCCCCACGCACGTGGGGGTGAACCGCTCTGTGCCGATCCCGCCAGCACTGCCGGCAGGTATTCCCCACGCACGTGGGGGTGAACCGGTCTTGCTCGGATAGTTCATTCAGCAGCTCTGCCGTATTCCCCACGCACGTGGGGGTGAACCGTCTTGCACGTTGCCAACGGGCACACATGGCGGGTATTCCCCACGCACGTGGGGGTGAACCGCCGATAGCAACTGCTACGGCAACGGCTCCGGCGTATTCCCCACGCACGTGGGGGTGAACCGATGGATGGGGAAAATGAAGCGATAGACCTGTGGTATTCCCCACGCACGTGGGGGTGAACCGTCGGCACGGAGCATTATGCGTACTATCTCGCGGTATTCCCCACGCACGTGGGGGTGAACCGCATCACGCGGGCAATTGTTCCAGTGGCACCATGTATTCCCCACGCACGTGGGGGTGAACCGCATGGCAGGCGAGTAGTTTGCTTGTGGCGTTAGTATTCCCCACGCACGTGGGGGTGAACCGGCGGACGTGACGGGAGCGGTGCCGACGACGGTGGTATTCCCCACGCACGTGGGGGTGAACCGGGGAAGGCGTGTACCGAAGAGGCAGTATTCCAGCGTATTCCCCACGCACGTGGGGGTGAACCGATGGACCGCCCCACCGCCAGCGGAGATTGGGCGTATTCCCCACGCACGTGGGGGTGAACCGTTGCCGGACGCCTCTTCAACGCCTACGGCAACGTATTCCCCACGCACGTGGGGGTGAACCGTTCAAGTGCCGCTTCCTGTCGGCGCGGGATGCCGTATTCCCCACGCACGTGGGGGTGAACCGCGCGCAGCTGCCCTTCGCACTGTGGCCGATATCGTATTCCCCACGCACGTGGGGGTGAACCGGCACAGACGCGGCCGGTATGGGGATGCTCGTTGGGTCTTCCCCACGCACGTGGCGGCCAATCCCGCCCGCGTCCGGGAAAAACCGTGGCGGCGCGGCAGATGCGGCGGTTTTCGGCGGGGAAGGTCCGATTCGCTGTCGGGAAAAATCGTTTCCGCTTCGGGAGGATGCGATTCTGCCGAAGGAAAATTCATTTTTCTGCATACCGGAGCGCTTCCGTCTTAAGCAAACCTCCGTCCCGCTTAGGCAAACCTCCGCCCCGCTTAAGCGGAACTCTCTCCCGCTTAAGCAAAACTCCGCCCCGCTTAAGCAAAACTCCGCCCCGCTTAAGCAGAACTCCGCCCCGCTTAAGCAAAACTCCGCCCACCTTAAGCAAACCCGCGCCCGCCTTAAGCAGAACTCCGTCCCGCTTAAGCAGAACTCCGTCCCGCTTAAGCAAAACTCCGCCCCGCTTAAGCAAAACTCCTCCCATCTTAAGCAAAACTCCGTCCGCCTCAAGCAAAACTGCATCCCGCTCAAGCAAAACTCGATCCCGGTTGAGGGAAACTCCATCCCGCTCAGCAGAAACCCGCCCCGTCCGGTCCCCCCGCCCCCCCGCCTTTTCCTCTGGTACGCCGAGATCGACAGAGGGTCAACCCGGATTATTCACCGCCGAGACGCAGAGACCGCAGAGAAGACCATACCGAGAATCAAGTTATCTATTTTTTCTCTCTCATCATAGTCAGCGCACGTTGCGCAGCTCACAATAGAATTTCTCCGGTGCTTTCTCTGCGTCCTCTGCGCCTCTGCGGTGAGCTCTGAATTTTCCGGGTCAAAGGTCCTTTCGCGGAATCCATCGCTCCACCATCACGCGGCGCGGGCGGTTCGTGGCAATCCGGCAGCGTGAAAGATGAAAAGCGGCTCTCCTCTTCATGTTTCACGTTTCAGGAGATGGGCTTGCAACGGGGGCGGGGGAGTTGGACAATCCCGGTATCTTCCGGGGCCATCACGCGTGTGGGGGCCGGCGGGTGCAAAGGTACCGGCCACCAGACAGTCGGCCCGCGCGGGCGCGGCAATGTGGGATTGCACCGCCATCGCGCTGCTCGCTTCTCTGCCGGAAGTTCATTCAGGAGATGATGGATGGTACAGGGTGTGACAATTATCGTGCGGGCGCGGGCGCGGGATGAGCAGTGGGCCGGGCGGGTGGCGGAGGTGCTGCAGAAGCATCTGCGCAAACGCGTGGGGGCGTCAGCGCGGGTGGTGAGTGAGCGGGCGCCCGCGCGGGCGCGCGCGGGCGCGAGCGGCGCCACCATCGTGCTGCAGGAGGCCGAGGTCGAGGGAGGGGAGGAGGCGTATGCGATCACGAACGCCCCTGCCTCGTCGCGGGCCGGCAAGCCGGTCATCACCATCTCCGGACGGTCGCGCGGATTGCCCTACGGCGTCGGGCGGCTGCTGCGCGAGGTGCAGCGCGGCGGAGGGGGCGGCGGGGGCAAGGGAGCGAAGAGTGGGAAAGTAATCTGGCCGAAGCTCAACGTTGGCGCGGCCGAGGGGTCGGAGGGGACGCCGGCGCTGGCGGTGCGGGGGATTTATTTCCCCACCACGCTCGATCCCACCGATGAGACCAAGCCGCCGCGCCCGTTCAACTCCTACAACGTCTGGCTGGCCGAGGAGGGCCGCTTCCAGGATTTCGAGGATTACCTCATCGAGATGATGCTCTGGGGGATGAACACGGTGGGGATGTGGTACGCCGAATGGATGGATGCCCCCTGGGATGATACCGATTCGGGCCGGATCACCGGGAACGTCTATCGCCGGGTTGCCGAGATGGCCCGCTCCTGGGGCATGAAGCTGTGGCTGGTGCTGTCGCCGAACCTGGTGCCGCGGGCGTATCACGCCGCGCACCGCCAACATCACTGCGACACGATTCCGCGGGGATTGTGGGGCCAGTTCCCCGTGCCCAGCACGCTGTGCCCATCGGTGCCGGAGGTGAACCGGTTCGTCATGGACTACAACCGCAGGCTGATCGAGATGTTCAAGCCGGACTGGATCGAGCTGTTCCCCACCGACCCGGGCGGCTGCGACTGCGAAAAATGCCTGCCCTGGTGGAAGACCTACTGGAAGCTGGCGCTGGAGTTGATCGGGCCGTACAAGGACACCATCCCGATGCGCTCGATCAACCTGTGGTACTTCTGGAACCGCGACGCCAAAAAGCTGGCGGCGCTGGTGGCCAAGACGGATATCATCAACACCGTCTGCACCCAGAACGCCTGGCAGGAGCAGACCAGCGAGCGCTTGAAGATCACCGATGCCCTGGCGAAAAAGGGAAAGAAGATCATCTTCTGGCCGGATATCACCATGGCCGGCGGGTGGGGAACCTGGGGGACCTATCCGATGCCCAAGACCCTGCACGCGCTGCTCAACTTGCCGGGCACCGTCCATGGCGTGCTGCCCTACACCGAGGGGCGCTACGATGACATCAACAAATTCATCATGCTCAGCCTGGCCTGGAATCCAAAGCAGCCTCCCCCTCCGCTGCGCGCCCTGGTGAAGAAGACGCTGGAAGGGATGCACAACCAGGCGATGCCGACCGAGGCGGTGGATGGGGTGCTGGCGGTGGAGGCGCGTGACTTCACCAAGGCACAGAAGAAACTCGCCGCCGCTGCGGCCAAGCTGGACAAAAAGACCACCGGGGATTGGCGCTGGTATTCCCTGGACTACTACGCGCGCCATGGCGGCATCGCCGACCAGGGGGCGAAGCTGGTGGCCGAACTGAAGAAGGCGAAGGAAGCCGGCGGGGCGCGGGCGCGGGCGCGGGCGAAGCCGCAGGCGCTGGCCAAATGGAGCAGCCAATTCAAGGCGCTGCACGCCGACCTGTGCGCTGCCGGGCGCGAGATGCCAGCGCTCTACAGGAAGGTGAATGACTTCCGCAACAACTACGACATGTTCTGCGGGGTGAAGCTGCGCGATGAGGCCGACCTGATGAAGCAAACCTCCCTCGAGCAGGCGCAAACTCTCCTGGGCGAGTTGCGCGGAGAGAAGGGCAGGTCCACCACCGCGCCTGATCGCGCCACCACGATGAACCTGCACGCCTCGGGAAAGAAGAAGTCGAGGTGATGCGGCCAATCGGGAAGGAGAACCCATGTCGTCGAGATGCGGTCGTTTTGCCCGGTGGGCATTGCCCGCGGTGTTGATGGTGTCGCTGGTAGGATGTGCTCATCAGGCCAAGGCGCCGACGACCCGGCCGGCGGGGACCGCATCGGCGCTTCCCTCCGTTTCGCCCCTGCCCCCCCTGCCGATCCTGTCGCCGACCGCCCTGACCGCGGATGCCGGGGATGGGAAAGTCTTTCTGCGCTGGAACCCGCAACTGGAGGATGAGCGGATCATCCACTGGCAGGCCCGCTGGCAGGCAGTCAATGGTTCTGCGGTCATCAAGTTAAATTCAACGTTGAGTTTCGAGGAGCTGACCGAAGCGCTGCGCCGAGTGGCGCCTACAGAGGACAACCTTACGGCCTGCAGCGCTTCACTCGCCGAACCGTTCTTCATCGCGCTCGGCCTGCAGAATGGCCAGGCCTATACCTTCAGCGTGGTCGGCATTCTCAAGGATGGAACGACGACGCCGCAGAGCAACGCCGCCACGGTCACGCCGCGGGCGGTCGGACGGGCGAACGTGGCCACGACTAAGAGCCTCGACGCGGATTGGGACCTGCCCATCCAGTATCTGCCGCCTCCGATCTCCCAGCCGCGCGGGCGCGGGCGCGGGCCGGCCACCCGCGCGACAACGCAACCGACCACCCGCGCGGCGGGGCTGGTACTGCGGGCCAGTCCGACGAAAATCATCTTCCCCGACGGCCAGGAACTCGTTTACGACACCTTCCGCCCGATCGACTGGAAGGCCGCGGATGGCACCCACCTGATCTATCCCGGCACCTTCGGCAATGGCCTGGATATCGGGCAGTTCGACGACCGCGGATTGCCGCTGGTGCTGCCGCCGGGCAAGGGCGATGGCACCGACCAGCCGTACAAAGTCGATCCGGTGCTGACCGACGGCGGAAGCACGCCGCTGCGGGCGATTCACGTCGGCTATAAGGACTTGCAGTTCGGCACCAGCCATCCCTGGATCACCGACCCGCTCACGCTGCCGCTGCAGAAATTCAACCACGACGCCGCCGCGCAGTGGCTGCCGCCGGAGATCGATGGCGACCGGGTCACGCTGCACTACCGCATGCCGCTGGGCGCGATGGGATACCGGGCCTTCACGCATGTTGAAGTCTGGGAAACCTGGTGGCCGATCGGGCGCGAGCGCCACGGCTGCACCTATCGCGGCCTGGCCCGGCAGATCGAAGTCCAGTTGCCGTCGTCGCTGAAGAACGGCTACCAGGTGATGATCAACAACGGCTTCGGGCCCAACGGCTCGCGCCAGGGGGTGAAGAGCTACAGCGCCGGCTTCCGCGTGCCGGCCCATGAGATCGTCGACTACTCCCCGGACAGGAACCAGGGGGTGACCATGCAGATCTCCACCCCGCCGCGAGTGGGTTACGACGGCTATCACCCTGATCAGGACTGCCTGCAGGCGCAGCCGTTGATCTTCTATGACTGGAGCGATCCCCCCCTCCCCGGCCTCAAGCCCGGCTGCCTGACAATCTCCGCCCGCGGTCTGTACTACCACGCCTCGCAGAAGTCGTGCTCTTATGTCGAGCAGGGCGCTGATGGTGTCTGGCCGAACCTCGCCTGGGATTGCACGATCTCCGGCAAACGCACGGCCGTGGACACCGTCGAGTACCTTTACGCCAGCGAGCCCAAACAACCGCTGCCGCAACGATATGTCAACGCCCGCTTCGAGGTGTATGGCGATGTCTCGAAGCGCATGGGCGTGCAGGATGCCCTGGTCTGCTCGACGGTGTCGATGCCGCACTTCACTCTCAAGACCCACGGCGGGCCGATCGGCTTCGCGGATTTCAACATCAAGCGTTTGGCCGGCACCGGCATCGACGGTTTGGGGCAGATGCTCGACACCTGGGAGGCCATCCCCGACATCTATCCCGACTCCGTCCGCTGTGATCCGGATTCCGGCGTCAATGCCGAGTTGAAGGCCGGCAACGAGAAGCTCCGCGCTGCGGGCATCGTCAGTGGCTGCTGGCTACGGCCGGAGTTGGTGCGGACCAGCCTCACCAACCTTCTGAGCGATCGCTACGACGACCTGTGCATCGGGCAGAACGTCCTGTATCCGCCGAGCGCGCCGATCATCCAGGGTGAAGGCGAGAAGACCGTGCGCGAGAATCTTCAGTGGGTTCGCCGCCAGCGCACCGGCGCCTGGCCGACCGCCACACCCTACCACTGGGTGCCGATGAGTTTGGCCACGGAATGGTGGGACCGCATCATCTGGCCGACGATTCATACCGGGGCCGCGACGGGGCGAAAGTGGTATCTGCATGATGGCGGCTTCGCCGGACTGGCGGGTGTGGACTATGCCCCGATGCTGGCGGGAAAAACCGACTCGGCGGTACCCGCCCAGCCTTATTGGTGGCGGATGTATCGCTCGATGCACCACGTCGGCATCGGCCTGATCGGCGAATGCTCATGTGGCTGGGTTGGCGGGGATGTGAACCTCGTCAATGAAGACGATCAGCCCTTCTCCTGGATGTTCCAGATGGGCGTCGTGGCCAGCAGCGCGCGCCTCAAACCCGAGCAGCTCCACAAGCTGTATCAGCTCTACAACCTCCTCTATGGCGACCCGCCGGTTCACGGCGTGACGCGTTTCGCCAAGAAATTTCACGACGCCCATCCCGGCGCCCCGGCGTGGATCGAACTGGTCGACCTGAAGCCCGGCGAGCAGATCGAAGTCACGATCTCCAAGCGTGCCAGCTACATCGCGGGGGTGTTCGAAGGCGAACAAGACGAAACTCCCCAGAAGCTCAAGCTGCGCCCCTGGACGTGGTCGGATGCCATCTGGCATTTCGCCGATGGCAGCAGCGCTGTATATCCCGCTTTCGACAAGATGGACTGGAGCAAGCAGTGAGCTTCTGTGCAACTCCCCCCTCGTCTTCACCCATGAAGCCGATGGGGCGGGGGGCGGACGGGGGCACGCGGGAGGAGTTTTGCATTTGCAGCGCCGTTCGAATTAGAATTCCGCCATGAACCGACGCATGCTTCTGATCTCCGTCATCGTACTTCTGGCCGCGCGGGGGACGGGAATAGGGGGGGGTGCCGCCCGCGCTGACGTGCGCCTCAACCCGCTCTTCTCCGACAACCTCGTGCTGCAGCGGGATATCAAGGTGCCCATCTGGGGCACGGCCGCGCCCGATGAAAAGGTGACGCTCTCCTTCGCCGGGCAAAGCGCCGGGGCCGTCGCCGGCAAGGATGGCAAGTGGAGGGTGGTGCTCGAACCGCTGGCCGCTTCCAAGGAGCCGCGGGAACTGGTGGTCTCGGCGAAGAATACGGTCACGATCAAGAACATCCTGGTCGGCGAAGTCTGGCTCGCCTGCGGGCAGTCCAACATGGATTTTCCGCTGTACGATGCCTTCGGGGGCAACGAGGCGGCCCAGCGGGCCGATTACCCCACCATCCGCTTTTACAAGGTCGCCCAGCGCATGGCCTCCAAGCCGCAGGACACCGCGCCCGGCGCTTGGGGGGGGTGGGTCGTCTGCACGCCCGACAAGGCCCCCAAATTCGCCGCCGTGCCGTTCTTTTTCGTCCGTGAACTGAGCGCGAAACTGGATGTGCCCTTCGGCGTGGTCGACGGCTCGTGGTGGTTCACCCAGCCGCACGCCTGGTCCAGCCGGGAACTCCTGGAAAGCGATCCCGATTTCAAGATCGCGATCGAGGCATACGACAAGCGGGTGGCCGACTCGCAGAAGCTCCTGGATGACTATCTCAAGAGGCTGCAACAGTGGAAGGATGACGTCGACCGATCCGACGCCGCCGGCGTGCCGGTGCGGCCCATCGTGGGCCCGCCCGACCTGCCCCAGGTTTCCCAATGGATGCGCCCGATGGGCCCATACAACGCGATGATCGCCCCGCTGATGCCGTTCGCCATCCGCGGCGTCATCTGGCACCAGGGCGAGAGCAACAACGGCGCGCCGCAGTACCGCAAGCTCTTCCCCGCCCTCATCACCGACTGGCGCAGGCGCTGGGGCCAGGGGGATTTCCCCTTTCTCTTCGTGCAGCTCACCAACATGCAGCAGGGGAAGTACGACCCCGCCAACCAGCCGTGGGTGGACATGCGCGAGGCTCAGGCGGCCGCGCTGAAGCTGCCCAACACCGGCATGGCCGTCCCCATCGACATCGGCCAGTTCGATGATGTTCACCCCCGCAACAAGGCGGATGTCGGCCATCGCCTCGCCCTGCTGGCCGAGAAGATCGCCTACGGCAAGGATGTCGTCGCCTCCGGGCCAACCTACCAGTCCATGAAGGTTGACGGCGACAAGATCGTGCTGAAGTTCAGCGGCGTCGGTTCCGGCCTGGTCGCCAGGGACATCGCGATCTCTGAAGAGCTGAAGAATCGCCTGCGCGAACAGGGCGATGCCGATCAGCTCATTCATCCCGGCGGTGGCGCGGGCGCGGGCGCGGGCCTCAATTGGTTCGTCATCGCCGGCGCGGATCAGATCTTCTACCCCGCCCAGGCGAAGATTGACGGCGACAGCGTCATCGTCTGGAGTCCCGAGGTCTCGAAGCCTGCGGCCGTGCGCTACGCATGGGCCGACAACCCCGAGGGGGTCAATTTCTACAACAAAGAGGGGCTTCCCGCCGCCCCCTTCCGCACGGATGCCTGGCCTTCGCCGACGACCATGCCGGACAAGAACTTCGTGTCCCGCGGGATGGAGCGCCCGCTGGTCTGGCCGCGACCGGCGACGCTGCCGGCGCGGGCGACCATGCCGGCGAAGAAGTAGATGTCGTCCGAACCGGCCGATGGTTCTCCACACCTCCATGAAATAATGTTGTCGCACCAATCATGAGCGAAGACCAGCGCCATCCCGACGAGCCCACCGAGACCGCCGACCATCTGCAGCCTGCGGCGGTGGCGACCACCGACACGTCCTCGCCGGGGGAAGTCGCCCACCATATCGAGGAGATTCCCGCCGCCGACGGCGCGGTGATTCTCGAGCACCTCGCCAGCGACAACCCCCCCTTGGCCGCCGACGTCGCCGAATACCTCGACCCGGAAACCGCCGGCCGGATTCTGGCGCAGATGGAGCCGAGCCTGGCGGCTTCGGTAATCACGGATATGGAGGCGCCCGAGGCGTCGATGGTGCTGTCGGCGATGGACCCGGATGACCGCGTCGACGTGCTCGAGCACGTTTCGGGCCCGCTGCACGAGCAGCTCGTACACGAGATGGAGCCGGATGAGGCCCGCGAGGTCCGCCGCCTCGAGCAGTATCCGCCCGACACCGCCGGCGGCATCATGACCACGCAGGTGACCAGCCTGCCGGAGGACCTCACCGTCGAGCAGGCCATCATCGAGCTGCGCCGATTCAGCGAAGAGATGGAACAGATGTTCTACGTCTACGTGGTCGACCGCCGCGGGCATCTCATCGGCGTGCTGTCGATGCGCGACCTGATTCTCGCCCGGCCCAGCAAGACGCTCAACCAGATCATGCGCCCCAACGTCACCAGCGTCCCGGCCACCATGGACCAGGAAGAGGTGGCGCGGATCATGCGGAAATACGGCTATCTGGCCATGCCCGTGGTGGACAATCGCAACCGGCTGCTGGGCATCATCACGGTTGACGACATGGTCGATGTGATCAGCGAAGAAGCCACCGAAGACGTGCAGAGGATGTTCGGCGCCGGCCCGGAGGAGCGCCTGGGCAGCCCGTGGCAATATTCCTTTCGCAAGCGCATCGGGTGGCTGGAAGTCAACCTGGCAACGGCATTCCTGGCCGGCGCCGTGGTCGGACTATTTGAAGGGACGATCACCAGATTCGCGATCCTGGCGATCTACATGCCGATCGTCGCCGGCATGGGCGGCAACGCCTCCGCCCAGGCGATGTCGGTTGCCATTCGCGGCCTGGCGATCGGCAAGGTGGACCGCCGCGCCCTCTGGCAGGTAATCTACCGCGAACTGGTGGTTGGCATTCTCTCCGGCCTGGTGATCGGCCTCACCACCGCCGCCGTCGCCCTGCTGTGGCATCACAATGGCATGTTCGGCGTGATCGTCGGGCTGGCCCTGGTTATCAACCACACCCTGGCCTGCTTCAGCGGCGCGGGCATTCCCTTCGTGATGAAATATTTCGGATTCGATCCCGCCCAGTCGGCCACCATCTTCGCCACCACCGTCACCGATGTCGCCGGCTTTTTCAGCCTGCTGGGGCTGGCGCAGTTGGCGCACCACCTTCATCTGCTCAATTTCTGACGAAGCTTACTTTCCTTCCGCTGGATGATTCTGCTGCTGATAAATCAGGCCGATCATCGCCGGAATGAAGATGAAAATGGGCAGCAGGAACGGCCTGACGCTCAAGCCGCTGGTGAGGCTTCCCGAAACCGACTGATATTTGTAGATCATTCCCAGCAGGCCGAAGATCAGCATGACCGAGCCTTGCAGGCTGGTGTACATGATGATGCTGCCGCGGAAGAGGATGAAGGAGAGCATGCCGAAGGCAACCAACCCGATGGCGCCGCCCGCCCAGGCGAAATTGCCGTCGAGGCCGAAGGTCCGCCAAAGCGCCATCCCCAATAGGGCGCCGTACAGGCCGCCCATGATCGCCACCGCGTATTTCATCAGCGGCCAGGCGACCACGGCGCAGGTCATGCCTCCGACGACGGCGCCGGCCAGGGCGGAGCCGAGCTTGTCGCCGACCATGGCGCCCAGGGCCGCGCCGACCAGCGCCGCATTGAGGGTGATCAGGAATTTGAAGAGATAGAACCCGAACATCAGGTAGATCACGCCGAGGATGATCAGCAGCGCCGCCGTGCCGGGGCCCATGGTCTGGCACCAGGTCAACAGGTCGCTCTGGCCCGGCCAATGCGACGGCAACGTGAGCCAGTTCATCGCCGATGCCTGCGGATCAACGGTGGGTGGAGTTACCATTTCAGTTCCTGCGCCCTATCAGCCCCGCATAGCCATGCGGGGTTCTATTAAACCCTATCGGCGAATGGGCGCCATTTTCTCCATGGGGCTGTGCGCCACCGCGGAAAGTCGGTATTTATCTGCTCATGTCTCTGCGAATCTGGTGCAATTACGAGTTTCCGCCGCAAGCCCTCGCCCTGCTCCAGGCGGGACTCGGGGGGGTTGGGGGGGTGGGCGGTCATCAGTTGGTCTTTTCCAGTCAATTGCACGCGTCCAATCTCGTGGCCGGGCAGCCGGATGCCGAGCTGGCGAATTCCGACATCGCCTTTGGCCAGCCAGATCCGGATTTCGCCATGCGCTGCCCGGGGCTGCGCTGGGTGCATCTCAGCAGCGCTGGCTACACGCGCTATGACCGGGATGATTTCAAGCAGAATTTTCGCCAGCGCGGAGCAATACTGACCAACAGCTCCTGGGTCTATGCCGACCCCTGCGCCCAGCATGTGCTGGCCATGATGATGGCGCTGGCGCGGCAACTGCCGCAATCCTTGGACACCCAGCGTGCCGAGCGGAATTGGCCGGCCGCCGAGCGCCGCATCAACTCGCACCTGCTCACCGGCCAGACCGCGGTGATGCTGGGCTTCGGCGCCATCGCCCGCCGCCTGGCGGAATTGCTCGCCCCGTTTCAGATGAATCTCGCCGCCATCCGCCGCAGCAAACATGGCGACGAACCGATTCGCATTGTGCTCGAAAGCGATCTGCATGAGGTGCTTGGCACCGCCGACCACGTCATCAATCTTCTGCCCGACAATCCCGCCACGCGCGGCTTCTTTGGCGCAGAGCGTTTGGCGCAAATGAAGCCCTCGGCGATTTTCTACAACATTGGCCGCGGCAGCAGCGTAGACCAGGCCGCCCTTGGGCGCGCCGTGGAATCCGGTCAAATCGCCGCGGCATACCTCGATGTGACCGACCTCGAGCCGCTGCCCGCGGACCATCCGCTCTGGACCACAAGAAACTGTTTCATCACCCCCCACACCGCCGGCGGCCTCGCCAACGAGTTCGATCGCCTGGTGCAGCATTTCCTGAACAATCTAAAGCGATTCGAGCGCGGGGAGGAATTGGCGGATCGCGTCGTCTGACATGGCCAGCTGCCTCTTTCGAATCCGTAACGCCTGCGGTTACCATGGGCGGATATGCACTGGACATTTCTTCCTGGCGTCGTGGCCTTGGTGCTGAGCCTCTCGACGGCACGGGCAGCGCCGCCAGGGGGGGCTGATGAACCGGACGTCGTCATTCCGCTCTCGGTAGAGTTGGGGGATCTGCACGATCGCGACTGCCGCGTGTTCGGCGTACCTGTCGTCTGCGGCGGCATCAAGGCTACATTCGTGTGGGGATGCGGGGGCGAAAATATCATCACCGAAAAGTTCGCCCGCGACTGCAAGCTCGACATCACGCCCAACCATGACTTCGATCAGTACGTCGACCCCGAGGGCAAGCGCATGTTCCTTGGAGAAGCGAAGACGAAGCTGGAGATCGGCGGCGTGGGAGAAACCACCACCGTCCAGGTCATGCGCGACTCCAAATACACCCAGGGCCAATCCTGCACCATCGGCTACGACATCGCCAAGCGCTTTCAATGGGAGCTGAACCCGCTGAAGCGCACGCTGACGCTCCGTGCCGCCGGAACCCACCTCGCCGCCAAGCCCCTGGCGGTGCTGCCGCTGAAGGATGAGGCGGAGAACTTCTGGATTCCCATCAAGATCCGCAACACGCCGGTGGACGTGCGCCTTATCCCCCAGACCACCGACATTCAGGCCGGGCCGGAGCTGCAGAAAAAGTGGGACCTGGAAAAGGATGGGCAGAAGGTGGAGGTCAACAGCTACATGGGGAGCATTCGCACCATTCTGCTGAAGGGCAGGGACACCGTGACCCTCGGCAATCAGATCGTCGAGCGCGATGCGCTGGTGATCCTGCTGGATGACTCCCCCGCCGCCAAGAGCGGCATCGGCCAGAGCCTGCTGAACAGATTCGTCTATTGCGTCGATCCCAAACGCAAAGAATTCGCCATCCTCCAGCGCATCGCGCTGGAACAGGCGCGGGCGACCACGCGGCCCGCCACGACGGCGGCGACCACCGCGCCTGCCAACCAATGATGGGATTAGCGCATCGCCATTGCGGGAGCTTTCTCGCACCACTTGGGGAGCAATCCGTGTTCGATCATGCGGCGGCGGACTTCGACGCCGTCCACTTCAGTGATGTCGAGCCGCTGCTCGCGGGCCAGCGCCGCGGCCACGCCTGCGGCTTCGCCCATCGTGCGGCAGTTGGCGATTATGCGGTAGGAGGACTGGGCGGTGAAGTCACTGGAGATGCAGCGCCCGGCCACCAACAGTGATTTCAACCCGATCGGAATCAGGCAGCGGAACGGGATTTCGTGGAAGTCGCGCTCGCCCATTTCCACCCAGGTGACGCCCTGGCCATGCGGGTTGTGGATGTCGATCGGATAATGGTTGAGGCAGATACCATCGGGGAATTTCGAGCGCTTGAGGAAATCATCCTTGGTGAGGATGTAGGGACCCTGAATGCGCCGGCCTTCGCGAATGCCGATCAGCGGCGCCGCCGATGTGCCGTTGGAAAAGCTCCAGGTATGCCTTGATCATGCGCCGGCCTTCGATGTAGGCCTTGGATGTCGAGAGCGGGTCGAGCGGGTCATGGCCGGTGATACGCGGGCAGTTGAACCAAAACTCCTGCGGCCGGCCGGGAATTTCAAAGAGCTGGATTGTGAATGTATCGAGCCATTTCTGCGGCCACTTGCCCATCTCGGCGTATTTCTTGATGAATTCCATTCCCGGGCCGTTGTTCAGCAAGCCCAGCACGCGATGGACAGTGTGCTGCGGGCCGTTGGCGAGCATGAAGCGCTCGACCGCGGGGATGTCGATCCCGCCGAGCACGAAGCGGAGACTCATCGGCTGGTGAACGCGATCGCTCTCGCGACCTTCGGCGGTAGGGACGCCGGCCAGGTTGGCGACGTTAGCGTCGCCGCTGGCATCGACAAAAGCGCCGGCCTGAGCCCGGCGCAAACCCTGGCGGGTGGCGATGACCACGCCATCCAATTCAGGCATCTGCTCGCCGCTGGTATGAATGCCGACCACAGTGGCTTCGAAGAGGATCGTGACCCCGGCCTCGACCGCCTTCTGCTCCAGGACAAACTTGATCGCCTCGGGATTGACGAAATAGCCAGAGGCGTCGCCGGTGGCCTCCAAGTCGGTCTGGATTTCCGCATTGAGCCCTTCATTGAGCGGCCCAAGGTCGATCTGGTTTCCCATCCACGGCGTCACCTGCGAGCCCACGCCCGTGCCGCCAAGAAACGACAACTGTTCGATCAGCAGCGTGCGCAGGCCGAGCCGGCCAGCGGTGATGGCAGCCCCGGAGCCGGCGGCGCCGCCGCCGACCACGATCAGATCATAATCGCCCAGCGAGGGCAGGGAGTGGAAGTTGGCAAAGGAACGGGCATTGGTATCAGTTGGCATGCGCCGGATTATACCGGACAGGTTCATCCAGAAAATGCCGTCCGATTACGTATTTGCGCCAGATTTTTACTTGAATGCGAAGAGGGCACTGCGAATTCAGATTCGCCCGCCCTTCACGGCTGCCGTTGCGCCACTACAATATCGAGCCATTAAAGCGCTGTCCCCTGCCCGATCCCCCCCGGCGGCTGCACCATCCACCACAACCGCACCCTTCACTATGCCGGGCCAAACCGTTCGGATATTCCCCGCCGCGCCTACATCCTCGGCTTCGGCGTGAAAGGGCATAAGCGCCAGACGCCGCGTGAATTTCCCTGGAATAAAATCAAGCACCCGCCCCTGCAGCACCGCGCCAAGGCGTACGCCAAGGCGGCCGGCAAGGATCAGCCGGACAAGATGCCCCTGTCCTGAGCTAGGAAGTCCGCATCGAATTGAACAGCGCCTCATTGGTCTTGTGCTTGGAAAGCACATCCAACAGGCTCTTCATCGACTGCGTGGGCGGCATGTTCAGCAGGTGGCGGCGAATCATCCGCGCGGCCGCAAGTTCCTTCTCGGTCAGCAGTTTCTCCTCCTTGCGCGTGCCGGATTCGGTGATGTTCAGCGCGGGATAGATGCGCTGATTGGCCAGATTACGGTCCAACGTCAGCTCGAGATTGCCGGTCCCCTTGAACTCCTCGAAAATCACCTGGTCCATCCGGCTGCCGGTGTCGATCAGGCAGGTGGCGATGATCGTCAGCGATCCACCCCCTTCGATCTTGCGGGCGGCGCCAAACAGGCGCTTGGGAATTTCCAGGGCGCGGTTGTCCAGGCCGCCCGAAAGCGTGCGCCCGCCGGATGGCCCGCCGGTATTGAAAGCCCGGCCAAGCCGCGTGAGCGAATCCAGCAGCACCACGATATCCGCGCCGAATTCCACCTGCCGCTTGCAGCGCTCGATGACGAGCTGGGCGAGATCGAGGTGTTTCTCCACCGTGTTGTCGTTCGAGGAAGCGTAGACCACGCCCGGCACGTTGCGCTTCATGTCGGTGACTTCCTCCGGCCGCTCGTCCACCAGCAGCAGCACCAGTTGCACGTTCGGGTAATTGGCGTGAATGCCGCGGGCGATGTTCTGCATCAGGATCGTCTTGCCGGTGCGCGGCGGCGAAACGATCAGCCCGCGCTGGCCGAAGCCGACCGGGGCGATGATGTCGATGGCACGGGTGGTCAACTCCGTCGGGCTGTGTTCCAGCTTCATCACCGGCTGTGGGTCCAGCGCGGTGGATTCATAAAGCGTGGCATTGGAGATGTATTCATCCGGGGTGCGGCCTTCGATGGTCTGCACGTCGCCGAGCATCTTTCCCCGGGGGCTGCCGCGCAGCATGAGTCCTGGCCGAAGCTGCAGATCGAGGATCATCTTGCGCGGCACGGCAATGCCGCCGCGCAGCGGGCGCAGCGGGTGCAGCGGGTCGCGCAATTGTCCATCTCTGCGCTCATCGGGAATTGAAAGGATGCCTTCGAGTTGTCCTGGACTCATTCGCGAACCATCTTTCCAAAGGTTTCTGCTGCAACTGAAGAATGGGTATCCGATGCGCGCCTGCGCCAAGCCCCGCGAGGCATTACACCCAATGCGTCAACCTGGTGACGCCAGCGCGTGTCAGAAGCTATAAACGACTGTCCTATTGCTCAATTCACTGAGAGCCGGCCAATCGCCGATGCCATGCAAAAATTCGCAATTCTTTCTCAGTGCCACAGGTGCGACAGGAAAAGCCCCTCTGTAGAATGTATACCATACCACAAACTTTTTGGGAGTAAATGATGGATATTCGCGACAAACTGCAGGAAGACATGAAACTGGCCATGAAGGCCGGCCAAAAAGACCGTCTGACGGTGATCCGGATGCTGCTCAGCGATGTTAAAAAAATCGACCTGATGCCCAATAAGCCCAGCGCCCAGCAGGTGGTCGAGGCCTACGCTAAGAAGCTGCGGAAGAGCGCCAAAGAGTACGAAGAGCTGGGAAAGCCCGACGAAGTGGCCAAGTTGAAGCAAGAGATCGCCATCACCGAGGAGTACCTGCCGAAGAAGGCGTCGCCCAAAGATACCGAGCGCCTGGTGGATGATTTTCTGGCAGAGAACACGTTCACCGAAAAGCAGTTCGGCCAGGCCATGGGCGCGTTCATGAAAGCCCACGGCCAGGAAGTGGACGCCGGGGCGGCCAATCAACTGCTGAAAAAGAAGCTGGCGGGAATGGCATAGGTTCACGACGCGGCGCGCGGCGGTTCGACCGATTCGCGTTTTACGGCCCCGCCCGATCAGGATATAATACAGCTATGACAGTCGAGCAACTCAACAACGTGCTGCACGCTCAGCCATTCCGCCCGTTCACGATTCATCTGGGCGACGGACGCTCATTTTTCGTGAAACATCGGGATTTCGTCTCGCGGTCACCGACTGGCCGCACGGTGATCGTTTATGGCGAGGACGACAGCTTCAGCATCCTCGATCTGCTGCTCATGACCGAATTGGAAATTCACCCCACCTCCAAGCCTGAGGCTGCTGCATAGGCTGGTCCACTTTTTGGAGAAACATGGCTGAGGCAACTGGAATCATCGAAACCGGCAAAACGGCGCCAAAGTTCAACCTTCCCGCCAGCGGAGGAAAGACCATCGCGCTGGAGGATTTCAAAGGCAAGCAAGATGTTGTGCTCTACTTTTATCCCAAGGCCGACACGCCCGGCTGCACCAAAGAGGCCTGCGGATTTCGCGATGCCCTGGCGGATTATGACAAGTCACAGGTGGCCGTGTTGGGCATCAGCCCCGATCCGGTGAAAGACGTCGACAAATTCTCCGACAAGTTTCATCTGAACTTTCCCCTCCTGGCCGACGCCGATCATGCGGTCGCGGAAAAGTACGGCGTCTGGCAGCAGAAGAGCATGATGGGGCGGAAATACATGGGCGTGGTGCGCACCACGTTCGTGATCGGCAAGGATGGCAAAATCCGCCATGTCTTCCATAACGTCAAGGCGGATGGCCACGACCAGGAAGTCCTCGACTGGCTCAAGGCAAACCCATAGGCGGGCATGCGAGCTGCAATACCGTGACGCCTTGCTTACGAATTTCCGGTAGTGGGTCAGTTTGGGTGCCACAGGTCGGCGTACTCGCCTCGCTCTTCCAC
>DAIOHQ010000016.1:0-34178 GCA_036744635.1 Tepidisphaeraceae bacterium | reverse complement strand
AGGCAAGCCTCAATTAATCCCCGCGGCGCGCCCACCGTTCGTGGGGAAGGTCATCGCGCTAAATGCGCCCTCACCCTAACCATCTCCCGGAGTACCAGGAGAGGGGATCGGAGGGTGCTGGCGAAACGAAGATTTACACCCACGCCGGAATCTATGCCCTTACCGGAATCGATCCATTTTCGCCCCGCCGCCCAGCCGGAAATCGCCCCCGCCCTGCGCATCCTCGTCGGCACCTTCCGCCGCCCGGCCGACGATGAGCAAGTCCGTGATTTCCTCCAGTTCGCCCTCAGCCGCGGCATCCAGATCGCAAATTTACGCATCGCCGAAGATGGCAAAGATATCCTCTTCGCCATCCTGCCGGTCCCCAGCCCCGGCCGCACCATGCTCTTTTTCTCCTCCACCGACATCCCCACCCCCCGCCACGAACTCGCCGGCCGCGGCCTGATCGACCACGTCGCCGCCGAATTCAAATCCCGCAACACCGATCTCGCCCAGGTCCTCCTCGACCCCGCCCAGCAAACCGCCCAGCGCCTCTACACCGCCAGCGGATTCTCCCGCATGGCCGAGCTGCTCTATCTCCAGGCCGTCATCCGCCGCTCAACCCCCGCCCCCAAGCTGCCCCCGGCCTTCTCCCTGCAAACCTATTCAACCCAGGCCCACCCCATATTCGCCGCCACCATCCTCTCCACCTACGAAAATAGCCTCGACTGCCCCGCCCTTAACGGCCTGCGCGACATCGAAGCCATCATCGCCGGCCACCGCGCCACCGGCGAATTCGACCCGCGCCTCTGGTTCCTCCTGCTCGAAAACCAAACCCCCCGCGGCATCCTGCTTCTCAACTCCCTCTCCCGCAACGATACCCTCGAACTCGTCTATCTCGGCCTGACCCCCCAGTCCCGTGGCCGCCATCTCAGCGACCTGCTCATGCACCACGCCCTCCACACCGCCGCCCAACAACGCTTCACCCGCCTCTCCCTCGCCGTCGACGCCAACAATCCCCCCGCCCTGCAACTCTATTACCGCCACGGCCTGCAGCGCATCACCTCCAAAATCGCCCTCATCCGCGACCTCCGCACCACTTCCCCAACTTCCCCGTAGCACGGCTTTCCAAGCCGTGCCAAGCCCCGTCCTTCCTCCAATTTGTCCCTACAACCGCATAACCAATCTCCCCTCCGTGTGTCTTATCAATCAAGGGCGTGCGTTAGAAACGATCCGACAAAATGGTCAAAGCCCCGGCCGCCCCCGGCCAGGCTCGCGCTGCGCCCGTGACAAGAAAAGAAAACCGTAACCCCATGAAAAAACACCTCCTCCTCCCGTTCCTCCTCCTCCTCGCCACCCTCCTCCCCGCCTGCATCGTAGAACGCGACCACTACTACCACGACCGCCGCTGGCATCGCGACCCGTGCTACCAAAACCGTTGGGACCGCCACGACGGATACCGCGACGACTGGCGTAACCGCCGCTGAACCGCGGCCATCTACTGTTCGACCTTCCTCAACTCCACCGATTGATTCGACGTCGCCGCCCGCGTCGTCGGCGCTCGCTTAGGCAGCGCCAACTCGACGACCGACAGCTCCTGCACGCGGGCAGTCCCGCTGGCCATTTTCAGGTCCAGCACATGCCCGCCGGCCGACCGATCGCCCGTGAGAAAGTGGAAGTGGTAGCCGGGGACGTTCAGATGCCGCAGCGACTCCGGGAACCAGAACCCGACGAGCGTGCCCCGCACCCGTTTCAGCTCGAACACCGCCTGCGTCTTCACCACTTCCGCCAGCGGCGCGTACGGCTCGGCCTGGCGGGGCACGCTTCGCGCCCGGACCAGATCAAAGCTGCCTTCGACCGCGAACGCAAAGGCATGGTTGTCGCACGACCGGAGTGCATCGAGGCGCCGCTGGAGTTCGCCATAGCTGAGCGGGCCATCCAGGCGCAGGCCGGTATCTGTGGGTCGAAAGAAACTCACGACCGCAAAGGGCGTCCGCGCGGCGCCCGGAACGTCATACACGCTCCCATTGGATCGTATTTGGTAGAAATGACCCTCCAGCGCCACCATCTCTCCATCCAGGGCGTCGAATGTCCCCAGCCCGAAGTTGCCATGTTGGCGGAGCTGCTCGAAGGTGAGCTCCCCGCTGTAGTTTCCATCCAGCAAGGCATCGATGGTCGCATTCTGGAAAACCGTGGCCGGCGCAGCAGGGAGTTTGGACTGCGCCCCCCCGCACCCCGCGAGGCATGTGATGACAATGAGAAAAGCCAATCCCAGCCGCCGGCCTCGCAGCGTGGATTTGAGAAAAACATTCTCCATCGTTTCAAACATAACCGCGCCCACAAGATTCCGGTACCATTCGCTCGTCGGTAGACGAGACGTGGACGCACCTGCGTCCGTTTTTTGCAGTCTCTTTGGAGCAGATTCACATTCCACGAAATGAACCCGACCCGTTTGACTTTGCTTGAGAAGAACTCAGTGCGCCGATGCAGCAGTCAGTTGCTTTCGGGCCATGACTGCAGCAATTCCGCATTATCTATCCACATGACAAAAAACGGGCCGCCGGCGTCACGCTTCTTCATGTAGAGCAGGAACGGCCCATTCAGATCAAAGTGCTGTGCGACCGGCCTGCAGTATTCCTTTGCCTCGCTCCGAAGCTCGGCCCCGTTGCGGTCCAGCCGAAACACAATTTCCTGCACCGCTTGCTCCAGCAGTTGGTCCTTGAGCGAGTCGTTGAGGAACCTGCTCCCCTCCAGCTCGCGAAAATGGTGTTCGATGCGCCAGAAGATATCCGGCACCAGAACCGTGTCGCGGACACCAAGATACTTTTGGTCTTCATAGCTCGGCTTCCACTCGGAAATTCGCGTCTGCAGTGATGTCAGAGTTTCCGCCAATGTGCTTCCCAGCGCGATGCGCGCCGCCACCACTTGATACGGCTGCGAGTCGCGGCAGAGGTCTATGGCAAATTCCTCCACTTGATAATCCTCATCATCAGCCCGAAATAGAATCCCCACCTGGTCCCGCAACTCGTTATAGGCGTATTCATCTTCGGTGCGGATGCCAAAGGAGCGGATGGAGGTCTTCTTGCCGGCGCTGTCCTTGAACTCCAGCGGCTTGCGGTTCTGAAAGTACGGAATCCTGAAGTGGCTTTGTGTCTGGAGAAACGCGTAGGCGACATGACCATCCGAAGCGAGCCCCTCAAAGGTCGGCGTAGCCACGGATGGAAACCGGCTCTTCATCTCGGTTTGGATGCGCTGGACCACACCCGCCTTCACCGCGCCAGCCGCGGCGTAGCAGTCAGCCGCTGGCAGGTCAGGCAGCGAATCCGTCGCCTGATTAAGCCGCGTGGCAATATCATCCCCCGGACTGAGACGGACCGGCTCCTTGGCCACGTCGGCCTGCAACCGCTTCCAGGCGAGTTCAAAGGAGGCGCACCAGATGACGTTTTTGCCTTTATCGACAGCGGTATCGAGGGTTGGAACGATCTGCGTGTGTGCCAACTGTGTAGAATTACCGTCGAAACTTCGATTCAGGGGAGGCGGCGCAGGCCGACGCAGATCCTGAATCACGCGCCAGGCGTCTGGACTGCAATAGAGCAGAACAATCGCCACGGCAACGAGCAGAAGCCTGATGATCCTTCTTCGCTTGCGCGAAGGCCGGACACCTTTCTCGTCAGTGATCACAGACATGGATCCTCTCAGATGCAATCATTCTTCATTGCGCGCCCTGGCGATGCAAACAGAATCTTGCCAACAACCGCGCATAACTATCGAATTGCGCATTTCCCGCGCCGCCAGCGCAACGCCCAAAAACCACAAAATCCCCACAATAAAGATTTTTTTCTCTTCGCCCCTCTTCTCCCCCGCGCGGTTAAATCCTTCCCCCACAACCATCTGTGAACATCCGTGCCCCATCTGTGGCCAACCCCTCCCCCAGGTGTTGCGCGCACGGCGCGCCGCCAGCGCAACTCCGCCCCTCTATAGAGGGTAACAATATACTTGGCAAATCAGCCAGAATCCCCCGGATTCTGCCCCCATGGAATGACCTATCGCTTCGGGTGTTTTTTGTGTTTTTCTTTCGCGAGCTTGGCGTCAATTTCTTTTTTCGGAACTGACAGCACCCGTCGCATGAATTCTTCCAGCCGGTGCAGGGATGTGTCTGATTCGTGGGCTTCCGCCGCGTGGTCACGTTTCGTCATGCTGGGATTATAGCATCGCCGCGACTTTGCTCGCCAGCGTTTTTTCGAGTCGGACGTGCGCCTGGCCCGATAACCTTTCATGTGGCTAAAGTGTCGGACACGCTGGACGATCATCAGCTTGCGTATCAGTTGGCATGAGTAGATACTCCGCCCTGTCGCCACGTAGGGAAGGGACCGGATGGCCGCTCCGATTTACTCACAGATTGAAGCTGACGCAGTGCTTGCATTGCCGAAGCGAATTGAGCACGCGGCATGGGAGAAGCGTAAGACAGGAAGGCCGACTGACTACGAAACGTCCGTCACCGTGGCGGCGATTCCTGAAATCAATGGCGATGGCATTGAATTTTGCATCGAGATAAGAACCAACGAGTTGACCGAGGATATAAGTGTAATTTTGACAATGAGGATTGGGAAGCGTCCGCTTGAAGGCCTCTGTCGCTATGACATCCACGACAGCGACCACGACAATCCCCGGTGGTTCACGCCAGCAACAATCGCGGCAGGTGAATTCCACTCGCACCTCTACAGCGAGCGAAGCGTTCAAGAATTTGACCGATGGGATAAGTGCGCTAGTCCGCTGGATTTATCGCCGCATGGATCGCCAGCGCAACTCAGGCAACGATTATGGGGAAGATTTCTTGACGACATGAGGATAAAATTCTCTGATTCCGAGACGTTTGACGGCCTGTTTGGCTCGGCTGGAAAGACACCATGAACGTAACCGAACTCGCTGGCGGATTATGTGGTGACTTGGTTCGCTCTGTGGCGCAGCGCGGAACCAGATCATTCATTGTGACGAACTTTCGCTACCCTGATGGCGATTCAGTGAATCTGTATCTTGAATCAAAGGGGGCGTCGGAATGGCTGACTGATTTGGGAACGACGATTTTCAAGTATGGAACAAACGGACTGGAATTGAGTGATTCGCGACGGCAATTCATTCAGGCAATTTGCAACACGTATGGTCTGGAACTTGAAAAGACAGTCTTTCGGAAGCGACTTACGGTGGATAGGCCGGGTTTGGATTGTCTGTCGTTTTGTGAGGCTCTCTCGCGAATATCCACGCTCGAATATCAAAAGGAATCCCGGCACAAAGGATCGTTTTTTGAACAGGTGGACAATCTCTTGAAGCACAGAGTTGAAGCTGTGCGGAAAATCGAGCGACGGTGGACCGATCCGCTGATTGATCCGAACCAGTCTTTCCCCGTCGATTATCGCATGAATGGCACGGGAACTCCTCGCAATCTTTTTTATGTTGCTACGGCAGACAAAAGCAACTTGGTTTCTGCTGTCTGCAACTTTTTTAAGATCAAGGGCGTCTACGTTCCCACGATGTCAGTCATTGACCCTGATCTAAACCTCGGAAAGCACCACATGGATCGTCTACAACTGGCATCTACACATCTGCGATTCGGCGTCGTCGGAAGCGAAGATGCAATCGTGGAATTCGCCTCGGAAAGAACCGAGTGGTGCGATGACATTAGTTAGGCAGGCTTTCGCTTGCCCCGTCGCTGTCGATTTCCGCAAGCCCCTCCAGTGACGTTTTTCCAGTCAGTGACTTGTACGTCAATCGCTTCCCAGCCATACCTCGCAATGCCAGCACGAATCGCCGACCATCGTTGAAGTCACGGTTGTTGAAGCGGAACGATTCTGAGTCGATGTAGCGGAACAAGTGGTACGGCTCGATTGAAACGTGCGTACCCTTAATGCACCGCTTGAACAGCGCCCAGAAGTTTTCCAGCCCGTTCGTGTGAACCGCGCCCTTCACATAGCACTCGGCATGATCGACAAAATCGTGCAGGAAGGCCGGATCGAGACTGCGATAGGCTTGCCACGCATCGGTGTAAAGCTGTGCCCCCGCCTCTACGTTCTGATAAATAATATCGCGAAGCGTTTGGTGCTGGACATTGGGAACGACCGTGGCGCGGACTTGGCTGCATCGCTCTCCATTGTGCCGAGCAAGTAATCCCATCACGGCCGTTTTTCCAGTGCTGCCAGTCCCGGTGATTTTCCGCTCACGTTCGCGCTTGTGCATATTGCGGGCAAGCCCACCGATGAAAGTTTCATCGGCTTCAACGATGCCAGCCATCTTCTCAAACGTGCCGGTCTGGACGGCCAAGCGAATGCGATGGAGCATGAACCAAGCTGACTTTTGGGTGATGCCAAGGGCGCGGTGAATTTCGTAACTGCTGATGGAATTCTTAGCATTGACCTCCAGCCAAAATGCCACGGCCCACTTGTCCAAGCCGAGCGGAGAATCTTCCATCACGGTTCCGGTCTTGACGGTGAACTGCCGGCGGGGATGAACCTTGTTGCACTGAAAGCGGCGATACTTCGGAAGGTATCGTGCATCATGCGAGCCGCATTGCGGGCATACGACGCCATCGGCCCAGCGCACGCGGACAAAGAAATCGTGAGCAACGTCAAGATCAGAGAAATAGCGGACGGCCTCGATCAGAGTTTTCGGATTGCGGTCGCTCGATTTGTCATCATTCTTTTTCATGCCCGTATCTTAGGGCAAGTGGAATGATTTGTCAAGTATATTATTACCCTATAGAGAGACCGACGTTTTTTCAAAAGGAGGCCGCTATGTTCCCCAACCAACCATCCACCGTCAGCGCCCACTCCCCCATTTTGCAATCTGCATTTTTCATTTTTCAATTTGCAATCCCCTCCTCCCCTCCCCTTCAAATGTCCCACTTCTCAAAAAACCTCCCACCCGCCTCATTCTTCACAAGTGCCAAAGGACAAAGGACTAATGACCACCCAATGTCCCAAAATGTCCCCAAATGTCCCACATTTCAAAATCACTTCCCGGCCTCTTCACCTTGTCACCCCCTCACCTTGTCACCCTGTCATCCGCCGCTCCCTCGCCGCGTCGTTCCCTCCCCCGCCCACCGGCCATCCTCAATAGTAATGCTGCGCGATCGCCACCACTCCCGCCAGGATTCCGGCGGCCACCGCCATGCCGATCAGGATCCAGAAAAAAATCCCCACCGCCTGCCGGGGAATCTCATCCGCCGAGCGGCATTTGATCGACTTGTAGACCACCGAAACCGCCGCGCACAGCGGCAGCAGCCACAATGGCCAGATCTTCCACGAGCCGGGCAGCAGATCGACGAACGGCACATAGCCGAGGCAGGAAAAATGGCGCAGCAGGTCAAGCATGTTCGGGATGGCTCCGCGTTGGGAGCGACCGTTATAAGACCAAGCCACCGACGGTGCAAACTTCCAGACCCCGCCCATGCGCCAAGGCCATTGCCGCCTGGCGCGATTGCGTGCTGTGACGCCAATGCTATAAAGACCGATCAGGAGCATCCCATGAGCGAAATGGAGCCAATTGGGGGGATAGGGGGGGCGGATGGCGCCGAGGCCACCGAAGGGCAGGACAACCTCGAGCAGTCGCAGGAGTCCACCGAGGCGCCGGTGGTGGTGCCGCGGGCCGACCTGAACCTGGTTCACCAGCACGCTTCGGCGCTGATCGACGACCTCTCCAACATCCCCAACGGAGACCAGGTCGGCGAGATCGTGGCCAACGCCCTCAAGCTGCTCCGCGATCAGACCAACCGCGGCGACGTCAAGCTGATGAACAAGGCGCTCAAGGAGCTGCGTTACGCCCTGAAGGTGTTCGCGCCTTATCGCGACACGCGCAAGGTCAGCATCTTCGGCAGCGCCCGCACCCTGGAAAGCCACGATGATTACCGCCAGGCCGCCGCCTTCGGCAAGGCAATGGCGGCCGCGGGATGGATGGTCATCACCGGCGCTGGCGGCGGCATCATGGCCGCTGGCCACGGCGGCGCCGGCGCCGATCCCTCCTTTGGCCTGGCGATCCGCCTCCCCTTCGAGCAGCGCACCAATACCTTCATCGAAAACGATCCCAAACTGATCAACTTCAAGTATTTTTTCACCCGCAAGCTGATCTTCGTGCGCTCCAGCCACGCCATCGCCCTGTTTCCCGGCGGATTCGGCACGATGGATGAAGGCTTCGAGGTGCTGACGCTCATCCAGACCGGCAAGTCCGCCCCGATGCCGATCGTCTTCATCGACCGCGTCGGCGGTGATTATTGGAAAAGCTGGCAGGAGTACGTCGAGAAGCAGTTGCTGCAGCGCGGGCTGATCGCCGAAAGCGATCTGGCGCTCTACAAGATCACCGATGATGTCGATTTCGCCGTGCGCGAGATCCGCCATTTTTACAGCAATTTCCATTCGGTGCGCTTTGCCCGCGATGACATCGTGATCCGCCTGCACCGGCCGATTCCCGAGTCGCAATTGCGCGAAATCACCGGGAAGTTTTCCGATATCAAGGTCCGCGGCGAATTCCGCGTCAGCGGCCCGCTGCCGGTGGAAAAAGATGAGCCGGCACTGGCGGCGCTCACGCGTCTGGTCTTTCATTTCAACAAGCGCGACAACGGCCGGCTGCGCATGCTGATCGATTTCCTCAATGATCTTCCGGAATGATGGGAGATCGACGACGTACTGTTTTGTCTTGGTGGGGCGGACATTCTTGTCCGCCGTGGCTGGAGGAGTGGTGGATGTACTCATCCGCCCGAATCCGGCCACATCAACTGTGGCAAATATATGGCTGGATTCGGACAGGTGAGTACACCTGCCGCTCATCCAGCCATGACAGACAAGAATGTCTGCCCCACCGCGAGAAGAACCTCGCCGCAATCGCCTTCGTCAGCAATCGCCTTCGTCGGTTGACACCGTTCGGGGCATGTTCTAGCTTGAGGGGATGGTGCCATTGACGCGACACGGCTGGAGGGAAATGCTGATTGGGTCGATGGTTCTGGCCGTCGTGGCATTTGTCCTGGGGGTTACCTGGTGGCCGCTGGCGCTGCTGGTGGTGCCGGTGTTAATCTGGCTGTTCGCGTTTTTCCGCGATCCCGAGCGCGCCCTGCCGGCCGAGCAGCACGCGATGGTCAGCCCGGCCGACGGCACGGTTTCCGACATCACCGAGTTGGAACACGATGAGCTGCTCAAAGGCCCGGCCGTGCGGATCGGAATTTTTCTCTCGGTCTTCAACGTACACGTCAATCGCAGCCCCTGCGATGGGCGGGTGGTTGGGGTGATCTACAAGAAGGGAAAGTTCGTCAACGCGATGAACCACAACCGCGCCTCGGAAGACAATGAATCCAACACGGTCATCCTGGCCGAGCCCAAAGGCGACAGGCCGGTCGCGGTGGTGAAGCAGATCGTCGGGCTGATCGCGCGGCGGATCATCTGCACAGTGACCAAGGATGACGTGGTGGCCCGCGGCCAGCGCATCGGCATGATCAAGTTCGGCAGCCGCACGGAATTGACCATTCCCAAGTGGCTGCAGCCGCAGGTGAAGGTGACGGTCGGGCAGACGGTGCGCGGGGCGGCCGACGTGATAGCGGTCCTGGCGCAGCCGATCCACACCCACGACCGCGCTGCCAGCGGCGAGGAGTTCGAGCCGATCGTGGGCCGGGAGACGCCGGCATGAGCCTAGCTCCGGACCCGGCATATGAGTCGCGGGAGCATCGCCGCCGGCGCTTCCGCCGCCATCGCCGCCGGGCGTATATTCGGTCGGTCTACTTCCTCCCCAGCGCCGCAACGCTGGGAAACGCCATCTGCGGCTTTGGGGCGATGTACGTGGCCAGCCTCAAGCCCGAGCACTTCAGCCGCGATCCTCTCACCAACTGGTTCAGCCATTACAACTTCGTGGTGGCGGCGTATCTGATTTTTGCGGCGATGCTGTTCGATGCCCTGGATGGGCGGCTGGCCCGCTTCACCCGCCACACCACCGATTTTGGCGGGCAGCTCGACAGCCTGGCCGATGTGCTGAGCTTCGGGGCGGCGCCGGCGTTTTTGGCACTGGAAGTGTTCAAGTCATTTTATCCCGAAGCGCCGCCGGCGATCTCGCGGCTGATCTGGGCGATCGGGGCGCTGTACATGAGCTGCGCGGCGATGCGCCTGGCGCGGTTCAACGTGTCGAACGAGCACGGCGAGCAGCACCATTTTTCCTTCCTTGGCCTGCCCAGCCCCGGGGCCGGGGCCGCGGTGGCGGCGTTCATCCTGATGCAGCAGCATCTATTCAACGAGGGCGCGGCCAACCGGCTGTTCGCCAGCCTTTCAACGCTTTGCATCTGGCTGCTGCCGGCGGTCGTGCTCAGCACCGGGCTGCTGATGGTGAGCGACATTCGCTATCCGCACATCGTCAACCGCTATCTGCGCGGCCGGCGCTCGTTGGGTAGGCTGCTGGCATTCGTGATCGGGGCGCTGCTGCTGGTGGTGGCACACCAGATTACGCTGGCGCTGGGTTCGCTGCTGTATGCGTTTTCGGGGTTGGGATGGTTCTTGTATCGAATGTTGCGAAAAAAACCCCCGACGCCATCGTGAACAAAAGCGGCTCGGCAGGTTTGAACAGGCCACCGGTTCGCGATCAGGGGAGAAAAAGCTGGAAATTGCGGCAGTTTTTTGCCCGCCCGCAAAATTAGGAAATTTTTTCCATTTTGACCTAGACAAGCCGATATGAGTTGGGTAATTTACCCATCATACAAATTGACCCTCCGACGGGCCGTCGCACGCCCTCCAGCGGCGGCCCGCTCTTTTTATATCATTTCCACTATGTTTTGGATTCTTCCCCGGCTCGGGCCGCGCATAGAATATTCGAGGAAAACCCCAGAGGCTCTCATGCGATGGATGTGTACTTCTCTGTGCCTGCTGTTGTTGAGCGGCTGCGCAAGCTACGAATATGACCTGGTAAAGCCCGGTGAGCTGGCCACGCACATCGGCGGCAAGCATTTCAGCAAGGTTGGTGTCGATCCGCTGATTTACGAATTCGAGGCGGTGGATAATCGGCTGGTGATGTTCATCCGCAATCCCACCGACGACGAAATCCAGCTTCTGGGGGTGCAAAGCTCGATCGTCGATCAGAAAGGGGAGAGCCATCCGATCCAGGGAGGGATGATCGCCCCCGGTTCGCACATCAAGCGAATCCTGCCGCCGATGCCGCCGGAGGTACGGCCGAGCGGGCCGAGCCTGGGCATCGGCTTCGGCGTGCGGGCGGACTCGGGGTATTGGCAAGACGCTTATTACGGCCCATGGTACGGGGCATACTATCCGCCGCGCTATTCGGGCTGGTATGCACCCTATTATTATCCTCCATACTACGGGCCATACGGCGGGTATCCTCCGATGTACCTGGCGGTATACGACGATGACAATGCCCTCTATTGGCAATGGCACGATGAGACCGATGTGCGCATGGTCTTAAGGTATCAGCGCGGGCAGAAGACCTTCGAGCACGCGTTCACGTTCCATCGCAGGAAGATGTGAGCAGCCGAACATGGCGCGTACAGGGCAATAGTATCAGATACCACGACCACCATTTCGTTCACAGCAGCGGCGGCACGCCTTGCAGATCGACGCGATATCTGCACTTGTAGCGTTCCCCTTTGGAATAGAGCAGGTGGTCCTTGGGGAGCGGCACGATATCCACCAGTTCCGCCCCCAGGCGCTGGCAGGTGCGGCGGGAGGGGACGTTTTCGGGATTGCAGGTGATCCAGAGCGTGCTGATGCCGTGGCCGCGGGCCAGCGGGAGGAGCAGCCGGCAGGCGCGCTCGGCGTAGTGGCGGCCGCGGGCGGGGGGATAGACGTGATAGCCGATGTGGCCGATGTAGCGCTCCAGGTCCGGCGTGACGCCGATACGCAGGCCGATCCCCCCGGCGACTTCCAGGTCGACGCCCGACCCGGGCAGGATGCGCATCCAGAAGTGATATTGCGGGACAAACCCGCGATCAGGGTTCGGCGGCTGGCGGCCGAGCGGGCTGGCCTGCAGAAATTCCAGCACCTGGCGCCGGCTGGCGCCCGCCAGCGACGGCTCGTCGCGCTGCGTGAGCGGATGAGAAGATGCCCGGAGCAGCGCATCTACCCACTGCTCGGACGGTCGAATCAATTCGAGCTCGCCATCGATCAGCCGCCCGTGCTCGAGAAACCGGAAGCTCATGGCGGCGATTCTACCGCCGTGGCCATCGGGCGAAATGCCTGGGAATTGGGGTTCGCTGCAGGGTCCGCTTCAGCGGACGCGGTTTTCGGCCACGTCCCCGCAGCGTCCGCTGAAGCGGACCCTACGAATGACCGGCCAAACGCGCAGGATGCAGCACGAGCTGAAGCGATCAGGATTTTTGCGATTTAGCGGCGCGTTCGGCGGCCTGGCGGCGGGCGGGGTCCTGGGCGAGATAGTTCTGCCGACCGGCGGCGTAGGCATCGGCGTCAAGCGTGTCGGGCGATGAGGACCGGACCGCGACGGAGGGATCGTCGGTCCCTGGTTCGGCATCGCGCCACCAGGGGGCATAGGCGCCGCAGAGCCGGCCGTGAACTTTTCGCAGCATCGGCACACACCATCCGCAGCCGGTGCCGGCCGACAGACATTGGGAAATCTGCGAGGCCGCCTTGGGCTTCTCAATGCGGCAGTAGTTCTCGATCTTGCGCAGCGACACGTGAAAACAAAAGCAGATCGTGTCGTCCGGGTTGAGGGGCATAGGAAGATTATAGGAGGCGTGGCAGGCGATGCCGAATTCGGTAGTGGGTCAGTTTGGGTGCCACAGGTCGGCGTACTCGCAGACCTGTGTCTTACTGCGTCTCTACACGGCACAGGTCTCGGAGTACCGCGACCTGTGGCACCCGGCGATGCCGAATTCAAGCTTGTCCGTTGTCCGTGGTCCGTTGTGCAGAGAATGAAGCAACGGACAACGGACTTCGCCGCCTTCATCCCCCGCCGCTGCCGACCATGTCGGCCTGGGGTTGGGTCATGCGGCGGGCGTTGAGGGCTTTGTCCAGTTCTGTGTCGCTCATCAGCTTCTTTTCCCGCGCCACCTGCCGGACGGTCTTGCCGGTCTTGTGGCTTTCCTTGGCGATGTCGGCGGCCTTGTCATAGCCGATCACCGGGGCGAGGCTGGTACACATCGCCAGGCTCTGCTCGACCAGGCTTTCGCAGCGCTCGGTATTCACCTCGATCCCGGCGGCGCAGCGCTCGGCGAAGACCGTCGCCGCCCTGCTCAGTAATTCGATCGACTGCAGGATGTTGAACGCCATCACCGGCATCATCACGTTCAGCTCGAAGGTGCTGCCGAATGCGCCGGCCCAGGCCACGGTTGCGTCGTTGCCAATAACCTGCGCCGCCACCTGCAGCACCATCTCGCTCATCACCGGGTTCACCTTCCCCGGCATGATCGAACTGCCCGGCTGAGTGGATGGAATCGACAATTCGCCGATCCCGCAGCGCGGGCCGCTGGAAAGCCAACGAATGTCGTTGGCGATTTTGGTCAGCGACACCGCGATCGTCTTAAGCTGCCCGGATGCCTCGACGATTCCATCCTTGGAGGCCTGCGCCTCGAAATGGTTGGTTGCCTCGACGAAATCCAGCCCGGTCTTGCGGGCAATCACCGCGATCGCCTGTTTGGCGAAATCGGGATGTGAGTTGATCCCGGTGCCGACGGCGGTGCCGCCGAGGGGAAGTTCGCGCAAAGCACGAATAGCTTTCTGCGTGCGCGTGATCGCGAGTTCGGCCTGGTGAGCATATCCCGATAATTCCTGGCCGACGCGGATCGGCGTGGCATCCTGCAGGTGCGTGCGCCCGATCTTCACGATGCCGTCAAACTGCTTCGCCTTGGCATCCAGCGTCTCGGCCAATTTCTGCAACGCCGGAATCAACGACTCATTCATCGCCACCGCGGCGCTGACGTGCATCGCTGTAGGGATGACGTCATTGGAGCTTTGCTCCATGTTCACGTGGTCGTTGGGGTGAATCGGATCCTTGCCGCCGCGCTGGCCGGTGGCGATCTCGTTGGCCCGGCTGGCGATCACCTCGTTGGTGTTCATGTTGGTGCTGGTGCCCGAGCCGGTCTGGAAAATATCCACCACGAACTGCCGATCGAGCTTGCCGTCGATCACTTCCTGGGCCGCCTGCTGCACCAGGGATTTTTTCTTGTCATCGATCAGGTGCAGGCCGTGGTTGACCTCAGCGCAGGCCCATTTGATCAGCCCCATGGACGCGATGAAGCGGCGGCTGAAGCGCAGATCGGAGATGGGAAAATTCTCCACCGCCCTGCCGGTCTGGGCGCCATAATGAGCATCCGCGGGCACCTTCATCTCCCCCATCGAATCCTTTTCTGTGCGAAAGCTGTCGGCCATGTGGTTCCTTTGTGTAAACGTGATCCGGCATTATGATTCAAGTTTCATGCGCAAGTTCCTTCTCAACCCGTGCCTGCCGACCTGAAGAAGATGCGCGGGTCAAAATCCCCCGTTAGGGCGCATGTGCCTTCTCCCAAGCCTCAATCTCCCCCGTGAAATAGCGCACGCGCACCTTCTTGAACTCCCGCGTCGAATAGAGCGCATCATACCGGCTGACGCCCGTCGCCGCCGAAATCTGCCGCAATATTTCCTCTCCTTCGCTGCGCTTCTGGGCATGAATCATCGTAAAAATATTGTACGGCCAATCCTCGTAACTCGGCCTCAGGTAGCAATGGCTCACCGCCGAAAATCCCGCCGCGATCCGCCCGAATTCATCCTGCTTCTCCGCCGGCACCACCCACACCCCCATTCCGTTGGCCTCAAATCCCAATTCCCGATGCCGCAGCACCGCGCTGAACCGCCGCATGCGCTTCTGGCTCTGAAATACCTTCGCGGCTTCCAGCAATTCCCCCACGCTCACCCCCGCCTCCCGTGCCGGCGCATCGAATGGTTCTGCCGTCGCCTCCAAATCCCGTTGCAGCACCCGGATCAGCTCGCGATCGCGCTCGGTCACCGCATGGCTCATCGCCTCGCGCTGCTGCTCCGGGCCGAAGGTTGGCGCGGCAGGGTGGTTCTTCCCCGACAAATTCAGCTTCACCCCGATCTTGAACAGCTTCAGTGTGGGCATTGGCCGCGTCGCCGCCGCTTCGCTCAGCTTGTGCAGCGCTGACAGCGTCCCGTCGATCCCCAACGCGCTGTCCGGCGGCACCGCCAGGGTGTACCACAGGTTGTAGGCGTGATCGCGCTGGTAATTGTGCGACACCCCCGGATGCTCGTTAATCAGCGCCGCCGCGGCCTCCAGCTTCGACGCCTCGATCCGCGCCGCCACCAGCGTCGTCTGATATCCCAGCGACTTGCTGTCGAAGATCGCGCCGATCTGCCGGATGACGCCGCGCCCACCACCGTGCCCCGCCTTCAGCGCCGCGATGCGCCCAATCACCTCCGCCTCGCTTGCGCCCAGCATATCCCCCAGCGCCGCATAGGGCCGGCTCACCAGCGGAATCTGCTCCTGAATCAAATCGAGCAGCCGGCCATCCAAATCACTAAGCGCTTCCATTTGCTTTTCCCTGATGTTTGCACAGCCCCGCCGCCGGATTCGACTGCAGCATCTTCGCCACCCCCTGCTGCATCAAGGACGCCACCACGCTCTTGGTAATACTTTCCGCGTCCAGCGCTGGCCCGCCGGATTCGGCCGCGATCACCGGCGGCTCGCCATCACGGCTCCCCACCGCCGCCCGCAGCGTAAGGGTGTTGCCCGCGATCGTCGCCAGCGCCGCGATCGGCGAATGACAATCCCCCTGCAGCGCCATCACCACCGCCCGCTCGGCCTCCACGCACAGCGCCGTCGGCGGGTGGTTCATCGCCCCCAGCAGCGTTCGCGTCCGCGCATCATCGCGCCGGCACTGCAGCGCCAGCGCCCCCTGCGCCGCCGCCGGCAATAGTTCGGTTTCCGCAATCGCCGCCATCCGCTCGGCATTGAATAACCCGCTGCGCCGCAGCCCCGCCATCGCCAGAATTACCGCGTCATACTGCCCCTCTGCCTGCTTGCGGATGCGCGTGTCCACATTCCCGCGAATGTTCTCCACCACTAAATCCGGCCGAAGCGCCAACACCTGGCAGCGCCGCCGCAAACTTCCCGTCCCCACCTTCGCCCCCTTGGGCAATTCCCGCAGCGTCATCGCCCGGCCGGCAATCAGCGCATCGCGCGGATCCTCGCGCTGCGGAATCGCCGCCATCACCAGCGCATCGGTGCTCACCAGCGGCATCGTCACCGGCACATCCTTCATGCTGTGTACGGCAAAATCGACTTCGCGATTGAGCAGCGCCTGTTCCAGCTCCTTGGTGAACAATCCCTTCCCCCCCACCTCGTGCAGCGGCCGATCCACGATCTGATCCCCGCTGGTGCTGTAGACGATCAACTCCACCTTCAGCCCCGGGTGCAGCCGCTCCAGCGCATTGGCCACCAGCCCGCTCTGCATCCGCGCCAACACGCTCCCCCGCGTGCCGAGCTTCAATACATTTTTGTTTGGCAATACATCCATCACACAATCCACCGCACTCTGTAGCACGGGCGTCTCGCCCGTGTCTTCGATCAGAACACGGGCGAGACGCCCGTGCTACGAATCCTCTTTCGCGCCTATTCATCCCCCGCTACAAACGCCTCCCGCAAACTCTTCCGCAGCGTCGCCGGAAATTCCGCCTCGGCCGATCCCCTTCCGCCGCCACCAGCATCTCCACGCGGTTGCAGGTGCTGACGATCGCCGCCTCGCTCCTGGGAAATTGATTGCGAAACAGCATCAGCGCCGTCGCCACGCCTTCGCGGCTGAACGCCAACTGCTCGCGAATTTGCACCGGCGCCGTCCGATGATTCAACCCAACCAGCAGGATGCTCATGACTCGCCTCCACCGTTGCGCTCGCGTCGGGTCAACTTGCGGCCTTCAATCCACAGCGCCACCGCGTAAACCCAGATGAGCCCCAGGCCGACCACGAATCCCGCTATGAGATATGTAGGTGTGTTGCTCATAATGCACCTCGCGCAGTTTTCGCCGCCGCCGGTGGCAGCACCTCAAAACCCCGCGGCTGCAGCGCCCGCAGCCGTCGATTCAAGCCGCACCGCGTCGCGATCAGGCCCGCCGTCACCAACATCACCGGGACAAAAAATGCCAGCAGCGTAAGCTGCATCGACGTTTCCAGCTTGATGCTGGCCGGGTGGATGTAATCCTTGATCAGCCGCGCCGACAGATACACCAGCGGGACATCCAGAAACGCGATCAATCCATACACCGCGCTGATCACCGCCCGCCGCTGCCCGGACTCGATCGAAGACCGCACCATCAGATACACCACATACAACAGCCACAGCACCAGGCTGAACGTCAGCCGCGGGCTCCACGTCCACCACACTCCCCAGACCCCTTTCGCCCACAGCATTCCGGTGATCAGCACCACCGCGCCAAGCTGCACCGCCACCCGCGCCGATGCGCTGGCCAGGTCATCCCAGAACGTCTTGTGCGTGATCAGATATCCAACGCTGCCGATGAAACAGACCAGGCAGGATGCCAGCGTGCAGATGGCCACCGGCATGTGCAGATAAAAAATCTTCTGGATCGGCCCCATCGTCTGCTCGTCCGGCGTGTACGCCAGCAGCATCGTCAGCGCCCCCACAAACAACAGCGCCGTCAGGAGCCAGAACACGTGAATCAACTTGTCTCTCACCTTGCATTCACACATAAGTTTCTCCTGCCCCCGTTGTCTTGCTCTTCGTGCCTTCGTGCCTTCCCAACCTACGGTTCCAACACCCACTCAAACACCACCCAGCTCACCACCAGAAAAATCGCGTCAAACGCCACCAGAATCCCAATGCTGCCCGCCTCCGGCGCTATCCCATCCCGATAGCGTTTGATCATCATCTGCGTGGACGCGATCACCAGCGGCAGCGCCACCGGAAAGATCATCATCGCCAGCAGCCCGCCCTGCAGCCGGGTCGAGCTGACGATGGCCGCGAACAGCGTCCCCACCGCGGCGAATCCGATCATGCTTAGAACCATGATCCCCGCGAACGTCCCCGGCGCCGCCGACAGATCGAATCCAAAAAACAGCACCCCGGCCGGCGTAATCACCAGCGCCACCGCGAACATCAACAGCAGATTGCTCAACAGCTTGCTGAGATAAATATGCCCGCGATCCATCGGCGCCAGCATCAACCCGGCCAGCGCTGAATCGTGCCGCTCCACCGCCATGGTCTTCTCGAAGCACAACACGCCTGCGAACAGATACGCCACCCACAGCACCGCCGTGGCGTTATAGCCCGGCAGTGTGCTGCCGGTGCCCAAGCCCAACCCTAAAACCACCACGATCAGCACCCCCAGCACTGTCACCAGGCCGACCGTCTGGCGGCTGCGCGACTCAATGCGCAGATCCTTGGCCACCAGCAGCGAAATTTGGCGGATGGCGGTGCTCATACGCTCACCTCCGCCAGAATCTGCTCGGCATTGGATTCCGCACTGGTTTGATCCGCGATGATCCTCCCGCCGCGCATCACGATCACCCGCTCGGCCAGCTTCAAACTCTGCTCGATATCGTGATTCACCAGCACGATGGTCTTTTTAGCAAGGTGCAGGCCATGCAGGATTTGCTCGACGGTGCGGATTGAAGGGGCATCCAGGCCGGCGAACGGCTCATCCGCGAGAATCAACTGCGGCTCGTGCATCAAGGCCCGGGAAATTGCCATCCGCTGGGTCATCCCCCGGCTGAACGCCTTGACCGGATCTTCGGCACGCTTTGCCAGCCCTACCGCATCCAGCAGCTCCATCGCACGCGCCTCAGGATTCTTCACCCCATATAACCGGCCAAAAAACTCGAGGTTCTCCCGCGCTGACAGATCCCGATACAACATGGCCTGATGCCCGATCAAGCCGATCCGGGCGCGAACTCTGGTCGAGCTGCGGTTCAGCGCCTCGCCGAAAAGCTCAATCTCTCCGCGGGTTGGAGGCAGCAGCGTGGCAAGAATCTTCAAGAGCGTGCTCTTCCCCGCCCCGTTCGCCCCCAGCAGCGCCACGTACTGTCCGGCCGGAATCGACAGGTTGATCTCCTGCAAAATCGGCCGCTCGTCGATCCATTTCCCCAGCCCGCGAATGGCCACCGCCGCCGGAGAGGAAGTCTCCAGCGCCGTCTGCGGAACTTGTTCGACCATTGCCGTCATCGCTTTGCGTAGCACGGGTTTCCAACCCGTGCCAAGGTGCTCCAGTTCGCAAATGCCCTGCATAATTCCATGCCGGTTGGGCACGGGTTGGAAACCCGTGCTGCCTCAATGCGCCTTAGCCGGCTTCCCCTTCGGCGAGCGGAGCATGATGATGGTTGCGCCCACGATAAGAATCAGCGCTGCCCCAACGCCGGCAATGATCTTGGGAGCGCTCGATGATACCGCGGCCGCCTCGCCGGCCTGCGCCGCCGTAGCGCCCAGTTTCAGCAGCCCATCCACCACCACCGCCACCTGCTTGCCAGATTCGATTCCGGTTCCCTTGTAGTAGCGGGTTGCCCCCTGCTCCATCGCCGCCGATCCCAATGACTCCAGTCCCGCCGTCGTCACGCTGGTTCCATCATCGGGAACGAAAACCATCATGTGCTCGACGGTGGCCGGCGCGGTAATCGCCAAATCGACCTTGCCGGTGTTGGATGGTACGCAATAGGTGATCTGATATTGATTCGTCCCCGGCGCCAGCGCCGCCTTGTGAACCAGCTTGCCGCCCTCCACCTTCACCGACCCCTCCGTGAATCCCATCATCGGCTGCACTTCTTCGGCGCCCTTGGGCAGCTCGATAACGAAAGTCGCCCGCTCCCCTTTGGCATCCCGCGTTCCCAGCCAGGTCCTGTCGCTGGGATTATTCACCGCCAGCATCTCGTTGATCCGCAACCCATCCGGATAATTCTGAATGATGATGTGCCGCATCTTCAGCGACCACGCCGGCTTCTCCTCGGTAGTCTCATACACCTTCACTTCCAGATGCTCACCGGGCCGGGACTTGTCCATCACCTCGCCAACCGCGGTGTATTCATAGCCGCCATGGGTGATTTTCACGCTCGGCTGGATCCCCAGCATCACCGGCAGATTCGGAATCGTCACCGAACCTTCGGAATTGAGCTGGGTGTCGATTCGGTCGACCACCTCGCCCTTGAACAACAGCTCGACCACCACCGGATCGGCACCGATCGCCGGGCCGCCTTTGGTGCCCTGCAACACCTGCACTTCCAGCGTGCCGGCCGCGGTCGGCTTGGTGGTCGCGACGGCGTTCTTGGTGGGCAACAGCGTCGCGATATCAGGATGCCCGCTGGGCAGCGCCGGCGCCTTCTCGTCGCCGGCCAGTGTGGAAATGTCTGGATGCCCCGACGGCAACGGCGCATCGGTCTTGGGCGCTGGTTTTTGATATTGCGAAATATCCGGATGCCCGGCCGGCATCGCCGCCGGCTGCGTCGCCGCCGGCTGTCCCAGCGCCACCGCGCTCCCGAGCCCGCAGACGCACAACATCGAAAATATCCTGTTCATGTTCAACTCCTGGTGCTTCCTTACGCCCCAACCGTCTGCCGACCCGCCCCAATCCGCGCGCCATCTTCGACCGCGACTGCTCTCAATGGCTTGGAGGACAGCCGCGGCACGATGCACAGAATCCCGCCAAGCGTCATCACGATTCCCCCGATCCAGATCCACACCACCAGCGGGTTGATGATCGCCTCAATCGCCGTCTTCCGCCAATTCTCCTCCCAGCCCGCCAGGATCACGTAAAAATCCTCGCGCCAGGTCGTCTGGATCGACACCTCGGTGGCCGGCTGTTCGGCCTTGTTATAAAACCGCCGCTCCGGCGTCAGCGTCGTCTCCTTCCCGCTGGCATCCCGCATCGTCACCGTCGCCCGCACGGCCGTGTAATTGCCGCCGCGCACTTCCTTCATCGAGTCCAGAGTCAGCCTATAGCTGCCGATTTTTTGCGACTGCCCCGTCGAAAGCTGAAAGCTCTGCTTCTGGCTGAACACGCTCGACCCGGTCACGCCGGCGATGATCATCAACATCCCCAGATGCACGATCTGTCCGCCATAGCGGCGATGGTTGGCGTCGATTAGCCGCAATAGCGCCGGAATTGGCCGCTCGCCCTGCTCACGCACGTGCTCCCGCACCGCCTTGAACAGCTCGATCGACATCGCCGCCAGCGCCGTCGCGATAATCGCCGCCGCCGACAGCGCCCACGGGTTCATAATCCGCATCGCCACCATCACGATCACCGTCACGCCCGCAACCAGCGCCGGCAGGAGAATCCCCCGCGCCAGATGCTCGGCCGAATCCCTGCCATAGCGCAGCAGCGGCCCAACCGCCATCAGCGCCACCAGCGCCAGTCCCATCGGCGCCACCACCTTGTTGTAAAACGGCTGGCCAAGCGTGGTCTGGGTTCCGGTGAACGGCTTGCTGATGGCCGGAAAGATCGTTCCAACAAGTGTTGTTGCCATGATGATCGTCAGCAGGACATTAGTAATAAGGAACGCGCCTTCCCGGCCAACCAATCCTTCCAGGGGGTGTTCTGACTTCAGCTCCCGACGCCGCACGATCAAGAGCACGATGCTGAAGGTGATGCAGATGCAGAGGAAGACGAAGAAGAACGTCCCGACCAGCGACTGCCCGAAGCTATGCACGGAATCGACAATCCCGCTGCGGGTGAGATAGGTGCCGAAGATGCACAGGATGAACGTCTCGGCGATCAGCACGGCGTTCCATCCCTTGAACATCCCGCGGTGCTGCTGGGCCATCAATGAATGGACGAACGCGGTGGCGGTCAGCCACGGCAGCAGCGAGGCGTTTTCCACCGGATCCCACGCCCAGTAGCCTCCCCATCCCAGTTCCACGTACGCCCACTGCGCCCCCAGGATGATTCCGATGCTCAGAAACAGCCATGAAAGCAATGCCCAACGGCGGGTGGCGGCGATCCAAATATTGTCGGTGCGCCGACAAACCAACGCGGCCACCATCATCGCAAATGGAATGGTAAACCCCGCGTATCCCAGAAACAGCGCCGGGGGGTGGGCGATCATGCCGAAGTTCTGCAACATGGGATTGAGGCCATGTCCATCGAGCGGCACAACTTCACTGGTTGCAAAGGGATTGGCGGCGAAGAGCATGAGTGCCGCGAAGAACCCGCACACCACCGCCAGCACCGCGACTTCGGTGGCCGCCTGCGTCAGGGAAATCTGCCGCCTCACCAGCACCGCAATGGTGCTCATTATGGCGAGCATAAAAGCCCACAGCAGCAGGCTCCCCTCCTGCCCGGCCCAGAAGGCCGCGAACTTATAGCCCGTCGGCAGGGCCTTTTCGGAGAATCGGGCGACATAGACGATCTGGAACTGATCATCCAGCAGCGCCGCCAGCAACGCGATGGAGGCGAGCAGCAATAGCGCGGAAAACACGCCCATGCCGGCTTTTGCGGCCAACAAAATTCGGTCCGACTGAAATCGGACCGCCGCCAGCGAAGCGAGAATCGTCAGCGCCGCCACCAGTACCGCGAGGCTGAGGGTATAATCGCCAAGCGTGGTCATGACTCACCCTCCGATCCGCCCATCCCGGCCGGCTTCTTGCCGTGTGATTCATACTTGCTGGCGCACTTGGTCATCAGCACGTCGGCCTGGAAGACGCCGGCCGAATCCAGTTTGCCTTCAACGACGACTTCCTTGCCGGCCGAGAACAAGTCGGGGATCACTCCATGGTACGTCACCGGAACCTGCGTGGTTACGCCTTTCATCACGAAACTGGCGGTCAGCCCGCCGGGATTGCTGACGAAATCCTGATCGCCGACCGTGCCGCACACCCGCACGCGCTGGGTGCGGTATTGGACATCGGCCGTAAACTGATCGACCTGCAGGTGATTGACCAGCCCTTGCTTGGCGCCGGCAAAGGCGAGATAGGAAACAGCGCCGATCAGAACGACGGCGGCAACGGCAAGTTTTTTGTGAATGGCGGTCATATTTTCATCCTGGTGAAAGCTCGATCCGCACTTCTTATCACAACGCCGGTGCCACAACTATCGTCATTAGAGACAAAATGGTACTATTTATAAACTCAATTTCAAGTGGCATTTACAAGAATAGGTCAAATTAATCTTATTAGCCGACGCTAAAGCTCTCTCACACTTGAGATTAAGAGCGGCAGCGCTCTCTTGTTGACGGGAGAAATAGCATCGCGAGCGGCGGCGTTTGGTATGATGGCAGCGATGTCATCCCCCGCCGGGCCATTTTCTCTCGAACGGATGGTGCGTGCCGTGGAAAAAGTCAAACAACGCTTGCTGCGCGCGGCCTCGGCGCTGCGCCAGGCCGGAATCCCCTATGCCGTCGCCGGTGGAAACGCCGTGGCGCTGTGGGTTTCGCGCGTGGATGAAGCGGCGGTGCGCAATACCCAGGATGTTGATATCCTCCTGCGCCGCAGCGACTTGGAAGCGGCGCGGAGGGCGCTGGAATCGGCAGGGTTTGTCTACCGCCACGATGGCGGCATGGATGTGTTTCTTGACGGGCCGCAAGCCAAGCCGCGCGACGCGGTTCACATCATCTTTGCCAACGAGCGGGTCAGGCCGGTTGAGATGATGTCGAATCCGGATGTAGTGGAATCGGAGGATGCCCCGCAGTTTCGGGTACTGGCTTTGGAAGCGTTGGTGCAGATCAAACTGACGGCCTTTCGCGATAAAGATCGGACGCACCTGCGCGATCTGATCGAAGTTGGCCTGATCGACCGCACCTGGCCGGGGCGATTTCTGCCGGAACTGGGGGCGCGTCTACAGTCATTGCTGGACACGCCGGGGGGATAGTCGCGAATGGGAAAACCGGCGGGGAGATTTTCTAGTTTTTGAGACTGGCGATTGTGTTTTCAGGGCTGGGAAGGCAGCAGGGCAATTCTCTGGCTCACTTGGCAGCGGTATGGCGGTTGCTTTTATCGAAAGTGCTCCGCTGCGGTTGGGGACGGGGCATGTTTGCCGCTTCGTTCCTTTGTGGGAGCCTTCTTGTGAACACCTTCAAGCTGGCGGCGTTTGCCGCCGTCGTGTTGTGCGTGTCGCTGGTTGTGCGCGGACAATCGACGATCGTGGGAGGGTCACACGATTTCAGTGCCTGGCCTTCGACCGGCGCCGATGACTACAGCAACTCCGGGCAGATCTGCAAGCCCTGCCACACACCGCACAATGCCACCTCCACCAGCGTGAGTGATCGGCTGTGGAACCACACCCTATCCACGGTGAGCTACAAGCTTCACACCATAAGCAGTTCGTCGGCCGGCGGCGTCACGGAGCTGGACCGGCAGTCACGGCTTTGCCTAGGATGCCACGATGGAACGGTGGCGCTGGACAGTTTCGGCGGAGCCATCAACCCCACGGGCGGGAAGATGGTCGGCAAGGCGAACTTCAAGGCAGATTTGTCCAACGACCATCGGCTCGGCATTGAGGCGGTTTTCGATGCAAATAACCCCGATCCGGCCTTACATACACTGGATGAGGTGCAGGCAAAGCTGCCGCTGGCGACGATGGGCACCGGGGACCAATTGAAGTGGGTGGTGAGCTGCATGACCTGCCATGACCCGCATATGAGCCAGTCAAAAATGCTGCGGATCGATAATACCGGCAGCGCACTTTGTTTCACGTGCCATCACACCTAGAGTCCAGGCAAACTTGAGAAATGCCCGCGGCCAATGGCCGCGGGCTTCTTTTTTGGACAAGCGGCTCTGCAGGATATGCCGAATTTGCCAGAAAAGCGGGGAAGAATGGGCATTCGCGTGATCGGGAGAGGCGGGTTGGGATGATTCCTGAAAGTGGGATGGTGCGGATTGGGAATCGGCGCAGAAACAGCGTTACCAGCATAAAAAGCAGTATTTTTATGGATAATAGGACTGGCATGTCGCTTGTTTACTGGTATGGCGGTGAACGGACGGGCGCGGAGCGGAAACCGAGTCAGTCCGCGGTACCGCCAGCGGACTGGCGGGCCCAATTGGAATTTTCTTCGAGGAGAATGTCATGAAAACACGTTTATTCATTGCGGCCGCAATGCTTCCGCTTCTGGCGGCCACCTACGCACGGGCAGATGAGTTCATCGCGACCACCAAGCATAACTTCTCCAGTTATAGCTGGTCGGGAAATCAGATCTGCAAGCCCTGTCACACCCCGCACAACGGGGCGCTGGAGAAGATGGCTGATGGCACCTTGGTCAGCGACCGGTTGTGGAATCACACCCTCTCGCAATCGGCGTATACGCTCCACGCCGGGCAGGTGAAGAACGCCGACGGCTCGACCACGCTGGATGCTGGCAAGGCCGGCGGACAGGCGGACATGGACCGGGTGACCCGGCTGTGCCTGAGCTGTCATGACGGCACGGTGGCGTTGGATGCCTTCGGCGGCGCCGCGGGCAACATCGGCACGGCCAACTTTGCAGCCATCAATCGCACCGATGCCAACCTGGGCACCGACTTGACCAACGATCACCCGGTCGGTACGGGCGCCAATCTGTCCGGCACCAGCACCTACTATCGCGTGGCCAACCTGGACGTGAGCAAGCCCGGCGCGCCGAAGATGAAGGTGCGGAACAGCGCGACCGAGTCGCTGCCGCTGATCGTCAGCACGACGGCCGGCACCTATAACATCGGATGCATGACCTGCCACAACCCCCATGGCGCAGGCCCGGCGGGTGGCGCGGCTTATCCGACGCTGCTTCGCACGGACAACACCGGCAGCAACCTGTGCCTGTCCTGCCACATGAAGTAAGTAGTTATCAGTGGCCAGTTGTTGGTTACCAGCGTGAGGAAATTCCGAACGCGGAAACCGGCAACTGGCCACTTTCTTTGGCTCCTCGCCCGCCCGTTCACCACTGTCGTGTTTGGAGCCCCAAGCCTATAGAATGTATAATGGTGGGTACTGGTCCACCGATGGGGGAGGTGGGCGGGTACTCCCACCCTACCAAGACCCCACAAGCACCTGCGGGTTTTAGAAGGCATCCGTATGAAACCCCTCCCAATTCAATTGCACGTTTCGACATTCACTACATTTATCCTGGCCGGCCTGCTGATGGCCACCGGCGGGTGTGGGAACAATAAGAAACCCGCGGCTGAGGTCATCAAGGATCATTATTCGTTCTGGCCGCCGGCGCCGGACGAGCCCCACGTGCAGTTCCTGGTCTCCTTTGAATCCAGTGCCGATATCCGCCCGCAGCGCAGCAAGATGGATGAGATGATCTATGGCAAGGACACGCAGGAGACGCTGTCGATGTCCAAGCCGTACGGGGTGGCGATGTGGAACGGGCGGATTTACGCCTGCGACATCCGCGGCAACGGCGTGATGGTGCTGGACCTCAAGCAGAAGCAGACCCGCTTGATGGGCGCCTCCGGCAGCGGCATGCTCGGCAAGGGAGTGGATGTCACGGTTGCCGACGATGGAACCAAGTACGTGGCGGATCAGGTGCGGGGCGCGGTGGTGGTTTTCGACGCCGGCGAGAAATTCGTCAAGGCGATAACCAGCGAAGGCCTGCAGCCGGTCGGCGTGGCGGTATTCAAGGATCTGCTCTACGTGGCGGATTTCGGCAAGGAACAGAACGTAAAGGTCTTCAATCGAACGACTGGACAGTTGCTGAGGACCATTGGTGAAGCGGGAGATCAGGATGGACAGTTTATCCGGCCGCTGGGAATGGCGGTGGACAAGGCGGGGGACTTGTTCGTCGCGGATACCTTCCGCTGCCGCGTGCAGGAATTTGGTCCCGATGGCAAATTCATCATGGGATTCGGCCAAAACGGCGATCGCCCGGGAATGTTCGTGAGGCCCAAGCACCTGGCAGTTGACAGCCAAGGCCTGATTTATGTTGACGATTCCTCCTTTAACAACGTGCAGATTTTTGACGAGAAGGGGGCGGTGATGGGATATTTCGGCTCCGCGGGCAGCCACCCCGGGGCGATGGAACTGCCGGCGGGATTGTGCGTACACGAGGGGGATCTGGATCTGTTCCAGAAATACGTGCATCCGGCATTTGCGGCCGAGCGCCTGGTGATCGTGACCAACCAGTTTGGCCCGCACAAAATCGCGGTGTATGCCATGGGGAAACTGAAGCCGGGAAAGACGGTGGCGGACATCAGTTCCAGCCGCAACGACGTCTCCGCCGGAGTGCAGGAAAGCAAGTCGACGACGCAGCCGGCAGCGCCGGCGCCGGCGACGCAGCCGCTAAATTAGAGAATGTCTCAAGACGTTCGCAGGCGGGCCAATGAGTACATTGTCCCGTGGCAGACAGGAATGTCCGCCCCACCGGAAGAGGGTTTTCAAAGTCCCTTGCGAAGCGCGAAAGGATGCGCACGATGCCCGCCCGGACCAGCACAACATGGAAACGGCGGAGCGTTGCGGCGGTAGTGTCGCTCGGCGTTCTGCTGTTGTTGATTGGCTGCAGTGCCGGCCGGCGATATCAGGTTCTGAGTTTCTTTTTCGATGGGGTTCCCGATCCCAATGCCCCGCGCATCAAGGGGACGGCTACGGGAACGGCGCAGGTGGGGGCTGGCGCGCGGGTTTTCTCCATTCATCCGCCCTACCGGGATGGCAATTGCGCGGGTTGCCACGGGAGCGGCGATGAAAAGCTGCTCAATCCGGGGCAGGAATTGTGCCTGTCGTGCCACAAGAACATACGGACCGCACATGAGTTCATGCACGGACCGGTATCGGCCGGGGCGTGCCTGTGGTGCCACGATCCGCACCAGTCATCGCAGGCGGCGCTGTTGAAGGCGGCGGCCCCGCAACTGTGCTTCCAGTGCCACGAACGGCAGTTCCTGACGAGGAAAGTGCCGGAGCATGCGGTGAAGGAGAAGAGCTGTCTCGATTGCCATGTCGGCCACGGCTCGAGCCGGCCGTACCTGATCAGAGCTGCCGCCCCCACCACCCAAAACGCGATGCTGCCGACCACTGTGCCGGCGGGAGCGGCACGATGAGCGGGCGCGCACTGACGATCTTGGCCGCCGCCGTGCTGGTGGCGCTGGCCGGATTGGACGGATGGGGAGAATCGCAGGCGCTTGGGCAGGAAGAACCCATCGTGATCGGCGAGCGGCAGCAGATTGAGAAGCTGCACCTGGACCCCCCGTCGGTGGCGCTGGACCTGGTCGGGCGATACAACTCCGATCGCACCAACAGCGGCGGGACCACCAACAGTTCGCGCGAAACCGATATCGAGGAAACCCTGACCCTGCAGACCCACGGGCACGTGCTGGCGCCGCGGTTTCTGGATCTGAGCCTGTCCGGAACGTTCGGGTCCAACCAGACCTGGTTCGACGCCGACAACGTCAGCGATCAGCAGATCGGCTTGATCTATAACTGGGATGCCCGCGGCACGTTCTTCCGGGAGAGCGATTCGCCGCTGACCCTGTATAGCCAGCGCACGCGTGAGTTGATCAACCAGCAATTCGGGCCGACGATTGAAAGCACCACGACAACCGAGGGAGCGGTGCTGGATTGGCATTCCAAGAGCCTGCGCAACCGATTCGAGATATCGCACACGGACACAACCCAGTCGGGACTGGTAGGAGGCGAGACCTTCAACCTTTCGCGCAATCTTTTCTCCTGGTCGGGCAGCGCCGACCTGACGCCGCGGCAGACGCTCTCCTGGGACTATTCCTACACCAACGCCCAGCAATCCGGCACTATCGACAGCAGCTTCGACGCGCATGCTGCCTCGCTCACCCACGCGCTGACCTTCGGGAATAAAGATCACAATTCCCTGACTTCGTCCCTGAGCTATTCCACCACCAGCGGGCGATTTGAGACGGAAAATTTTCGCTATGACGAGCTGCTGCGGATACGGCACAGCGATACCTTTCAGACGCGATACGAATACACCTACGAGCAGTTCCGCTTCGGCGACACCGATCAGGGAACGCATCGCGCGTTGGCCGGCTTTACCCATCATCTGTACGAGAGCCTCACGACCAATGGCGAGGCGGGGGCGCAGTTTCAGCAGATTTCCGGCGGCGGCGACACCAGCGAATATTTCGCCAGTTTGAATTTCGACTACCGAAAGAAGGCCCCCTTCGGCGTCTTCCTCGGCACCCTGGGATTGGGATACACGCGCACCGAAAGCGATCCGCGCAACAGCTCCACGCAGATTCTCAATCAGCCGGCGACGCTGGGCGATATTCAGCCGATCATCATTCCCGGCCGCGGCCTGAACCCCAGCAGCGTGATCGTGACCGATGCGGCGGGAATCGTGCAGTTTGTGCCGGGCATCGATTACACCGTGACGACCTTTGCCGACCGGATGGAGATCGCCCGGGTGGTGGGCGGGGCGATCGCGCCGGGCCAGTCGGTGCTGCTGAGCTACGTCCTGCCGCCCACGCCGGGTAGCACCGCCGACACGACGCTGTTTTCCATCGGCGGGCGCTACAACATCGATCGCGGCCCGCTCAAGGGGCTGGGGGTTTATGTGGCCTACACGAGGACGGATCAGACGATCGACACCAATGACCCGGCCGCGTTCGTGCCCAATTCCAGCCAGGATACGGTGATCGGCACCGACTATCGGTTTTGGAAAAACGCCGCGCTCATCGGCGCCGAGCACGAATGGTTTAATGCCAACATCGCGCCCTTCGAGGCGTCGCGGTTCTTCCTCCGCGTGTCGCAGCGCACCTCGCCGGCGACGGTCTGGAACGGGGAATTGGCGTATCACATCATCGACTACCAGGAGGCACCGGCGCACACCTCCGACATCTTCACGGCGTCGATTTCCGTGCGGCAGCGCATCACCCAGCGGCTCAGCGGGCTGGCGGCGGTAACCTATCGCTACGAGGTGGATGACCTGACGGGAACATCACAGGGATTCGAGCAGTTTCTTCAGATTAACTGGCAGTACCGGCAGACATCGGTGTACGCTATGGTCCGGAATTCTTCGCTCAGCACCGACACCGAAGATCGAAATTTTCAGACTTTCGAGATTGGCCTACACCGGGAATTTTAGGAGCGGGCGATGGGAACGAAGCGAGTGAACGATAGCCTGTCATTTCGTGGCACGGGTTTTCAACCCGTGCCGAATGGGGCCCGGCGCGCACGGGTCATAGAAGAACTATGCACCTCGGCACGGGTTGAAAACCCGTGCTACGGGGATCGAATATTCAACATTACTTCACGTGCTGTGCTGATGTGTGTTGTGATGCTCATCGCCGGATGTGGCAAGCCGGCCGGGTTGATTTTTCCTCCGGTGGCCAACGCCCCGCACTGGCCGGCGGCGCCGCAGCCGAAGCGGATCGTGTATGTCGGACAGTTGACCAGCAGCGCCGATCTGAAGCCGGCCGTGCCGTGGACCAAGCGCTTCGGACAGGCGCTATTCGGCAAGAAGGCGGTGCAGTCGATGCTGACGCCGTATGCGCTGTGCACGGATGGCAAAGACCGCCTCTATGTCGCCGACAGCAACGCCCAGGTGGTACACGTTTTCGACATGCAGTCGCGGACGTATTGGAAGATTTTTCCGGCCGAGCAACCCAACCATTTCAGCCAGCCCGTGGGAATCGCCTATGACCCGGCCGGGCGATTGTTCGTTTCCGACTCGGTGGCCGCCTGCGTCTATGTCTTCGACAGCAGCGGCAAACAACTCGGAACTATCGGCCAGCAAACCCTGCGCCGACCTTGCGGGCTGGCGTACGACCCGCGCACACAACGGCTGTTCGTGGCCGATGCGGGTTTGCACCGGGTGGTGGTGCTTTCGCGTTCCGGCGAGGAAATCGCCAGCATCGGGGGGCGCGGGGCGAAGCTCGGGGAATTCAATTTCCCGACCAACGTGACGATCGACAGCAAGGGCCGGCTGTACGTCAGCGACTCGCTGAACTTCCGCGTGCAGGAGTTCGGGCCCGATCTGCAGCCGATCCGGCAGATCGGGAAAAAGGGGGACATGCCAGGTTATTTCAGCCAGCCCAAGGGCGTATCCGTCGATTCCGAAGATCATCTGTACGCCGTGGATGCGAATTTCGAGGCCGTGCAGATCTTCAACAGCGAGGGCGCTCTGCTGATGGATTTCGGACAGGAAGGCCGCGGCCCGGGGGAATTCTGGCTGCCGTCGGGAATCTTCATCGATCCGCACAACCGAATCTGGGTTGCGGATGGATACAATCGGCGGGTACAGGTGTTTGATTATGTGCCGGAGGCAAAGCCATGAAAAATCAAATCAAATCATGCGGGCTATGCATTGGTCTGATTGGCGCACTGGTGTTGCTGCTGACTCGCGGGGCGATGGCGCAGCCCACCAGCATCGTCAATTCCGCGCACAACCTCTCGGCATCGGGACCGGGAGCGGTGCGCGCCGCGGCCGAGCAACAGGTATGCATTTTCTGCCACACACCGCACAACGCCACCCCGGTGCAGCCGCTGTGGAACCGCACGCTTCCCACCAGCGCCTACACCGTCTATTCCAGCAACTCGCTGAACGCTTCGCCCGGCCAGCCGACCGGCTCGTCCAAGCTCTGCCTCTCCTGCCACGATGGAACCATCGCGCTGGGGAGCGTGGCCTCGCGCAATCAGCCGATCACGATGGCCGGCGGAATCACCACCCTGCCGCCGGGCGCTGGCAACCTGGGGACGGATCTGGCGGACGATCATCCCATCTCGTTCAAGTACGATGCGGCGCTGGCGACAAAAAATCCCAAGCTCAAGCTCCCCAGCCAGCTTCCCGAGCAGATCAAGCTGGACTCGCAAAGCGAGCTGCAGTGCACGAGCTGCCACGAGCCGCACAACAACCAGTTTGGCAAGTTTCTGGTGATGGACAACACCAACTCGCAGCTCTGCAGCAACTGCCACACCATGGGACAGACCACCCTCACCGGCCACCTGCAGTGCGCCTCGTGCCATCAGGAGCACAGCGCCCCCAGCGGCCCGTATCTGCTGAAAGCCGCCACCGTGACCGACACCTGCACCACCTGCCACGGCGGCCAGCCAGGCCCGATGCAGGGAATCAACGTGGCCGCGGAACTGAACAAGGCCAGCCGGCACGACACCCGCAGCCCGGTGAATCAGAAGGACCACATCCCCAACAATGTTGTCTGCAACGACTGCCACGAGCCGCACACGATGACGGCCGAGGCGGCATCGGCGCCGATGATTTCCGGCAAGCTGGGGCAGATCAACGGCATCACCGCCGACGGCGCCGCCATCGCCAAGGCGCAATTCGAATACGAGGTCTGCTTCAAGTGCCACGCCGAGCAGACCGCGCAGATCAGCCAGACCATCGGCCGGCAGATCGTGCAGACCAACACGCGATTGGAATTTGCCAAGAACGCGATCTCTTATCACCCCGTGGAGGCGCCGGGAAAGAACACCACCAGCGTGCCGAGCCTGGTGCCCGGACTCACCACCGGCAGCGTCATCGCCTGCAGCGATTGCCATAACTCCGACGCCAGCCGCAGGATCTCCGGCGGCACGGGCGCCGATGGCCCGCACGGATCTGGCTTCACGCCGCTGCTGTCAGCGCGCTACGTGACCGCCGACAACACCAGCGAAACCACCGATACCTATGCGCTCTGTTATCGCTGCCACAATCGCAACAGCATCCTCGGCAACGAATCGTTCTCGCTGCACAAGCTGCACATCGCCGACAAGACCACGCCCTGCTCGGTGTGCCACGATGCCCACGGAATTTCCCAGGCACAGGGGACCGATGCGAACAACAAGCATCTGATCAATTTCGACACCTCGGTGGTGCGGCCAAACGCGCCGACCACGCCAATCGAATACAAATCCACCGGCGTCTTCATGGGAAATTGCACGCTGACGTGCCACGATTTCACCCACACCCAATCCGCCTACGCCCCCGGCGTGGTCGGAGAAAACCAGATGCTGACGTTGCCCCAGCGCTTGAAATTGAAGCGGCCGAAATAGACGGCCCTGCATACAGGGTGCAGCGCTCTCGCTTTCAACGTGGCATGGGCTACCAGCCCATGCGCCAGAAGCGCAGCGTTCTTTCTTTGTAGCACGGGCGTCCCGCCCGTGTTCTGCATCTGAAAAACACGGGCGAGACGCCCGTGCTACGCGGAGCGATGCGCTTCTGGCGCATGGGCTGGTAGCCCATGCCACAATCATGCAAACGCTACCGCTGCCCTTACTTGAGCAACCCACACTGCTCGGATAGTTTGAAGTCATGAAAATCGGAATCATCGGAACCGGCACAATCGCTGAAATACACGCGCGGGCGAACCAGATCACCGGGGGCGCGCTGGTGATGGTGGCAGACGTGGCCAAAGACCGTGCCGACCGCTTCGCCGCCAAATGGAACACCAAGGCGGCCGTCGATGTGAGCGAGCTGCTGGCCCAGAGGCTCGACCTCGTCATCGTCGGCGTCCCCAACCCCTTTCATTTCGACATCGCCAGACAAGCCATCGAGGCGGGCCATGCCGTGCTGTGCGAAAAGCCGATGACCGGCTCGGCGGCGAAATCGAAAGAGCTTGCCGAGATCGCCCAGCGCGGCGGCCGGCCTTTTTTCGTCGGATACATGAAGCGCGCCCATCCCGCCGGTCAGCACTTCTACGAATACGTCCAGCGCATCGGCACGATTCGCACCGGCCTGGTGCGCGTCTATCTCCCCTGCGGAATGGTGGCGTGGCAGGAGGTGGCCGAGCACCTCGCAAAGGATCCCAACGATCCGCGCCACCGCGATGGCATCCTGGCCAACTGCGTCAGCCACATGGCAGACCTGCTGCTATGGGCGGCCGGCCCGGTCAAACGGGTGATCGGCGCCCGCCTCGGATACCAGCCCGGATGCGCCCCGGTGGATTGCACCGCCCACGCCCTGCTCGAAATGCAGAATGGCGCCAGCATCATGATCGACGCGGCATTCCTTCCCCTCAGCGGCATCGGCAAGTATGGCAACGGCTGGGATGAACTGGTCGAGCTGCGCGGCGACGCCGGCCTGGCGCGGATCACCAACGGCTGGTGGGACCGCCCCGAAACCGAAGCCCCGGTGGCCGAGCTGTGGGATGAGCAGAAAAAAGCCTGGGAAGTGTTCCGCGGCCAGAACGTCGATTGGTTCGTCGCCGAGCATCGCCTGATCGCCCAAGCCCTCAAGGGAGAAATAGTCCGCCTCGCCGGAGCCCAAGACGGCCTGCGCATCGATCAACTGATCGAGGACGTCTACAAAGCCGCCGGAGTGCGTTCGTAGGAGCGGGCGGCATTGGTGGGGGCAGATTTTCGGTAGTGGGTCAGTTTGGGTGCCACAGGTCGGCGTACTCGCAGACCTGTGTC
>DAIOHQ010000015.1:0-35568 GCA_036744635.1 Tepidisphaeraceae bacterium | reverse complement strand
TCCCCCGCGCCCGCGCCCGCGGTCATCGAGCGCTGCGGCGGTCACCAGGTCGTAGGTCTCCACCAACACCCGCTTGTTATCCTCCAGCCGTGGAAGCAGCCGGTCCGCCGGCCGCGAGCTGGCCAGGCGGTGAGACTGTGCAAGCGTCCCGGCGTGCTTGGCGAGTTGCTCGACGCTGTATAATTCCGATCGCAGCGGCTGCTCCACCGCCGCCCCCCCTGCCATCTTGCCCCCCGCCTGCCGGAAAAGCGGCAGAGCGACGAAGCGACGGAGCGACGAAGGGGAGGAGCCTGGTCCCTTCGTCGCTCCGTCGCTTCGTCGCTTCGTCGCTTCCTTCGACCCCCGCCGGAGGAACAGGCGTCGCAGTTTTTCACCAATCGCGGGAAGATTCACCGAATCCCTCTTTCCTAAGAGCGTTTAACAGAAAAATACGGAGACACGGAGACAGATACGCCAAAATCGGAGGCTTTCTCCGTGTCTTCAGTGACGTGGTGAAAGACCTTTGAATTTTGCCAGAGACCGAAAAACAAAAAAGCCCGGAAAAACCGGGCTTTTGGATACCCCCAAGGGGAGTCGAACCCCTGTCCTCTGGCTGAGAACCAGATATCCTAGGCCACTAGACGATGGGGGCGTCGGGTTCGCGCGGGCGCGGGCGCGGCTGCTTTCATCCCAGGATTGCCGCATTATCCGGCCACCCGCCCCTTCCGTCAAGCCGCCGGCTGCTCCCGGCAGGGCAATCGCATGTTCACCCGATAAGCAGGTCCAACAGGTAGTTGTGATCCCAGGCGGCGATCAGCCGTTTGGTTTTGATTCCCACTTTCCGGGTGGTCTCGCGCTGCAACAGGTTCAAGGCGATCCGACGCAACCGGCTGAAGTTTTCTGCCGCGTAGCCCTTGCGAATCCGGCACTGGTCCTCATTGAAGCTTACCGATCTTCACCAGGCTCCCTCCGCGGCCCGCCGTCAGCGACCGCGTCCAGGCCAGGAAGCAACGCTCGAAGGCATCGGGCTCCAGCAGGGCCAAGACCCGTCCGAAAGTGTCGTGGGAGGGCGCAAGGGCGCAATCCTAACATTATGCAAACACACGAAACGCGGCGTGAACATGCGATTGCCCTGCGTGTCGCCGCGTCAATCCTCCCTTCACCTTGTCATCCCCGTCAAGAAATGAGACAATCAACTCGCCTTTATTCGGAGGCCATCATGTCCCCAACCAGCCGTCAGCGCGTCCTTCAATCGGTCAACCACATTCAGCCGCAAAGGATCGCCGTCGATTTCGGCTCACACCGATCCAGCGGCATCATGGCCATCGCCTATCGCAAGCTGCGCGACCATCTTGGCCTGCCCAGCCGCCTTCCCAAGGTTTATGACATGGTCCAGCAGCTTGCGGTGATCGAAGAGGATGTGCTCGACCGCTTCCAGGTTGACGCCATCGAAATGGGCCGCGGGTTTTCACTCGAAGACCGCCACTGGAAGCCATGGGTGCTGCCTGATGGAAGCGACTGTCTCATCCCCCGGTGGGTTGACGTGCGCGCCACAAATGGCGACTGGCTGCTGTACAGTCCCAAAGGCCGGCCTACCGCGATTCAGAAGGCCGGCTCGCTCTACTTCGAGCAGATCTATTGGCCGTACCTCGAAAACATCCCCAATGATTTTTCCCGCCTGCCCGAAGCGATGGCCGACGTATCCTGGGCGATCCCCGGCCCTCCCGGCCCCGGCGAAGACCTCGCCGCCGGCGCCGCCGCGTTGCGCCGGCGCACCGACCGCGCCATCGTCGGCCTGTTCGGCGGCAACCTGCTGGAATGGGGCCAGTTCCTCTGCCGCAATGATCAATTCCTCTACCTGCTGGCCGCAGAGCCCCTCGAAGCCCATCGCCTGCTCGATGCCCTTGTCGAGCTGCACCTGCAGCGCCTGGAAACCTTCCTCGGCGCCGTCGGAAAATCGATCGACATCATCCTCTTCGGCGATGACCTCGGCATGCAGACCGGCCCGCAGATGTCGATGGAAATGTTCCGCGAGTTCTTCAAGCCGCGCTACCAGCGCATGTGGGGGCGCGTGAAGGAACTGGCCGACGTCAAGATCATGCTGCACTGCTGCGGCGGCGTCGGCCCCTTGCTCGACGATCTCATCGAAGCCGGCCTGGACGCCATCAACCCGGTGCAGATTTCCTGCGCCACCATGGACCCGGCTGCGCTCAAGAAAGATTTCGGCAAGCGTCTGTGCTTCTGGGGCGGCGGTTGCGACACGCGTGGCATCCTGCCGCAGGCGACGCCCGCCCAGGTGCGCCAGCATGTCCTCGAGCAACTGCGCATTTTCGCCCCCGGCGGCGGCTTCGTCTTTCAGCAAGTCCACAACATCATGGCCGACGTCCAGCCGGAAAATATCACCGCCATGTTCGACGCCATCGCCGAGTACGACCAATCGACGCCCGGCGCCTGATTCGGCTGTTTGTTTGACGCACTTTCCCACGGCCTTCACAATCCACCGATATGCAGCCCATCGTCCAGATCTCCCTTGACCTCACCAGCATTCCCGAAGCCCTTTCCACCGCCGACCTCGGAATGCGGGCGGGAGTGGATTGGCTGGAAGCGGGCACGCCGCTGATTATCGCCGAGGGCATGCACGGCGTGCGGGCCCTGCGAGAGCGTTTTCCCGGAATCCCCATCGTCGCCGATCTCAAAACCATGGATGGCGGCTATCTCGAAGCGGAAATGATGGCCAAAGCCGGCGCCACCCACGTTGTGGTGATGGCCCGCGCCCACGCCGAAACGCTCAAGTGCGTGGTGAAGGCCGGGCGGGACTACAACGTCAAGGTGATGGGCGACAACCTTGGCTGCCCCGATATGGTCGCCGGCGCCAAGCTCATCGAGGACCTCGGCTGCGACTACGTCATCCATCACATCGGCTACGACGAACGCCGCGGCATTGCCGCCGCCGGAGGACGCATGCCCAGTCCCCTCGATCAGCTCAAGGAAATCGTCGCCGCCGTCAGCGTGCCCGTGCAGGCCGTCGGCGGCCTCACCCTCCAGCAAGCCATCCGCACCCCGGAATACGGCGCCCCGCTGGTGGTCCTGGGCGCCCCCCTCACCATCGATGCCGACGCCTTCAAGACCGCCTCCGGCGACCTCGAATCCTCCCTCCGCCTCATCTGCCAGACCGTCCACGCCTATGGCGACATTCCAGTCGGCCGAAAACGCTGAGCTGTTCAATTATCGCTTCACTCGTCGTCCTCTTTATTTTCAGCGCTTTGGTCCGCTTCCGTCTCGTGCGCCACCAGCGTGATCCACTGATTCCCGCACTCCGCGCAGGTCCACAGGCGCCTGCGCGTCGGCCGCCCAAACCACAACCGGGTGAGCACCCGCACGATCCAAACCGCCCCGTCGCGCGAGAACACCTTCTCCGATCCGCACCGGGGGCACTTCACCGGCTCGACCGCTTCCGCCGGCCGCACCAGCAGCTTCGAGCGCGCCGGCGTCTGCGCCAGCAGGCCCACCGCCGCCCCCACGTCATCCGACCATACCATCAGCTTCGCACCCACTGCCTTGTGGCCGTACACCAGGGCAAAAGTATCCTCGCGCACCTGCGCCCGGATCCCGCCATCCTCCAGCTTGTTGCACGCCAGGTGCGCCTCCCACGCCTGCGAAAACTGAGCGATCGCCACCCACTGCTGCGTCCGCGATGTGCCATAGTGCAACACCGACGCGCCATCGCCCTCTTCATCCGGCGCGGGTTCTTGCGGATCATTCTGCACTTCATCGGCCATGGCAATTTCCCAAAGGAAAAACGCCGGCACGCGTGCCGGCGTCTTCCATTATTCCCGCAAATCCACTGCTTTCCCAGCCGCTTACGCCTGCTGGTACTCGTAGTAGGTCTTGATATTCCGGCCATAGTAGCCGCCGCCCTGCGCCCGCACCGCGTTCAGCACGACGCCCAGGTTCTCGGCCTTCACCTGCCGCAAGGCATCGCGCATCCGCTGCAGCAGCCCGCGGCTGTTGGTCCGGGCCCGCACCACCGTCACCACGCCATCGACCCGCGAGGCCATCGCGATCGTTTCCGAGGTGATCAGCAGCGGGCCGGAATCGAAGATCACGTGATCGTAATCCACCAGCGCCCGCTCGATAAAATCGATGAGCAACTGGCTCTCCAGCAGCTCGGTGGCGTTGGCCGGCTTGGGACCGCTCGGCAGCACCGACAGGTTCGGCACGCCCGTCTCCTGCACGGTCTGGACGAAGTTTTCCTGCGAATTCAGCAGGTCGGCGAAGCCCTGATCGTTGTTGATATTGAAGATCCGGTGCAGCTCAGGCCGGCGGAAGTTCGCATCCACCAGCAGGATTCGCCGCCCATTCAGCGCCAATCCCGCCGCCAGGTTGGTCGCGACCGTTGACTTGCCGTCGCCCGGCCCGGGGCTGGTGATGAGGATGCTGCGCGTGGTATCCAGGGACGCCGCATGTTGGAGCCTCGTGCGCATCTGCCGGAACTGCTCGGCCATCATCGAATGCGGCGCCTCACTGATGACCAGCGGCAGCCGCGCCCCGGCGGACTGAGGATCGTCATTCTCATCGGCGATCACGCCCAGGATGTTGATCTGCCCCACACGGCTGATATCCCGCGGCGACTTGATCGATGTATCCATCATCTCGCGCAGGAACGCGATGCCCAGGCTCAAACCCAGCCCCAGCACCAGCGCCACCGCCATGGTCAGCGGCAGCTTGGGGAAGCTCATCTGCTCCGGCACCAGCGGGTGCATCTGCCAGGACAGTCCTGCCGCGTCGTCGCGGTCCCGAGCACGGCGAAGCTGATCCAACTGGTCGTCGATCTGCTTCAGGACCTCCCGCGTCGCCTTCTGCTCGTCGAGCCGCGTCAGATAGATGGACAGGTCGTTGTTCAATTCACCCAGCGACTTTTTCAATATGTCTACGCTTTCCTTTGTTCCGTCCAGCATCGACTTTGTGCCTTCGCGGGCGCGCTTCAATTGTGCCATGAGAGCCGCCGTCGCCTGCGCCCGCACCTGGGCGGTACGATCGCTCTTCTTCTTGTCCACCAGATCCTTGCGGATCTGGAGCTGCTTCATCTGCGGAACTTCCGTGCCCCATTTCTCCTTCTGAACGGCGATCTCCTGTTCGATGCCGTCCATCTGCTGCATGTAGCTCATGATCATGGGGTCGCGATCGATCTGTTCCTGCACCCCGGGAGGATCATCACCCTGCGCCACTTGCTCGGCGACCTGGTTATACATCTGCTCGGCGCTGCTCGCGTTCGATTCCAACTCGAACAGCTTCTTCAACTGCTCGCCCAACTCCATTTCCTTGCTGCTTAGGCGGCCGGGAGTTCCCAGGCCATCAATGCTCAGCTTCATCACCTTCGCCCGCAATTCCGTGTCAATTTCGTTGAGGTGCGCGCGGTACTGATTTGCCAGTTCCGTCAGGTTCTGGCTGCGGCTGTCGTTGCGTCGGCGCGTCGCCCGCTGCTGGTTTATCAGGTGCTGGTTGAGAAGCTGCTCAAGAATGATTGCCGCGTCGCGGTTCGCCCCCGCGGTGAATTCAGCGCGAATGAACCTGGTGTTTGGAATCGCACTTACAACCAGGTTGTCGCGAAGGTTCGTCTTCGCCTTATCCATATCCGAGCCGAACCTGGTAAACCACACCGTGTCCGTGCGAATCACGTTCTGGCTGGAGGTGCTCAGCACATCGCTGAGCAGCGACTCCTGCTTCAATGCCTGCACCTGCGACATCTGCTCGATCTGCAGCCAATTCTGGTCAGTGATGGTCTCGCCGGGGTCGTCCCGAAGAAGATTCATCCGCGGGGGAGTATCGAGCCGCAACAGCGCCTGCGCCGTCCACCTTGGATAATACATCTGGAGATAGCGGTTCAGCCCATAGCCTCCCGCGCCAAACACGATCAGCGCGAGGATGATGATCCACAGATTGCTGCGAATGATGCGCCACACGTCGGCGCCGGTGAGCTGAGACCCGCCGCTCTGCGCAGCCGGCGCCGGCACCGCGATGGAAGTGGGTGCGATCGGCCGGGGCAACCGCACCGGCGTTGTCTGGGGCAATGTCGTCATAAGCTGCTCCTACCGGGAAAACATTCTGATTGCTAAAGATTGCTGGAACCGAAATTCAGGCCCTGCGACGCTTGGTCGATTGTTGCCTGAACCGGCACTGTAACTGGAAATCCTCATACGCTCCAAAACACTCAATGGTTTTCGCTATTCGCGGATTTACGGATTCACCGCCGCCTCGGTCTTTGCCTCCAACAGCTTCTGCGCCCGTGCCAGGGCCTCCTCCACCTTTTGTTTCAGCGCCGGATCGACCTGTTTGGGATCCTTGTCCATCACCAGCTTGGCTTCTTTCAACTGATCGCTTGCTTTCTGCGCTTCAGCCGGCTTCATCTGCAAATAAGCCTCGGCCAGATGATAGCGCGCCTCGGGGAACGGGTTCTTTTCCACCACAACCTGCAGGAGACTGATGCCTTCGGTCAACTGATGGTTCAGCACCAGCACCCATCCATGGGTGTCCGCAATATACGGGTCATACTTCCCATTGCGGGTCGCGATGTCGTACGCTTTCTTGCTATAGACCTGCGCCTGGTCCGGCCGCGGCGGGTTCACCCCTTCGGCGAACAGGCACGCCAGGTTGTTCAGTGTCGCAAAATCGTCCGGGTTCTTGTCGAGCGCCTTCAGATAATACTTCACCGCATCGTCGGTTCGTTTGGCTTCCAGATAAACCTGCCCGGCCAGCCGCCAGGTTTCGATCTGCTGCCGGGCATCGAGATTGTCCACGTTGACCAGCAGCTTCTCGACCATTGCCACCGCGTGGGGAATGTCCTTTTTCGCCAGATAAACCGACGCGGCAATCCGCCGCCACTGGTCGTCGTTGGCCGCCTTCTCCACCACCACCGCCAGCGCTTTGTCCATCCCGACCTCGGTGATCATCGAACTCACCAGCGCGTTCGTCACCTCACCGTTACTCTTGGCATCCGCGCCCTCAAGAGCGGTCTTGAATTCCGCCAGGGCCTGGTCCTTCTGCCCCAGCGCGCTCTTGGCCGCCGCCCGCGCCTGCCGCACCCACCAGGGGTCTTTCTTATCCGCCAGCAGCTTGTCCGCCTGCTCCACCACCGCATCGAATTTTTTGTTCAGCAGCAGCGTGCCCAGGTAGGTCCGCGTGAAGTTCGCGTTCTCCGGCGACGCCTTCACCGCCTGCTCGATGTTGGCCAGCGCCTTGGCCGGCTCCTGGCGGAGCTGCCACATCAGAGCCTTGGCGTACAGCAGCTCCGGGTCATTCTTATATCCCGGGTCATCCAGCAGCCGCTCGGCATCGCTCCAGCGCAGCACCGCCCCATACATCTCCGCCAGCCGCAGCCGAATCAGCTTGTTGCGCCCCTGGCTGGCATCGAATGCCATTTCCATCTCGTGCAGCGCCGCCTGCGGATTCCGGTTCATCTGCTGCGCCTGCACCAGCGCCATCCGCACATCCACGTTATTGGCATTCTGGTCGCGCACCACCGACAGGTCCGCAATCGCTCCTTCGATGTCCGGCTTGGGCTGCTTCAGCTTGATCAGCCCGCGGTAGTAGAGGGCATTCAGGTTGTTTGAGGATTGCTGCAGCGCCAGATTCACATGCGCCATCGCCGGTTCAAACTTCTGCCGGTTCAGATCGATGAAGCCGAGCAGCCCGTTCAGCTCCGAAGAGTTGGGATTCTTCGCCAATTGCGCCTGAATCCCCTTCTCCGCGTCGTCCAGTTTTCCTGACGCCAGCTCGATCTCGATCTTCGCCGCCTGGACCCGCCCATCGTCCGGGTTCAGCTCCAGCACTTTCAGCGCTTCGGCCGGCTTGCCCAGCCGCGCCAGATAGTTTGACAGCCGCAGCTCGACATCAATGTTGTTCTTGGAGAGTTCCAGCGCCGTCCGCAATTCCTCCTCGGCACGCTTGGGATCGTTCGATTGCGCCCGGAACTCCGCCATCAACAGATGCGGTTCCGCCTGGCCCTTCATGGCCGGCCTCTCCATCAGCGCCAGCAGGCACTTCTCCGCCTCGGCCGGCCTGCTCGCGGCCATCTCCGTGTCCGCCAGCGAGGTATAAAACAGCTTCTCGTCCGGCCATTTCTTGCTTGCATCGGTGAACGTCAGCCGCGCCTTTCCCAGCGCCTCCTCCGAACCGGCCTTGTCCTGCTTCGACGCCTTCGCCGACGCCACCCGCAGATACGTCTGGCCCATCGCCAGCCACGCATCCGGCACTTCGCTGTTCGCCTTCAACGCCGCTTCCCGCGGGGCGATGGCATTGGTCGGATCGCCATAGCGCAGGTCCCACTGGATCGCCTGCTCGGCCAGGTAAGCGTTTTTCGGCGCGGCCTGCAATCCCGTATCGATTGCAGCCTTGGCATCGTCGTTGCGCCCCATCAGCAGATTGCACTCGATAATCCCGCGCCGCGCATCCATGCTGTCGCTCTGCCGATCCAGAGCGTTCTGGTAGCTCTTCAGCGCCTCGGGAAACTGGCCTTTCGCCTGCAGCGCCTGCCCGAGCAGCAAATGACTGCGCCCGAACTCCGGAAGCTCCTTGACCATCTGATTTCCCAGATCCACCTGCGCGTTCACATCTCCCTTGGCGCGGGCGAGCCGGAACTTGTAGACCAGGGCATTCGCCGGGGTCTGCTTGCCCAGCGCATCTCCATAGCTGCCCGCCTGATCCCAGTTGCGCACCGCCAGGTAATACTGGAACAGCGCCTCCAGCACGCGCGGATCGTCTTTCTTGATCGCCTCGGCCTTCTTCAGGTGGTCCAGCGCCTCCTCCGCCTTGTTCTGGCGGCTGGCCATCTCGGCGCGCTGCAGTTCCTGGGTGAACGGGTCGGTGTTGTCATCCACCGCCTGAGTCACAAATTCCTGCAGCGCCTTCGCGTCGCCATCCAGTTGCACGAGCAGGTATTTCAATCCCTTGTCGTCCGGCCGCGCCTTCAGCGCATCCGTCACCGCCTGCTTGGCGAGCTCCTTCTCATTCCGCGACACGTACACCTGCGCCATCAGCCCGATGACTTCATTGTCCTCCGCCTTCTCCGCCAATTGCGACTTGTACAGCCGCAGCGCATCCTCGCTGTCTGCCAGCCGCATCGCCACCTGCGCCTTGGACAGCCTTTCAACGCGCTGCTTCTCGGGCAGCCTGGCATAGTCCTTCTTCAATTCTTCCTTGTTCTTCTCCGGCTCGCGGGCCAGCAGCTCAATGTGCAGCGCGATCACCTCCGGATTATCCGGAAGGTTCTTCATGAGGTATTCGATATGGGGCTTGGCGGCCGCCACGTCATTCTGGTTCAGCAGAATCTTCGCCAGCAGCACGCGCACGTCCACCGCGCTCTCATACTGCTGTACAATCCGCGACAGCAATGCCCGCGCCGAACCGATCTGGTTCGTGTTCACGTATGCCTTGGCCAGCATGTACATCAGATTGATATCCTGCTTTTTCTGCTCGGCAAGCGCGTTTTGAGCCTTCTGCAGCGTCTGGATGGCATCGATGGTCTCCCCCTTCATCAATTGCAGCCGGCCCTTGAGGCGCAGATATTCCGGCGCATCGGCCACGCGGTCGTACAGTTTCTTGAGTCCCCCTTCGATCTTCGCGATTGCCGCCTTCCGATCCGCCTCGTCCTTCACGTCACCCAACGCATCCAGGCGCATCACCGTCAGCGCCTCGGCGGTGATCGTTTCGTTATAGCGCGTCAGATTCAGATGCTGTGTGTCGGTGATCTTTAACGTCGGCATCGGCTGCTCCAGGATCGCCAGCGCCTCCTCGCGGCGCTTGGGGTCCATCGCCACGAGCTGCGCCAGACCGATCCGCACCCGCTGCTCCTCGGGGTGCTTCTCCAACACGAACCGGTGCAGCTTTTCCGCCTCGGCGCGGTCGCCATCCTGCATCGCCCGCTCCGCCGCCGTCACGTTGATCTCCGCGAAGAAAGGGTCTTTCACGGTTACAAGCTGCCTGGCTTGATCCAGCGCCTTGCGCCCGCGCTCGCCAAATTTCGCGGTCTTGTCCAACACCGGAAATTGGGCCCCCAGATACATCCAGATGCGCGATGCCCGGTATTGCATCTGCGCGTTCTCCTCCTGCCCCTTCAGCGCCTCATCGAAAATTCCCGCCGCCTCCCCGATCAGCTTGTCCGCCTGCTCGATGTGATAATCCCGCCGCGCCTCCGCCGCCCGCCGGATCTTCACCTGGGCAATGTAAAAAGGCAGGTCCGCATTGCCGGGGTCTGTTTTCATCAGCTCGCGCAGCGCTGCGGCATACTCGTCGATCCGCTCCTCCGGCGTCGCCACGCCGTTCATCCACGCGTCGATCGGCGCAATCTGCGCCTGCGCCGCCGCCTTGCTGTTCTTCGGATCGAGCTTCGCCAGCCGCGTCGCGTAGTCGCGCACCCGCTCCAACAGCTCCGGCTTCTGCTCGGGCCCCGAGCGCTGCGCCTGTTCCTGGAAAATCGTCAGCAGCCGCTCCAGCGCCGGCACATAATCCGGATTCAGCTCCAGCGCCCGCGTCCACGCCCCCAGGTCCTTGCTCCCGTACATCAGCGGATCGTTGAACCCCAACCGCTGAAGAATGTCCCCATATTCCACCCACAGGGCCGGATCGCGCTGGCTCATCGACAGCGCGACGTCAAAGTTCATCTTCGCCTTCTCGAAGTCCGCCTGCTTCTCAAACTCCCGCGCCAGCTTGATGTACCGGGCGGGATTGCGGCGCAGTTGCAGAAACTTGTTCGCCAGCAGCAGCGCACCGCCCCCGCCGACGATGATCACCGCCAGGATGACAAGAAATCTCGTGTTGACGCGTCGAGCCATATCCAGCTTCCTTCGATAGACAGCCTCAGCGGCGCCGCTCCCCGGCAGCCGCATCGCCCCATCCGCTACAGATTACTTTCGTACCGTTATTCAGCTTACTTTACGTTCACGGAGTGCAATGCGTTCCAATCCGGCAGGCATTTTTCGACTTCCGGCGTCGCCGAGGCCAGGAAATCCTTCATGACCTCCGACGCCTCCCCCGGCTTGCTCACCAGGGTCATCGCTTCCACCTTCGCATAATAACCGTATTTTTCGAATAGATACTGCAGCCGCTCGCGCACGGCGATCGGATCGCTCTCAAAATGGTCGTTGCACTTGAAGAAATAGACCACGTTCTTGGTCACTTTGGCGCTGGCCGTCTGATCCTCAAAGCTGATGAATCGAACTTCCACGGCCTGCTGATTCTTCCCAATCGGCCATTTTTCGATGAGGTAGCTCGTCGGCTGATAACCATCGGCAATGTAGCAGCGGTCCGGAATGTGCGACACCGTATCCACCAGTCCCGTGTAATAGGTGACGCCCAGATGTACCACCGCGTCGGGGCTGCGCGATTCCAGTTCCGCCAGCTTCTCCCGCCGCGCCTTGGGATCCGGATCGCGCAGCGATTCCAGCCGGTCCTTGGAAATCTTGTTCACGTCGACGTAATCACGAAAGACGTATTGCTCCGTCCCGAGCTGCTCCTGCATCTCATGGCCGAGCGGCTCATCCTTGGTCACCTGCACCCAGTGCCCCAGCGTCGAATTCACCCCCGCCCGCGGGTCGTCCAGGGCGTGCGCCAGCCGCACCGGCTGCTTCTTGAAGTGCAGCTCCATGAAACCCGTGGCCGCGTTGAGGCTCACCGCCGCCACCGCCAGCACCACGATCGGCACCACGAAGCTCGGCTGCGAAAATGCCTTCTTCAATGCCTGCAATATCACGCTCATGGCGCCTTCCTCGGTTGCGGCTTGGTCACTGAATTCACCTGTCCGGTCCCCGGTCTGGCGGCAATCAAACCCGGCCGCGGCGGAAGCACTGCCGCACGGCTCGCCCCCAGCGTCGCCGACACCGACACATTCCCCGGCGCCTTGCGCGGAATCTCGATCACCCCCGCCTGCGCGCCAGCCTTCGCCCGCGCCGCGTTGGCGCGGATCAGCCGCTGCTTGTCGTCGATCTCTTCGATAAAAATCCGATCCAGAATCCATCCCACCAGCAGGATCAGGAAAAATGCCGGGATCAACATTACGATTCCCACGAACTGGTGGGCAAAGCCTTCGGAGTATTCCCGATTCCATCGGTCCAGGAATCCCTGGCCGGATACGCGCATCACGTTGCAGAAAATCGCGATCGGGACCGCCGACAGGGTAATAATGAACTTTTGCCACAGCGGCCGCGCCGACAGAAATGCGATGGCAGCGCCCACCGAGATGAACGTCATCAACGACCGCAGTCCCGCGCACGCCTCGGCCACGTTCAGCGCGTGCCCGCCTTCCATGATGATCTTGGTGCCGCGCACTTCCGCCCAGATTCCCGCCGTCTGCAGCACGCCTACCGCCACCTTGGCCGCCAGCACCTGAAGCGGCCCGGCGATCCAGCTATACACCAGTCCCGGCCACGGAATCGCGCACACCAGAAACGCGATCGGAAACCACGCGATCTTCATCACCCGCCAGCCCGTCAAGGCCAGCACCACGCCGAACAGCGTCACCACCATCCCGAAGTCCTTCAAAAAATCGTTCTTGCCGGGATAGATGCCGTAGGCGTACACGATGATGCCGAAGAGCAAACACCCCATGCTCCAGTCGGCCAGCAGAATCAAACCGCTGAGCAGCATCAGCGCCATTCCCCCCACCCGCGCCGAGCCTGCGATCTGGCCAAACGCCGAACCCTCTTGCGCCACCGCCCATACCAGAAACCCGATCAAGCCCACCACCATCGGATACAACCACCGCTCGCGCCGTGTCAGCGCGCCCCATACGAACGGCTCGACCGGCGTTTTCAGCAACTGCTCGCGATTGATAAACAAGTAATAGAGCCCGATCAGCGGCACGCAGATCGAGTGGCTCCAGTTCGCCTCGCCCCAGAACGGATTGGTCTTGTCCCACAGCCGCCGCAGGTTCGGCCAGAACAGCGCGCACATCAAACCCGAAACGAACACGATCTTCGTCCAGGTCGTGGCCGTCAATCCGTACCACGTCGCCTCCGGCTCGCCTTGCGGCTCAGCCAGAACTTGACGATCTCCTGTCGTGATGGTTGAAGAGGTGCTCAGATCCGTTCCTTGTTATGGAATCAAGACTTACAGATTGACGCCCTAGTCGCTATCGGCTCGCCAATGCCACTGCCTAAGCCGCGACACCCATGTGATTGGCTACTGTACCACTGTTACGATCCTCCGCCAAATCAGTTCGACGGTGATTTTGCCATTTCAATGCCCCCAAATCCCCCAAATTCCCCCACCGGGGCCCCGCCCCCTTGCAATCCAAAATCCGCACTCCAAAATCCAGAATCCGATCCCCGTGTCTACTATGAACAAAGGAGTGTTATGAATTCGACCGCCCCGCTTTTTCTCTCATTGGTGCTGCTTGCGTTCGTCCCCGCATGCGAAGCCGATGCGCCACCGATGATCAACCCCACCGGCCAGGATGGCCAGCTCTCGGCCGACACCTCGATCGATGACATCCTCGACGCCCTCGACCAGCGCGGCAAGAACCTCAAGGATTTCCGCGCGGATGTGACCCTCACCGAAACCGCCAACGACACGGGCGACAACTTCTCGCGCACAGGCACGGTCGCCTTTCAACGCCAAAAAGATGGGGCCTCCCGCTTACACGTGGTCTTCGACAAGAAGCTCACCGGCAACCAGGTGCAGAATGAGAAGCTGGAATACCTGCTCGAAAACGGCTGGCTCACCGACCGCAATTACCTGAAAAAATCCGAAGTCCGCCGCCAGATTCTCAAACCCGGAGAAAAGATCGACATCATCAAGCTCGGCGAAGGCCCCTTCCCCCTGCCGATCGGCCAGGACAAATCAGAAGTACACAAATATTTTGATGTGAAGAAACTCCAGCCCAACAAATCCGACCCCGCCGCCCCCGCGGACGCCCCCACTTTGCACCTCCAGCTCATCCCCAAACCCAAAGGCGATTTCGCCAGAAAATTCCACCACATCGACGTCTGGGTCGACCCGAAAACCCATTTCCCCATCCGAATCGAAACCGTCGATGCCAACCAGACCGTCACCCGCACCACCGACCTTCAGAAGGTGCAGGTTAATTCCGATCTCAAAGATAAGGAGTTTGCGCTGCCGGACATCTCCAAAGACAACTGGGACCGGGCGGAAGAACCCTACAGCGATAAATGAGCCTGTTCACTCGATCCGGGTGACTGAGAACGGCGGGTTGCTCAGCGTGTTGTTCAAGCCCGCTATTCCGATCAGATCGTCGATCGTCGTGATCCCGTCGCCATCTCGTTCTTTGGTTACCGTGCCGAACAAGGTGGTGATGCCAGGCCGGCCATTCACTACCCGCAACGACGTGGCCTCGCCGTCTGCGCCCTGCGTCAACTCCAGAAAACCGCCGCCGCGCACGCCCAGCTTCACCTTGTCGCCGTTGCTGTCAAAATAGGTGATGCGCGTGCCGCGGGTCAGGAAGGCGTCGAACCGGCTCGCCGGCGCGGACCCGGTCGCATTCAGCGCGTTGCCGGCAATATCCGTCAATCCCCCGATGGGGTTCACCGTCACCTGCACGCTTTGGTTCAGCGGCAGCGGCTTGGCCAGGATCAGCGTGGCCTGAGTGTTGTCGTCGTTGTATTGCAGTGACTGCACCTGCACCAGCTTGTAAAGCCCGCCCTTGGTCTTGGCGAACAAATTGAACGTAGTCGGGAAATTCTCGGGCGCGCCGGTGGTGACCGGTTCGCTGAACGTCACCCGCACGCCATCAATGCGCGGGCCCGGCGTTACCAGATCCACATCGAGCACCTGCGGGCCTTCGCGGTCGACATTGAGAATGTTCAACGTCGCCGACGCCTGCGCGCCCAGCCGCGCGCCATCGCCGGCCGCATTCACCAGCGAAACGTTCACGTTCTCCGTCGGCTCGAAGCCGAGCGTGTCAATGATCGGAATCACGATCTGCTTGCTGGTATCGCCCGGGGCAAAGCTCAATGTCCCGGCCACTGCGTTATAGTCCTCGCCGTCGACTGCGGTGCCATCGCTGGTGAGATAGCCGACGCTTGCGCCCGTGGCGGTACTGCCCGCGCGGGTGACGCTGATCACCGCCGTCCCCGCGTTTTCGTCGACGTTGTAGCTGGCGGCGTCAAACTGGAACGTTGAGTCATCATCCACGATGGTCAAAATGGACTGGTCCCGCCCCTGCACCAGCGACGAGCCGTTGGTCGGATTGCTGAGGGCGAGATTCACCGTCTCATCGCCCTCCACGATCTGGTCATCCGTGATCGGCACGTTGATCGTCTTGACCAACTCGCCCGGCGCGAACGTCAGCGTGCCGCTGGTGGCGGTGTAGTCGGCGCCAGCCGTCGCGGTGCCGTCGCCGGTGGTGTAGTCAACGGTAACCGTGCCGATGATCCCGCCGACGCGCTCGACATTGATCGCGGCCACGCCGCCGGTCTCGATCCGGCTGTAGTTGATCGAGCTGAACTGAAACTGACCCGGCAGATCATCATCGATGATATTAACGGCACTGGTGGCCGGGAACGCAATGGCCGCGCCGCCGCTGGGCGAAGTCAGGTTGACGTTGAAGAATTCGTTTCCTTCCGAGAGGCTGTCGTTGATGATCGGGATGTCGATCACTTTGCTGGTTTCGCCGTCGGCAAAGAGCAGCGTGCCGCTGACGGGCGTGTAGTCGGCGCCCGCCGTCGCCGTGCCTGGGCTGGTCGAGAAATTGACGCCGACCGAGCCGGCCGAGCCATTGACGCGCTGCACCGTCACCTGCGCCACGCCCGCGCTTTCCGGCACGTTATACGATGAGGAATCAAGCCGGAGCTGGCCTGGGGCGGTCACTTCCACCGGATTGCCTTCGCTGAAGGTGGTGATCGTGGAATAGCTGGCTGTTTGTCCAGGCGCGATTGACAGGGCGTCTTCCAAGGTGATGGTGACGTCGTAGCCGGTATCGGTGATGCGATTGAGATCGGCATCTCCGCTGACCACGTTCAGGTCGGCCGCGGGGATGCCATTGCCCTGGATGATGCTCGTGGTGTAGCGATAGGGCTGAACCGTGTAGCCCACCGGTGTCCCGCCGGAGCTGCTGATGCCGATATAGGGGGTGGTGGCCGTGGTGGTGGGCAGATTGCCGGTGTCGAATTCGAACACGAAGCGCCCGTCGCCGGTCACGCCGGCAAAGTCGTCCAGGCCGGCCACGAAACCCAGATCGCCGTCCACGTGCCGCGCCACTTTGAAATTCTGCGTGCTGGCATTGTTGTTGGTGAAGGCATAGGTCTGCGTCAGCACCGACCCGGCCGGGGTGATGGCGCTTACCGTCTGCGTCAACGTCACGGCGAAGCCGGCCACGGTGAACTGGCTGACCGCCTGGGTGGGCGAGGTGCTGGTGAAGGAAATCGGGTTCAGGTTGGCCCCAAAGGCGGATTCGGTGAGGAAGTTGCGCAGCGGCTCGAAATACAGCCCCGATTCAAAGGTCGTCCCCGAGCTGCCAATCGCCGGCCCGGCCGGATCGAAATAGGCATCGTCGGCGGTGGTGGCCGACCCGTACGAGCCGTAGGCATCGACGGTCACGGTCAGGGCATGGTCGCCGGTGCCGTTGGTCAACGTGGTGGTGGAGAGGAACACGCGCTGTTCGAGGCTTTCGCAGACAGCGCGGCGGAGCTTCTCCTGCGCCCGCGCAATCGGACGCCGCCCGAACCCGTTCACCGCCACGATGCTGCGCAATGATTTGGAGAATGTGCTGGACATAAGCTCGTTCCTCTGAGGATGAACAAAGGTGTCAGTCGTCTGGTGTCTTCGGCGCTTGTTCGTCCCTCGCTCTAACTCGTGCCGGAGAAACCCTCTTGGGCGCCCTCACTGTAATGCCGACCCCACCGCAGCCGCAAGGATTATCGCCCCCCGTGACATTCCGCAGCGGCCGGCGGGGCGGCTTCGCCAAATGCCGCACGGTTCCCTATTCCCTTGCGAGCAAACTCCCGCTATCTTTTGATGCAAGGACCTCATCTCAGGAAAGGAGTTACACATGTTTCGCAACGTTGCGGTATTGGCGGCCTGTCTCGGCATGTTGTCGCTTGGCGGGTGCAAAATGTTCGGAGGCGGAGGGGGCGACGACGGAGGCAAAGCCAAGGCTGGCGGAGGGGGGGGCGCAGGCGGCTACCATTACGTCAATCAGCCGGTGATGACGCTGGTCCCGCTGCACTATGAGGGGGCCAAGAACGAGATCTGGTCGGTGAATTACGTGCTCTACGCGAAACTGGATCGCTGCACGCCGGTGACGATCAACGGCGTATCGAGCAAGTCGGCCACCTTCACCGTGAACAGCGGCCCGCACGCGGGGCAGGTCTACAGCTATATGTTCTATAAAGACCTGCACGAGGATCACTTTACCCATCTCGACAAGATCTTCGGCCCACAGTGCAAGTCGACGGCCGGCATGAGCGAGATCGATCAGAAGGGCATCAAGAACGGCCAGGTCCTTCCGGGCATGACCAAGGAAGGGGTCATTCTCGCGGTCGGCTATCCGCCGGACCATGCCACCCCCGACTTGGGTTCGGACGTGTGGAAGTACTGGAAGAGCCGGGCGACCAACACGCTGGTGCGATTTGAAGGCGACAAGGTCTCCGATCCCGGCCGGTGGTAGGAATTTGGCACAATCTGCTGCCGCTCGCGCGCCGCGCGAGCGGCTTTCTTTTTTTATGCATCCAGCGCTGTTGTTGCGTCGGTTTGGCATGTTAATTGCAACATGGGAGGGTAGAGCAATCCATCGAAAGGAGGCTCTATGACACGCAGCATTTTTGATCCAACCGGCACCGATACCGAGCACAGTGGCTCGCGATATTTGGGCGCGGAGGCGCAAAATATTTCGCACATGCCGCCCGACGTCATCGACGGCAAGCTGAGCGAAGAAGAAGTCCTTGAAGCCACCGCCGAGCCGGATAAGGTTGCGGAAAACCACGAGCGATTTCATCCCGGAACGCCGATGGAAGAAATCCTCTATCCCGAGAAAAATCGGCCGGACCTGCATTGAAACTCCAAGCAATGGGTCAGTTTGAAATTTCTGGGTGCCACAGGTCGCGGTACTCCGAGACCTGTGCCGCGTAGCGACGCAGTAAGACACAGGTCTGCGAGTATGCAGCGAGTATGCCGACCTGTGGCGCCCAAAACTGACCCACTACCAAACTCCAGTGTCTATAACCCGTCGTCCCGGGGCTTGCGAAGCTGCTTTTTGCAAGCCCCGTTTCTTTGGCCGTATCCGCCTTTCATATCTGCCTGGTCATTTCGTAGAGAAGAATTCCGGCGGCCACGGAGACGTTCAGCGAATCAGTACCCATTCGCATCGGAATGGTGATGCGCCGCCGGCATTCGGCCAGCCATTCATCACCGAGGCCGTGCGCCTCGTTGCCGAAGAGCAGGGAGATGTGCCGCGATTGCCGAGATGCCGGCGAGAGCGGCTCGGCGTGTTCATCCAGCACGGTGGCGAGATGTTCTACGGACCACTGCTGGCGCAGGCGGCGCAGGTCGCGATGCAGGTCATCGGTCTGCAGGATGGGCAGGTGAAAAATGTTTCCCATGGAGACCCGGATCGACTGCCGCCAGAAGGGATCGCAGCATTGCGGGCCGAGGAGCATCGCATCGACGCCGAAACCGGCGGCGATGCGGATCAGGCAACCGATGTTTTCGGTGTTATTGGTCTCGGGACAGATTACCAGCGTCAGCGGCTTGCCGGCCATCGCCGGCGGGGGAAGCAGCTTTTCCAGCGTCATCTCCGTCTTTCGCCGCCCTACCGCCATGATGCCGGAGTGAAACTTGAAGCCGAGGATGGAGTTCACCAATGCTGCCGGGCCGACATAGACCGGCACATCCGGGGGAACTTCCTGCTCGATTCGATTCAGCCGATTTTCCGCAACCAGCAGGGATTCGGTTGGGTAGTCGCTGGCCAGGAGGCGGCGGACGACCTGCTCGCCTTCGGCGATGAAACGGTTTCCCTTGCGGGCGAGGTCGCGGTCCTTGAGGTTCGCGTAGGCCGCGATTCGGGGATCGCTGAAGGAGGTAATTGTGTGCAGTTCGCCCATGGCCAGCCCATCCGATCGTCGTACGGTATAATAATGCTTGTTCTGAAGAGGAAACACGATGGCGTCATTGTCGCAGCGTCTTGGGGAATTGAAGATCGTGCTTCCCACCGTCTCCGGACCGTTCGGGGCATACGTGCCGGCCAAGCGGGTTGGCAACATGATCTTCGTGTCCGGGCAGCTTCCGATGAAGGATGGCAAGCTGCTGGCGGCCGGGCAGGTGCCGTCGCACTGCTCGATCGAATCAGCGCGGGAGGCGGCGCGGCAGTGCGTCATCAACGCCCTGGCGGCGGTGGCATCGCTGGGGGAGGGGGCATTGGAAAGCCTGGCCGGCGTGCTGCGGGTGGGGGCGTTCGTGTCGAGCGATTCCAGCTTCAGCGAGCAGCCGAAGGTGGCGAATGGGGCCAGCGAGTTTCTGATTGAGCTGTTTGGCGAGAGCGGGAAGCACGTGCGGGCGGCGGTGGGCGTGAACACGCTGCCGCTCGACGCGGCGGTGGAGATTGAGTTCATCTTCCTCGCGAAATGAAGCCTGCGGGCTGGCGAGGGGCGGATGCTTCTGCCGATAAACTTTTCGCTGGATTTCACGTATCTGTTATGATCGATCTCAACTGAGGAGCCTTCGTAATCGAAATGATCAGAGCCGCCACCATTTCCGACGTTCCGCGCATGCAGGAGGTCATCAACAGCCACGCCGAGCTGGGGAAGATGCTGTTCAAGAGCTACTCGCAGCTTTTTGAGGACCTGCGCGATTTCGCGGTCTACGAGCTGGACGGGTCGGAGGGGCTGGTGGTGGGCTGCTGCGCGGTGACGATCATCTGGTCGGACCTGGCGGAGGTGCGGTCGCTGGCGGTGGACCAGGAATTTCGCGGGCGCGGGATTGGCCGGAAGCTGACGGAGTGGGCGATCGAGGAGTGCCGGCGGCTGGGCATCCGCAAGCTGATGAGCCTCACCTACGAGGAGAAGTTTTTCGCCAAGCTGGGCTTCGAGGTGGTCAGCAAGGAGAGCCTGCCGCTGAAGGTGTGGAGCGACTGCGTGCGCTGCCCGAAGCAGGATGGCTGCGATGAGATCGCGATGGTGCGTACGCTGGCGGATGTGCCGGCGGTGGAGACTCCCGGTTCCGCCCCGACGCCGCGCGGGGTGAGCATTCCGGTGTTGGAGTTTATTGAAGATTGAGGATGGGAGCGTTCAATCGACGGAGCCGCGCGACCCGCTGAATGGTTGCTCCCACTGGCTCGTGAATCATTTCCCTGAATCCTCCAACTCCGGCCAGATTGTTGAGAAATTTCACTGTTGAGAAATTTCACTTGACAATCCTCAAACAAAACCCTAACATACGCCGCGACGATAAACATCCTCGGCCATCCAAACCAAAGGGGGTTTCCAATGCCGCTGCCAACATCCCGCGTTTCCCGAAGTCGCCTCATCCCGCCCACTCCGCGCTCCCCATTCAGCATTCAGCACTCATCATTCATCATTCCAATGTCCCAGTTCCGAGCAAACTTCCTATCTTCCCACCTCGACACAAGTGACCAAGGACAAATGACTAATGACAACCCCATGTCCCAAAATGTCCCCAAATGTCCCACATTTCAAAATCACTTCCCCAATCCAAAACCCCCAAAACCTCCCCGGCAAGCCGCTCTGTTATCATCCCCATCCCTAAGAACCCGGAGTCTCGTGCGTGATACTCACAGACAAAACCTTGAACCGGCGGGCCGGCCGATGGGCAAACATGCAGATGGTGACGACTGGATTCGCCTGGCCGTCGACCGCTTTGAAAAGCCGCTGACGCTCTACGCCTTGCGGTTGTTGGGAAACGTCGAAGCCGCCCGCGACGTCGTGCAGGAAACATTTCTGCGCCTGTGCGCCCAGAATCGCAGCCAAATCGAGCCCAAGCTCGCCGAATGGCTCTACACCGTCACCCGCAACCGGGCCCTGGACATCAAACGCAAGGACCGCCGCATGAGCCTGATGACCGACCAGCAGCAGGAATCGACAAGCAGCGCCCAGCCGCCGCCGCCCCAACTAGCCGAGGAAAAGGATTCGGCCGGCCAGATCGCGAAAATGCTGCAACTGCTTCCGCCCAACCAGCAGGAAGTCATCCGGCTGAAGTTTCAGCACGGCCTGTCCTACAAAGAGATCAGCAGCGTCACCAAGCTGACGGTCACCAACGTCGGATTCCTTATCCACACCGGACTCAAGACCATCCGCCAGCGCCTGACCCAAAACGAGGATGCTTCCTCGATGTTGAGGCAATCATGAACGACCAAATCGACGATCCCCGTCTCACCGCCTACGCCCTCGGCGAGCTTCCCGCCGAGCAGCGCCCGCAGATCGAGGCCCTGCTCCAGCAGGATCCGGCCGCCCGCCAATTCGTCACCGACCTTCAGGCCACCGCGCGCCTGCTTGGCGCTGAGCTGCAACGCGAACCCGCCCCCGGCCTCACCCCCGCCCAGCGCCAGACTATCGAGCAGCGCATCGAACAGCCCCTGCGCCTGCCCTCCCCCGAGCAGCAGGCCATCGCCGCCCGCAATCGCCGCCGCCTTGTGCTGGTCATCGCGGCTTCCATCCTCATCGTCGCCGGCACCTATGCCACCGTCCTTCCCCGCCTCTATCGCACCCGCGAGCAGATCTCCCGCCGCGATCCCACCACCAGCGTCAATCCACCCACGCTCATCTTCCCCAACCTCGACGGCCATAATGGCGGCGAGGATGGCGCTGGCGACTTACCCGGTATCCCCGGCGGCAGCGGCACCGGCGAAAACCCCTTCGTCTCCGTGCTCGATCAGCCAACCTCCACCTTCCCCCTGGACGTCGGCAACGCCTCCTATGGCCAGATCAAGCGGCACCTGAAAAACGGCCAGTTGCCGCCCAAGGAAGAAGTCCGCATCGAAGAGATGGTCAACGCCTTCGACTACCACTACGCCCCGCCCGCGCCCGGAACACCCTTCGCGGCCAACATCGAGATTGGCCCGTGCCCCTGGAATGAAGGACACCAACTCGCTCGCATCGGCCTGCAAGCCCGAGATGTAGCCACCTCCACGCCGCAAACCATCGCCCGTGACGTCAAAGTGCAGGTCAGCTTTAACCAGGACAGGGTCAAATCCTATCGCCTGATCGGCTACGAATCCGCCGCGCCCGCGCCCGCGCCGGCCACCCGCCCCGCCGGCGCCACCCAAGGCGCCACCATCGAAGCCGGCCGGGCTGTCACCGCGCTCTACGACGTCATTCCCGCTCGCTCTACATCCGCCCCCGGCAGCCGCCCCATCCTCACCGTCAAGCTCCAGTACGTTCTCCCCGCTGCCACCCAGACCAGCACCCTCGAATTCGCCAATACCAATGAACTGGCCGACCCCACAGCCCCCTCCGAAGACTTCCGTTTCGCCGCCGCCGTCGCCGGCTTCGGCATGCTCCTAGAGGATTCCCCCCACAAAGCCGCCGCCACCTACGACACCCTCTTCGCCCTTGCCGAAGCTGCCAAAGGTAACGACAAAACCGGCCAACGCGCAGAATTCATAACCCTCCTCCGCCGCGCACAAGCCCTCAGCAACCAAGCGAAAGCGCCATCGACATAAGGTTCGGAGGATCGAAAAGGGGGTGCAACGTGTCCGCTCAATCACAACGGCAAAATAGAAAGGCTCAAACGCTCCCGCCGTATTTCTTGATCTTTTGGCGAATCAGCGAATCAAGCGACGCCTCACGGCGAGCCTGGTAATCCTTGAAGTTTGCTTCGACCTCGGCGTCAAACTGGTCTTTATGATCGTAGTAATAGGACAGCGCGGCATGGATCTGCCCCAGCGACAGATGGGGCCACTGTGCCACCATCTGCTCAGGCGTAGAGGCGTTAGCGAGCAGATCCTCGGCAATATGAAGCACTGTCATCCGGGTGCCGTCGATGCGGGCAATGCCGTTTTCGTCGACGGTGATGTGATTGATGGCAGTAATGGGCATTTGGCATACCTCACAGGCATTATAGCATTGTCAGCATGGCAAACTTCACGGATACGGCGCTTTGCGGGGTTCGTCGCCGGGGAGTTCGAGGGCGCCTGTCAGGTCGCTGAGGCGGTCGATTTTCATCTTGCCCATGTATTCCCCCAGACCCTGGCAGATTTTATTTGGGGTGGCAGGGTCGACGAACAGCGCGGTGCCGATGGCGACGGCGCTGGCGCCGGCGAGGATGAACTCCACCGCATCCTGCCAGTATTGGATTCCTCCCATGCCGATGATCGGCACGCCCGCGGCCTTGGCGACGGTGCGATAGACGCGGCTGACCAGGTGCAACGCGATCGGCTTGATGGCCGGGCCGGAAAGCCCGCCGGTGACGTTGGCCAGGCGCGGGCGGCGCTTGTGAATGTCGATGGCCATGGCGGTGAATGTGTTCACCAACGACAGAATATCGGCGCCGCCTTCTATTGTGGCACGGGCGGTCAGGGTGATGTCCTCGACGTTGGGCGAAAGCTTCACGATCAGCGGCTTGGCCGGCAGCACTTTCTTCACCTCGGCCGTCAGCTCCTTCAGCCGGCCGGGATGGGTGCCGAAAGTCAGGCCATCCTTGACGTTGGGGCAGGAGACGTTCAATTCGACGGCGGCAATGCAGTCGATGCCGGCCATGGCGGCGCAGGTTTCGATGTAGTCGTCAAAGCTGTGGCCGGCGACGTTGACGATCACCGGGCAGGGCATCTTCCGCAGCAGCGGAACCTTCTCGGCCAGGAAGCGGTCAAGACCGACGTTGGCCAGCCCGATGGCATTCAGCATTCCCGCGCGAACTTCGACAATGCGGGCCGGCTCGTTGCCCGGCCGCTCTTCGCGGGTGATCGACTTGGTCACGAACGCGCCAAGCTGGGCGAGATCCATGAAGTCGGCGTATTCAAACGCGTACCCGCAGGTGCCCGAGCAGGTAAGCGTAGGATTCGCCAGCCGCAGCCCCGCAAGCGTGACAGAAAGATCAGGTTGATTGCTCATGATCGCCGGCCACAGTTTTACACCAACGCCGCCCGGATTCCAGATGCGCCGGCGGCGGAAAGGCGGTATAATGCATCATCAGGAGTACCTATGCCTTCGCCATTTCCCGGTATGAATCCGTATCTGGAGCAGGAGCAAGCCTGGCACGATTTTCACCAGCAGTTCATCACAGGCATTGCCCAGGCGCTGGTCCCCCTGGTTCGGCCAACCTATATCGTGGTGCTGGAGGAATACGTGCACATTCACGAGCGATCGCACGAGGAGCGGCGTTTGGTAGGTGCTCCCGATGTGTCGATTGCGCGCACTTCCATAAAATCGACTGGCGCGCTCAGCACCACTTCGCTGGTGAACAACCCGCCGGTCTATCTCGAGGTTCCGATGGCGGTGGAAGCCGAGCGCTTATCCTATCTCAATATTCAAGACCGCCAGAGTAGGGAAATCATAACTACGCTTGAGCTTTTGAGTCCAAGTAATAAGACACCCGGCGCAGATCGAGAACAGTACATCGCCAAGCGCCGGCGGATACTGCACAGCAACGTCAACTTCGTTGAGATCGATCTGCTCCATGGCGGGCCGCGAATGCCGATGGAAGGATTGCCTGATTGCGACTATTACGCGATGGTAAGCCGTGCCGAAGTGCCGCGTCGGGTGGGTGTGTGGCCTATCAAGCTCAGAGAAAGGCTTCCGCTGATCCCGGTACCGCTGCGCGCTCCCGATCGCGATGCAGTGTTGGATTTGCAGGAACTATTGCATCGGGTCTTCAACGCGGCCAGCTATGAGGATTACATCTACACCGGAAATCCCGACCCGCCCCTGCATCCACAGGACGCAGCCTGGGCGAAGGAGTTGATCGGCAACGGCAGCGAGTACGCTGGCTGACGCGCTCCTGAGCGGCGGGTGAGATGCGGATCAGTCGTTGGTGTAAACTTTGTGCTTGGGTCGGCCGCGGAGCATTTCTGTGCGGCCCCAGGCGGTTACTTTGGCGAACTCGGGGCTTTGCAGGAATTTCTGGAAGGAATCCTTGTCGTTCCAGTCGCTCAGGATGACATAGCTGCCGGTCGAGGCGACGTCCTCGTACATGTGGGATTCGACATGGCCGGCCACGGTTTTGAGATGTTCAAGCACGGCGAGGAAGCCCTTTTCAAACTCCTGCTCTTTGCCGGGAATCACGTCGTAGTGCATGCCGATGGTTGTCATAGTGGTTTCCTTCGTTGGCTGGTTCGGGGGATTACCATAGCAGATCGGCGCCGCGAAAGACCGGGCCGTCGGTGCAGGCGAGGCGGTAGGCCCAGTCCCGGCCGACCAACGGCGGGAGGGCAGGGTCGGGTTTTCGCACGCGGATGGCGCAGCTTTGGCAGGTTCCCATTCCGCAGGCCATCGCCCGTTCCACGGCCACCTGGCATTCCAACCCGCGGCTGGCCGCGATCTCCGCGACCCGCTTCATCATCGGCTCGGGGCCGCAGGTGTAAAGCACCGGTGGCACGTCGAAATGCTGCGCGTCGAGATATTTTTCCAGGGCCTGGGTGATGAAGCCGCGGAAGCCGTAGGAGCCGTCGTCTGTGGAGATGACGGCGGGAATCCCGTGGCAAGCGAATTCTTCGACCGACAGGATCGGCTCGAAGGAGTCGGCGGAGGGGACCGGAACGTCGCGGCGGATGGTCAGTGGGAGCAGGTCTCGGGTGAGGGCGCCGCTGAAGGCGACAGCGCCTTGGCCGGCGAGGCGGGTGGCGAGATAGATCATCGGGGGAATCCCGACGCCGCCGCCGACCATGATGGCCAGCACCCTCCTCGGCGGCAGTTCGAAGCGGTTGCCGAGCGGGCCGAGCACGTGCAGGCGCTGGCCAACTTCAAGTTGGCTGAGCCAGCTCGTGCCGATGCCAACGACGCGGTGAATGAGATCGAGCTCGACCGGGCCGCTGGGCAGGTCTCGGCGACCGGCCAAGGAGAACGGACGGCGGAGCATCGCCAGCGGCCGCATGAGCTCCTGGCCCTTGAGATCGAGCACGACGCCGGGGCGCCAATCGGTTTCGGTTTCGGGGCTGTAGTCGAGGTCGAGATCGCGGCAGGAGACCTGGATGAACTGGCCGGGATCGGTCTGGGGAAAGGCATCGAGGCGGAGGACGAGTTTGTAGTGCTCGCGGCACAGGGGGATGTTGGCCGCCACCCGGGATACGAACTGTTCACGCCGCTGCGTCACCATGTGCATGGATTCTACAGGGGGGCAACCGGATCGCAATTCGCACCGAATCGGCAAGCGATCATCGGCGTGCAGGTCAGGGCGCGAGGTGGTGGTCGGATGATGGTGGGAAAGGGGTATAAAAAAACTTCCGGAGGGGTGGCTCCTGTCCTCCTCCGGAAGTGCGCCACGGCTTGACGCCGTTTACTCAAATGAATGGCCACGTCCTGCGACGCAACGCCGCTGACTATACTCTTGCCCCGTACCCCTGTCAATCAATGGATTGGGGCGGGGGGGGAAATAAATTTTTGGATGTAAACTGCTTTGTTTACGTAACTTATGTATTTGCACGAAGTCAGGAAATTATCCTGATCACAGGCACGCGCCGGCGGGAAAAGACGCGTGGGAATCATAGGGTATCTCGGCGGGCGTCGGACAGGACCTGGTCGCGTTGGCGCTGGTGCTCGGTTGCCTTGCGGAGGGCGCGTTTTTCGCGCCAGGTGAGGCTTTGCATTCCGTGGGCGGAGACCTTGGCGAGGATGGCGTCGATCTGCTGCTGCTCGAGCTCTTCGCGGCGTTCGAGTTTCTGCACGCGGCGGATTTTCCAGCGGCTGATCTTGCGCTTGCGCCGGCTGTGCCGCGGGCCATAGATGCTGGCCTGATAGTCGATGCCATCCTCATCGGTATACATTTCCGGGCCGTTGGCGCGAAGTTGGCGACGGAGCTGAATACAATAGACCAATCCCATGATCGCGATGAGGATGAGGAAAAGATTTACCGGTGAGTCGACAAGGCCGTAGCCGATGGCGAGGACGGCGCCGACGATGCCGGCAGTACAGGAGAAGAGCATGGACTTGTAATAGCCAAACTTCGGCCAGAGCACAGCTTGAAGCATCTGCCCGCCGTCAAGGGGGAAGATCGGCAGCAGATTGAACATGAGCAGGCCATAGCTCATGACGTAAATCCACAATGCCCAGCCCCAGACGCTGAACCAACCGATGCTGTGCATATTTCTGGGCGTCAGTTCGAAAGGACGCCAGGGCACGCCATATCCTGTACTCCAAAGGAAGGCGCCGCAGATCACGCAGATAATGAAGTTGACCGCGGGCCCGCCGAGAACGGTGAGGAATGTCGGGAGCGGACGGCGCGGCGGAGTCGCCAGGGCAAGACCGCCGAGCGGATGCATGATGATTTCGTCGGCATCGCCGCCAACCCAGCGGGCGGTAAAGCAATGGCCAAACTCGTGGAGCAGCACGAGCAGAAACAGGGCGGTCATGCTTTGAACCGTGTCGATGGGGGAGAATCCCCTGCCCAATCCCAGCAGCAAGGTCAGGCCGATGAAGAGTACCAGTGAGGCGTGAGCGCGGACGCGGATGCCGAAGGCGGTGAAAAGGGGCACAGAGCCGTAGAGAATCCACTTAAAGACCCCGCCGTAGGAGTCGCGGCCGCGTTCTCGATAATATGGACGGTCTTCCCATCCCATGTTCAAACCTCTTGCTGGGCACGGGCTTGCGTGGCCGGGTGGCGGTGGAAACGGTCGAAAAGCAGGAGAGTGGCGATGGTCTTGGCGTCGACGATCTGGCCATCCCGGATCATGTCAATCGCATCATCGAGTAAAACGGGCATGAGCTCGATCTCCTCTCCTTCTTCCAGGGCCGTCTTGGTCAGTTCCAGATCATAGGCGGCGAATGCGTACATCTTCTCGGTGAGAATGCCCGGGGAGCTGAAGAAATTTCCGATGGGCTGGATGCGGGCGGCGAGATAGCCGGTTTCCTCCTGCAATTCGCGGCCGGCGCAGTTCATCGGGTCCTCGCCTTTCTCCAGCGTGCCGGCGGGGAGCTCGAGGAGAATCTGGCCAACGGCGTAGCGGCGGTTGCGGATCAGCAGGATGCGCTGGTCAGCGCGGATGGCGAGAATGACGACGGCGCCGGGGTGGACGACGATTTCGCGCTGGGAGCGCTGGCCCTGGTCGTTTTCGAGGTGATGCACCTCCAGGCGCACCTTCTTGCCGTTGAAGAGGACCTGTTTTTCGATGAGGTTGTAGGCCATGCACACGCTCCTGAGGCGCAGTATACCGTGATGAGCGGCGGGGCGCAATGCGAAGATTCGAGCGGTGCGGTGGATGAGTGGTTGGCAAGTCGGGTTGACGTTGCAATCGTTTTTCAACTCGCTACGTTGGGCGGGGTACGGGAGATCATGGCAGCGACGAAGTATCGGATGATCGCGATCGACCTGGACGGCACGCTGTTGTCGCCGTCGGGGACGGTGACGGAACGGTCGAAGGCCGCGGTGCATCGGGCTTTGGAGGCGGGGCTGCTGGTTTGTTTCGCGACCGGGCGGAACTGGACCGAGAGCAGAACGGTGCTGGAAGCGGTGGCGCACTACGACACCGCGGTGTTCGCCGGCGGGGCGATGGTGATAGACACCAGGCAGGAAGTGACGCTGCACCGGACGATGGTGGAGCCGGCCCTGGCGGCGGAAGTGTGCGGGGTGCTGGAGGAATGGGGGCACGCGGTGCTGGCGCTGCAGGATACCAGCGCGGCCGGGGTGGATTATCTGATCACGGATGAAGTGGAGCTGAACGAGTCGACGCGGCATTGGATGGCGCTGACGCGCTCGAAGGTGCATCGCGTGCGGCGGCTGGGGGAATATGCCCATCCGCACACGATCCGCATCGGGATCGTGGCGTGGCCGCAGGAAATCGCCGAGGTGAAGCGGAAGCTGGATGAGCGGTTTTGCGGGCGAATTTTGTGCCAGGGATTGTTCGTGCCCAACGCGAAGGTGGAAGTGCTGGAGATATTCGATCCGGCGGTAAACAAATGGGAGGCCGTGCTGCACGTGGCCCGGCGGCACGGGATCGCTGAGTCGGAGATCATCGCGATCGGCGATGACATAAACGACATCCCGATGATCCGCGGAGCGGGGCTGGGGGTGGCGATGGGAAATGCCAGGGCGGCGCTGATTGCGGTGGCCGACAAGGTCATTAAGCCGAATCATGAGGAGGGTTTGGCGGAGTTCCTGGAGCAACTGGTGGCCGAGCACATAGTGGAACCGGAGGGGGTTGGTCAGGCGGCGGCGGTGGGCAGTCGGCAGTAGTGGCAACGAAATTGGAAGGCGGGCGCCTTCCCGCGGCTCAGGGATGGTGCGAAAGGAGTCGCAGACTCTAACGGCTGGTGCGCACGACGCGCGCCAGCCGTTTTGCGTTGATGGGCACGGGGCACGGTTGGCACGAGGAGCAGAGATTGAGGCAGGAGGCGGCGATTACTGGCACGGCGTGTGCAGAAAGAAATCGCCTTGCCTGACGAAAGGAGGCGTGCGATGACGGAAAATATGGCGGGAGTTGCCCCGGCCGACCTGCGGACGATGGTGCTGCAGGAATATGTGCTGGAGTTCGCGGACAACGAGGCGCCGAAATTCCATCGGTTTTCGGCCATCTCGGATGAGCACGCCGTGCAGATGATGAAGCAACAGTTCCGGGGATATAGCTCGACGTTGTATCGCCTGGCCGGGGATGAGCGGCACGAGGTCTATGTCTTTGGAAAATGAAGGAAGTTTGGACGTTCGCGCCGGCTGGCGGCAGGTCCAAAATAGTTGCAGCGCGGCCGGATATTGGCCGCAAGAGACTCTACAGCAGGAGAACATTATGCGACGAGCACTTGTTGGCGTATTGGCGTTGTTGGGGGCGTTTTCGGTAGTGGGGTGCAACAGCAATCCCGAGCCGCGCACCGAGGCCAAGCGGGATGCGCTGCAGGCGCAGGCGGATGTCGCCCTGAAGGACATGGACGCGAAGGACCCTGGATTCAGAGACTTCGTGATGAACCGTTCGTATGGATATGCGGTCTTCCCGTCGATTGGAGCGGGCGGATTGATCGCGGGCGGCGCGCATGGCCGGGGCGTCGTGTACGAGCAGGGGCAGATGATCGGCTATGCCAATCTGAACCAGGCATCCATTGGCCTGAAGATTGGCGGGTACACGTTCGAAGAGGTGATCGTGTTTGAAAATGCCGCCGCCGTGAACCGGCTGCGGGCAGAAAACCTCGCGTTTGAGGCGAATGCATCGGCGGTGGTGCTGAAGGCCGGCGCCTCGGCGGCCAGCAAGTTCGATCACGGCATGGAAGTTTTCGTCGTGCCCACAGGCGGGTTGATCCTGGATGGCTCGATCGGCGGCCAGAAGATCACGTTTGAGTCGGGGCATGCGACGACTCAGCCGTAGTGGATGGTGAAGAATCTGCAGCCGATCGCGCGTGGCGCGATCGGCTTTTTCATGCGCTGAACTGATCTCCGTATCCCGCATCCGTTCCAAGCGCACGCTGTCATTCTGAGGTACTCCGAAGAATCTGGATGGATCACTCCTCGAGGCCAGATCCTTCGGATTACCTCATGATGACAACGTGGCGCTGCGCGGGCGCGGCTGAGCAATGGCGTTTTCGACGCGATCATTGCTGCTGGCTGATTCGCGCGAGGACCCATTGCAGGAGCGTTTGAACGCCCCAGCCGGTGGCGCCTTTGGCGTAGAAGGGGAGGTCTTTTTCGGTGTCGGCGACGCCGGCGATGTCGAGGTGGGCCCAGGGCAGGCCGTCGGGGATGAAATAGCTGAGGAAGGCGCCGCCCTGGAGGGGGTGGCCTTCGCGGCCGGCGGAATTGACGATGTCGGCGGCATCGGACTTGATCTGTTCCTTCTGATCTTCGCCCAGCGGCAGACGCCAGATTTTCTCACCGGCAATGTCGGCGGCCTGCTGGATTTCGGCGGCGAGGGCATCATCGTTGGAAATAATCCCGGCCATGGTTTTGCCGAGGGCGACGATCACGCCGCCGGTGAGGGTGGCCAGATCGACGACTGCAGAGGGCTTGAAAGTCTGGATGCCCCAGGCGAGGGCGTCGGCGAGGACGAGGCGGCCTTCGGCGTCGGTGTTGGTGACTTCGACGGTGACGCCGTTGAACATGAGGAGGATATCGCCGGGACGGTAGGCGGTTTGGGAGATGTGATTTTCCGCGCTGGAGAGGATGCCGACGACCGTGATGGGGAGGTTGAGGCGGGCGACGGCGACCATCAGTCCGAGGACGGCCATGCCGCCGCATTTGTCGAAGATCATCCGGCCCATTTTGTCGGCGGGCTTGATGGAGATGCCGCCGGTGTCGAAGGTGATGGCTTTGCCGACGATGAGCAGGGGCTGCTGTTTCTTACCCGCCTTGGCGCGGGCGCGGGCGGCTTTGATGCCGCCGGGGCGGTGCTGCAGCACGATCAGGCGCGGGGGCGTTTGGGAACTGCCGGCGCCGACGGCGAGGATGCCGCCCATGCCGAGAGCGGCGAGCTGCTTTTCGTCCAGGATGCGGCAGTCGAGGCCGACCTCTTTGGCCATTTTTCGGGAGACTTCGGCGAGGGAAGGCGGGTTGATGTCGTTGCCGGGGCGGGAGGCGATGGTGCGGGCGAAATTCTGGCCATCGGCGACGGCGATGGCGCGGCGCAGGGCCTGGTCGAGAGCGGATTTGGGAGCCCCGGTGAGAGATTGGGTGAGGATGGCAAGGCGGGAATCGGCGGGTTTGTCGTCGTCTTTCTTCTTATTGGCCGTGCCTTTGTATTCCTGATAGTTGAAGCTGCCGAGGAGGAAGCCGGTGGCGAGGGCTTCGATGGCGATGGGTCCGGAGGGGCCGGCCTGTGACTTTTCGGGCATCCCGGGGAGGGTGTCGGGGAGTGAGGGCGGGATGACGGCGAGAATGCGCAGCTTGTGCTTGTGCGCGGCCCTGGCAAGCGTGCCGGCGGCTTCCTTCAAGCATTCGGCGGAGAATTTCCTGGCATCGCCGAGGCCGATGACGATCAGGCGGTGCGGCTTGGGCGTGTCGATGAGCTGCACGGTGAGCTCATTGGATTTTCCGGTCACCAGCCTGGCGTCGAGGAGACGCCCGAAGGCCTGACGATCGGCATCCGGGAGGAGTTGGGCATTGGCCTGCGCCGGCGGCACATCTTTGTGGATCAGCACGACGATGGCGTCGGGGTTGGCAGGGATGGCCGAGGCGAGCGTGACGGATGCGTTGGTGCTGGTGGGCAGCATGGTTTCTCCTTGATGAGGCGGCGAAGTATAGAGTATGGTGGCGGCTTGCTCCACGGCGTTATTGGGGACTTCCAGCTTTAGCGGGAGAAACATGAAAGCGAAACTCCTAGCCGCGATACTTGCGTCTGTTGTATTGATGCTGGCCGCGTTACCGGCGGCGGCGCAGCAGGGTCGACCGATTGTGGAGGATTTTCCACCGGGGAGCTTCAGCGACGGCGGGCACTATAAGCTGGAGGATTTCAAGGGGAAGGTGCTGGTGCTTTTCTTTTACGAGAGCACCTGCCCGACGTGCCGGGCGACGATCCCGAAGATCAATCAGACGGTGTTGGCCTGCAAGGACATGCCGGTGAAGTTCATCGCGGTGGGCGCCAGCGACACGATCCAGGATGTCTCATCGTACGTGCGCGAGACCAAGCTGGCGATGCCGGCATTTGTCGACAGCGTGGGGGCGATGGAAGGGCTGTGGGCGTGGCACCTCTCGCTGCGGAACATCTATCAGTTTCCAATCATTGGCCCTCAAGGTCAGTTGCTGAATTACAGCGTGCCAGACCGCCTGGAGGCGGATGTGCAGCAGGCGGTGAAGGGGGTGAAGTGGAAGTACAAGGACCAGGGATATGACGCGAAGCTGAAGGTGCCGGTGGAACTGTTCGAGTGGAACCAGTACGAGCAGGGCATGCGGCTGCTCAAGCCACTGCGCAAGAGCGCGGGAAAGGGCGTGGCGGAGTCCGCCGAGAAGCTTTTCGAGCAGGTGAAGCAGGAGGGGACGGAGTGGAAGGCACAGGCGGACAAACTGGCGGAGGAGAAGCCGGTGGCGGCGTTCGATCTGTACACGCGGATCAGCAACGTTTTCGGCGACGATGAGTTGGGCAAGTCGGTGCAGGAGCCATTGAAGAAACTCAAGGCCGACAAGAAAGTGGAGGAGGAGCTGGCAGCACGGAAGATGCTCGATCAGCTCTACACCGCGATGCCGAAGGCGACGACGCAGCAGCGCGGGCAGGTGGAGCAGTATTGCCTGTCCATTGCCAAGAAATACCCGACGACGGTGGCGGGTCAGCGGGCGGAGCAGATCGCCAAGGCGATAGAATTCACCGCCATGGCGGAGAAGAAATAGTGAGGTGTCGCGTCGTTCAGATCGGGGCGAGGACCTGGGCGCTGCGGGCGGGGAGGTAGATTTGGATGGACTGGTTGCGGCCGGCTTCCTTTATTTTTTGCAGGGGGTAGGTCATCGGTTCGCGGACCAGGCCGGGGCCGGCGAAGCGGGGGTTTTCGCTGTTGAGGACCAGGCGATAGTCTTTGGCGTCGGGGACGGGGATGCGCCAATCGGAGTAGGAGTTGGTGGGGTGGAAGTTGAAGGCGAAGACCAGCGGGCCGCGGCGATAGATCAGTTGTTTCTTCTCTTCATGCAATAGAAGCTGCTCGATGAAGGGATCGTTGAGCAGGTGATGGTCCTCATCGAGCTTCTGCATGGCGGCGTCGAAGGCCTGCAGGCCGGCGTATTTCAGGTTGGGGTTGTCGGCCAGCGACCATTGCCGGCGGGCGTAGTGGAACGAGTAGCCGTTGCCTTCGCGGGGGAAATCGACCCATTCGGGATGGCCGAACTCGTTGCCCATGAAGTTGAGATACCCCTCCCCGGCCAGGCTGAAGGTGATCAGGCGGATCATCTTGTGCAGGGCGATGCCTCGGTCGATGACCAGGTTGAAATCGTTCACCCCCATGTGCCAGTACATCTCCTTGTCCATCAGCCAGAAGGCCATGGTCTTGTCCCCCACCAGGGCCTGGTCGTGGCTCTCGGCATAGCCGATGTGCTTCTCGCGGGCGCGGCGGTTGAGCAGAGTGTGAACGATCTCGCCGAGATTCCACTCCTCATCGCGCTTTTCCTTGAAGAGTTTGATCCAATAATCGGGCACGCCCATGGCCAGGCGGTAATCGAATCCGATCCCCCCTTCCGCGACGGGGCGGGCCATGCCGGCCATTCCCGAGACATCTTCGGCGACAGTAATCGCATCGGGCTTCAAGGTGTGAATCAATTCGTTGGCGAGCTGCAGATAGGCGACGGCGTCGCGGTCGATGTTTTCGCCGAAATACTGGTCGTAGCTGCTGAATTCTTTGCCCAGGCCATGATCGAGGTAGATCATGCTGGTGACGCCGTCGAAGCGGAAGCCGTCGAAACGGAACTCTTCGAGCCAATAGCGGCAGTTGCTCAGCCCGAAGCGCTGGACTTCGTACTTGGAATAGTCGAAGAGCATCGAGTCCCAGGCCACGTGGTGGCCGCGGGGGCCGGCGTGGAAATATTGGTAGTCGGTGCCGTCGAAGAGATTCAGCCCCTCCTGGGTGTTCTTCACCGCGTGGCTGTGGACCGCATCCAGTAGCACCAGCAGACCGAGGCCGTGGGCGGTGTCGATCAGGCGCTTGAGTTCCTCCGGCGTGCCGAAGCGCGAGGACGGCGCGAAGAAATTGCTGACGTGATAGCCGAAGGAGCCGTAATACGGGTGCTCCATGATGGCCATGAGCTGCACCGCGTTATATCCCAGCCTGGCGATGCGCGGGAGGATTTTGTCGGTGAACTCGTTGTACGAGCCGACCTTCCCTTCCTCCTGAGCCATGCCGACGTGGGCCTCGAAGACGCGCAGGCCGGCCGAGAGCTTGGGCGCTGGGTGTTCAAAGCGATACGCCTGCGGCGGGTTCCAATACTGCCCGACGAAATTTGAGCTGCCCGGTTCCTGAACCACGCGGCGGATATAGGCGGGAATACGGTCCATCGGGGCGCCTTTTTCAAGCACCACGTGGACCTTCACCTTTCCGCCGTGCAGGAGCTTGCCGGCGAATTTGTCATCTGGGAGAAACAGGCTCCAGATGCCGAACTGGTCGCGCACCAGCGGGTGGCCGAAGCGGTCCCAGTTGTTGAATTCACCAATGAGCCGAAGCTGCAGCGCCTGCGGGGCCCATTCCCGGCACCAGACCCCCTGCTTGCCGTAGAGTTCTCCGCGATTGAGGCCAAAAAACTGATGCCCCTGGCTGATGGGTCCGAGCAGGCCGCCGCCCTGGTCCATGCGATCGAGGGCGGCGCGGTAGTAGGCGTAGCGCTCGCGCAGCTCGCGTTCGTATGGCCGCAGCCATGGGTCGTGCTCGATCAGGGCGGTTCCATCGGGATGCTGTAAAAGCTGACTCATAGGCACATCAGGGCAAGAAGATTTCGCAATCCATGCACATCCGGCGGCGGCGATTGTAGTTCACGGCCGCCATTCAACCAACGGCGCAAGTTTATCGCTCGATCCGGCTGATTGGTGGGGCGGACATTCCTGTCTGCCGTGGCCGGAGGAGCGGTGGATGTACTCATCCGCCCGAGTCCGGCCAC
>DAIOHQ010000014.1:0-37325 GCA_036744635.1 Tepidisphaeraceae bacterium | reverse complement strand
CCCCATCCCTCCCCCGGAGTACCGGGAGAGGGGGTAAAAGGTGGGGCCGCCACAACAAGAGTTAGACCCGTTGACGTGGAGATACGGCTGGATTCGCACAGGTGAGTACACCTGCACTCATCCAGCCGTGGCAGACAAGAATGTCCGCCCTACCAGCATTGAGGCACATTCGGCAGAAGCGCTGCTCGCAAGCGAGCAGGCTAAACAGCGGCGGCAGGAATGTCTGCCCCACCGGCCCAGGCGTCATTTATGCGCGATCTTCTCGATGAAGTTTCCGACTTGCGACCAAAGGGCATCGCCGCCGACCTCGAAGAGATCGTTGTGGTCGGCGCCGTCGATGAAGAGCGTGGTGAGAGGTGCTTTGGCGGCGGCCTTGAGCTTCGCGGACATGGGGAAGGGAACGATGCTGTCGACGGTTCCGTGGCCGAGCAGGATGGGACAGGAGATTCTTGCGATCTTCCGCTCGTTGTCAAAGCGGTGCTTGACCAGCAGCGAGGTGGGCAGCCAGGGGAAGAGGTGATGGCCCATGTCGGGCATCGAGGTGAAAGCGCTGAAAGTGATCAGGCCGGCGACAGCTTTGCGGGAGGCCAGGTCGATGGCCGCGCCCGCGCCGAGCGACCAGCCGGCGGGAATGATGCGGCTGTGGTCGATGTCCTGGCGGGTCAGCAGATATTCGTAGGCGGCGTCGGCGGAATCGTAGCAGCCTTGTTCGCCGGGCTGGCCGCTGCTCATGCCGTAGCCGAGGTATTCGGGAACGATCACGTTGGCGCCGAGGCGGCGGAAATGGCCGAACTCGCTGTAGCAGTCGGCCAGGCACATGGCGTTGCCGTAGAACCAGATGATGGTCGGGCGCGAGGCGGCGTCGGGGCGGATCTTGCCGTCGGCATCGAGGGCTTTGCCGAAGAGGGCCACCACCCGTTCGCCGCTGGGGGTTTGTAGTTGCAACAGCTCGTTATCGGCGCCTTGGCGCACGACCGCCTGCCGCTGCCCCTGGGTGGAGTGGCCGGAGAAAATCAACCCTGTCTGGGCAGCGTACAAGATGGCGACAAGTCCTATGTAAATCAGGGCGGCCAGGCGCAGCAGGCGCCGGGTCCAGCGCCGCAGCCGGGAATGCTTTTTCGGAGCAACGGCTGGGGTTTGCAGCGCCGCATCGGTCATTGTGCATCTGATTGTAGCACAGATCGAAGGCCAAGCGTTTACTGGTCCCACAGCAGCAGGTCGGCGGGTTTGGCGATGATGCGGAAGTGGGCGCCGACGCGGACATCGGCGGCGGGGTGGCAGGTGCAGCGGAGCTTGAGGTTTTTGAACGCGAGCACGACGACCGTTACCGGGCCGAGGTGCTCGACGACGGTGGCGACGGCGCCGCCATCGGCGATGGGTTCGATGGCCAGATGCTCGGGGCGGATGCCGACGGTTTTGGCGGATGGAAGGCCGAGGGCGGCGGCTTCGTCGCCGCTGAGCAGGTTGATCGGCGGGCTGCCCAGCATCTGGGCTACGCGGGGGGAGGCTGGCCGGCGATAGACGTCATCCGGCGTGCCGATCTGGAGAACCTTACCGGCGTCGAGAACGACGATCCGGTCGGCAAGGCTCATGGCTTCGATCTGGTCGTGGGTGACGTAGAGCATGGTGACGCGGAGGCGGCGCTGCAGGCGATGCAGCTCGATGGTCATCTGCTCGCGCAGCTTGGCGTCGAGGCTGGCGAGCGGCTCATCGAGGAGGAAGAGCTTGGGTTCACGCACGATGGCCCGGCCAATGGCGACGCGCTGCTGCTGGCCGCCGGAAAGCTGGGTGGGGCGCTGGTCGAGTTTCGAGGAGATGCCGAGCAGCTCGGCCGCCCAGACGACGCGCTGGTCGATCTGGGCGCGCGACATGCGCCGCCAGCGCGGGCGCAGCGGGAAGGCGAGGTTTTCGTAGACGGTGAGGCGCGGATAGAGCGAGAAATTCTGGAAGACCATCGCCATGTCGCGGGCGGCGGGCGGGAGGTTGGAAATATCTTCGCCATCGGCCAGGAGCCGGCCGGCATCCGCGCGCTCCAGGCCGGCGACGGTTCGCAGCAGGGTGGTTTTGCCGGCGCCGGTGGGGCCGAGAATGACCAGGAATTCTCCCGGTTCGGCGGCGAAGTGGATGTCATCAATGGCGCGGACGCCGCCGAAGGCGCGGGTCAGGCCGGCGATTTCATAGCGCGGCAAGGGCCACCTCCCTCGTCGTCCAGGGCAGCGCGCGGGTGGTGGCGGGATCGAACCAGCGGCAGCCGGCGGCATCGAGGCGCACGGGCACTTTCTGCCCTTCGGCGACGACTTGATGCGCCGGCACCCGCGCCTTGATCGCCACCGGGCCGACGCGCAGGGCGACCATGTTGTACGATCCCAGCCGTTCGCTGCTTTCGACCGTACAGAGGGCGCCGCCGTCGCCGATGGAGACATGCTCGGGACGGATGCCGAGGATGACCGATTCGGGGGAGTCGGCGGTGGGGATGACCCGCAGCACCAGGCCGGAATCTTCAATCTGCACGATGCCGCCGCGGCGCGATGCCTTGAGAAAATTCATCCCCGGCGAGCCGATGAAATGGGCGACGAACAGGTCGGCCGGGTGGTCGTAGACGGCGCGCGGCGAATCGTATTGCAGCAGCCGGCCGGCATTCATCACCGCGATGCGGTCGGCGAGGCTCATGGCCTCGAGCTGGTCGTGGGTGACGAAAACGGTGGTAGCGCCCAGTTCATTGTGGATGGCGCGAAGCTGCTCGCGGGTGCGCTCGCGCTGGTCGGCATCCAGCGTGCCGAGCGGCTCATCCATCAGAAAAGCCTGGGGTTCGCGCACCATGGCGCGGGCGAGGCTGACGCGCTGCTGATCGCCGCCGGAGAGATGTCTGGGTTTGCGTTTGCGCAGTGGATTGAGATGGAGGCGCTCGATCACGTTGGCGACGCGGGTTCGCGTCTGTTTTCGCGAAATGCCGGCAGCGCGGAGCGGGAAGGCGATGTTTTCCTCGACGCTGAGGTGGGGATAGAGGGCGAACATCTGGAAGACGAAGGCGATGTCGCGCTGGCCGGGCGGGAGATGGATGACGGGTTTGGCGGCGATGAGAATGTCCCCTTCTGTGGGCGTCTCCAGGCCGGCGATCATACGCAGCGTGGTGGTCTTGCCGCAGCCGCTGGGGCCGAGCAGGACGACGAATTCGCCGGCGTGTACGGTGAGATCGAGCTTTTCGACGGCGACGGTGTCATCGAAGCGCTTGGCGATGCCCCGCAGCTCGATGCGCGGCTCGTTCATGGCCGCGCCTCCGGTCCCGCCGGTCCCGCCGCCGGACGCTGGCGCTGCGGCAGGTGCGAGGCGATCATGAAGCCGACGATGCCGGCGATGGTCACGAGGAACCCCCAGCGAAAGAGACTGTGCGCCCACGGCTGCCAGACCATGAGAATTCCCGCGGCCATCACCGCGACCGTCGTTCGTTCAAGAATGCGTTTCATAGGCATTGCGATGCTGTGATTTCAACGGGCGCATACACTTCGAAACATCGCCACCGCACCAGACTGTAATTCTGAGCGGTACTCCGCGAAGAATCTGGCTTGAAGTGTTCGTGGCCAGATCCTTCGCCGAGTACGGCTCAGGATGACACGCTCTGGTTTAGAGACTGTTTCAAAAATCCGCATAAGACGGGCCAATGAGTACATTGTCCCGTGGCAGACAAGAATGTCTGCCCCACCGAAGAGGATTTTTGAAACACTCCTTTAGAAACCCGCCTGGGCAATTTCCACGGCCTTGAGCAAGGCTCTGGCCTTGTTCATGGTTTCTTCGTATTCCGAAGCGGGGACGGAATCGGCGACGACGCCGGCGCCGGCCTGCAGATCGAAGGTGCCATCGGTCCAGACGATCGTGCGCAGGGCGATGCAGGTGTCGAGGTTGCCGGCGAAATCGAGATATCCCACCGCGCCGCCGTAGGGGCCGCGGCGGGTGGGTTCGAGCTCGTCGATGATCTGCATGGCGCGGATTTTCGGGGCGCCGCTGACGGTGCCCACCGGCAGGGAAACCCGCAGGGCGTCCAGCGCGGTCATCTTCTCCTGCAAAGTGCCGGTGACGTTGGTGGTGATGTGCATGACGTGGCTGTAGCGCTCGACGGTCATCACATCGCTGATCCGCACCGACCCGATTTCGGCGACCCGGCCGACGTCGTTGCGATGCAGGTCGACCAGCATGATGTGCTCGGCCCGTTCCTTGGGGTCGGCCAGCAGCTCGCGCTCCAGCGCCTTGTCTTCCTCTTCGGTGGCGCCGCGCTTGCGGGTGCCGGCCAGGGGCCGGCTGGTGATGTGACGGTCGACCACGCGGCAGAGGATTTCCGGGCTGGAGCCGATCAGCGTGCAGGCCGGGCTTTTCAGATAAAACATGAACGGCGATGGGTTGATGATGCGCAAGGCACGGTAGACATCGAAGGGATCGACGGCGCTTTTCACCCGCAGGCGCTGGCTGGGGACGAATTGAAAAATGTCACCGGCCTTGATGTATTCCTGGCCGGCGCGGACGGCGTTCTGAAATTGTTCCGGCGTGAAATTGCTCTCGTATTGGAGCGTCGAAGGAGCGAGCGGATCGATCTCGCCGAGCGAGAGTGTCACGGGCTGCTGTAGGCGGCACACGATGTCGTCGATGCGGGCACAGGCGTCGCGGTAGGCTTCTTCGGCGGAATTGCTTTTCGTGAGATCGGCGTTGGCGACGACTTTGATGGTCTTGTCGACGTGGTCGAAAATCACCAGCTCGCCATAGAGGCCGAAGAGCAGGTCCGGGAGGCGGCGGTCATCTTTGGGCGGCGCCTGCAGCTTCTCGGCTTCGTAATAGCGGATGGTGTCGTAGCCGGCGAAACCCACCAGGCCGCCGGTGAAGGCGGGGAGATTCTTGTCGCGGAAATAGCGGCGCGGGGGCAGGAGTTTCTGCAGATCGGCGAGGGGATCGGCGGTGTGAAATTGCTGGCGCTGGCCGGCGTGTTCGATGGATGCCTGGCCATTGGCGGCCTGATAGACCAGCGAAGGGCGGGTGGCGATGAAGCTGTAGCGGGCGATGTTTTCACCACCGATGACGCTTTCCAGGAGGAAGGCGTGATCGGCCGGGCCGAGGGCCTGGAAGGCGCTGACGGGCGTGAGGCGGTCGGCCAGCAACTGGCGATAGACCGGCACGATCTGGGCGGATCGTGCGGACTCGGCAAATGTGCTGCTGTCGGGAAAATGCCGCCGCATGGGCGGATTGTAATGACGGGGGCGGAGGTTGCCAGTAGAGGCGTGAGAGCCGTTGCCACGTGCAAAGCGTGATGCCGCGATCTTCTTCCCGTAGCACGGGTTTTCCTTAACCCGTGCCAAATCGGCTGGAATCCTCACACGGCAACCGTGTCTTGCATCAGTCTCTCAACTTTTTGGGTGATGTGCATTAGTTACGCCGTTTGGCATGGGTTGGAAACCCATGCTACGGCAGAAGGAGCGCTGCGCTTCGGGCGTATGGGCTGGCAGCACCATACCACGGCTGGACCTACCACCTGCTGTGGCGAAGTCAGCGCCGAATGATTGTAATGCCACGCGTGCCGCAACCGGATTCGATGCAGCAATCCATGTCACCAAGCGCGCCCCGCCATCGCCTGCGCGAAGTGGCGGGGCTGTTCACGCGCCTGGGATTTACCGCATTCGGCGGGCCGGCAGCGCATGTGGCGATGATGGAAGACGAGGTGGTGCGGCGGCGGGGTTGGCTGGACCGCCAGCATTTCCTGGATTTGATGGCGGCGGTCAATTTCGTACCCGGCCCCAACTCGACGGAGATGGCGATCCATCTTGGCTTGATCCGCGCCGGCTATGCCGGGCTGGTCACCGCGGGCGTCTGTTTCATCCTGCCGGCGGTGCTGATCATTCTGCCGCTGGGGTGGATGTACGTCACGTTCGGGCAGGTGCCGCAGGTGCAGGGGGTGCTGCGCGGGATCAATGCCTGCGTGATCGCGATTATCGCGGCGGCGCTCTGGCGGTTTGCCCGCACCGGAGTGAAAGACGGCTTCACGGGCGGCATCGCCATTGTCGCGACCATGACGGGATTTCTGGCCGAGCCGGAGGTGTGGCGCTGGCTGGAGGCGCATGCCGGCTGGCTCGGTGGGCTTGGCGGCGTTCTCGCTGGGGCGTCGTCGGCGCTGATTCATCATCAGCCGGAGCTGCTGATCCTGGCGCTTTCCGCGGCCGCCGGCGCGCTTTATTACGGAAGGCCGCGCATTGAGAATCTGACGGCGCTGCCGATGTTGTTGCCTGTTCCTCTGCCGCTGTTGGCCACTGTTGATCTTGGCGAGATGGGGCGGATGGCGCTGTTTTTTCTGAAGGTGGGGGCGACGCTGTTCGGCAGTGGATACGTGCTGGTGAGCTATCTGCAGGGTGGACTGGTGGATCAACACGGCTGGCTGACCAAGCAGCAACTGCTGGACGCGGTGGCCGTCGGGCAGGTGACGCCCGGGCCGCTGCTGACGACGGCTACGTTTATCGGCTTCGTGCTGGGGTATGGGAAATTTGGCGGTGGACTGCCCGGCGGCGTGGTCGGTGCGTTCGTGGCCACCGCGGCGATCTTCTTTCCGGCGTTTTGTTTCATCGCCATTCTCGGCCCGCTATTGCCGCGCATCCGCCGCAATCGCTTCGCCCGCGGGGCGCTGGATGGGATGAACGCCGCGGTCGTCGCATTGATTTTTGTGGTGGCAGTGCGGCTGGGAGTGTCGGCGTTTGGCGCGGCGCCGGGCATGAATCTGCTGGCCGCTGGGCCGGTCGATGTGGGCGGCCTGCTGGTCGCGGGTATTTCCCTGTACGTCATGCTCAAGTGGGATGTGAATTCAACCTGGCTGGTTCTTGCTGCGGGCGGGATTGGCCTGGTTCGCGCGGTTCTTTGATTCGCTGCGGCGCCGATCGCAGAATAAGCACCGGCACTTCCGGCCGGCAGCAAAAGCGAATCCGCTTGATGTATCCCACGCCCCGACTCACATACAGCGTGCTTTCCCCCAGCGAAAACAGTCCCTTGTCGAGGCGGCGGTCGAAGATGTTGAGATAGGGCGCGCCGATTCCGGGAATGCGCACCTGGCCGCCGTGGGTGTGGCCGCTGAGGATCAGTTGCGGGCGATGCTCCGTCAGATATTTGGCCGTGTCGGGGTTGTGGGACAGCGCGATGACAGCCTCCCCGGCAGCGCGTCCAGCGAATGCTTTCTGTGGATTCATGCGGTCGGTGTAATAATCTTCCAGGCCGACGAACCAGAGGCGCCCGCCGTTGTGGGACAATGATGCGGCGGCGTTTCGCAGGCAGAGGATTTTTCGCTCCGCCAGCGCGGATTGGAGGGCATCAGCGAGGCGCACGTCGCACCACGGGTTGACGCTGATGCCGTGGCAGTAGTCGTGATTTCCCAGGCTGGTGAAGAGCGGAGGCCGGATGGCGGCCAGCAGGTCGGCGGCACGATCCACCCATCTGGCGTCGTGATGCACGATGTCGCCGGTGACGACGACGCAGTCGGCGCCGCAGTCGTTCACCCGCTTCACCACATCGCGGAGATAATCCAACGGCACGTGCTTGCCGGCGTGCAGGTCGGTCAGGTGTGCCAGGCGGAAGCCATCCAAGGCCGCCGGCCAATTCGCCAGTTGTATGGGAAGCTCGTGCATCTCCAGCCAGAATGGCTCAACCTGCGTGCTGTAGATTCCCAGCGCCGCCGGCCCTGCCCCCCAGAGCAGGGCGCGCTTGAGAAACTGTCGGCGCGCCAGACGCGATCCTGGACTTTGCCCAGGCGTGGTCGCGACAGTCGCTTGCGGTTGCGGCATCTCCGTATTGTCGGCGATGGCGGAGTCGGGGGAAAGGACTCACCCCTTTCGCGTTTCTCCGATCATTCGCTATACTCCCCGGCGCAACGGATTGTCTTTACCAAGAATGGGGCATTCGCATGGACGCGATGCATTCGCTGGGAGAACCTCGGGCAGTCATCTCGCGGGACGCACTCCTTCATAACGCCGCGGTCATTCGCCGGTCGCTTGCTCCGGGCACGCAGATCTGCGCGATCGTCAAGGCCGATGCCTATGGCCACGGCGCGGGCCTGATCGCCGATGCGCTGTGCAACCACGTCGATCCAGTCACCGGCCGGGCGGCGGTCGACGCCCTGGCCGTCGCCAGCATCGATGAAGCCGTCGATCTGCCCGCCATGCACAAGGGGGGGCAACCGGTGCTGATTTTTCGGCCGGTCGAGAATTCGTTCGTCGGGCTGCAGCGCTCCCGGATCGAAACCGCCATCCGCAAGGGGTGGGTGCTGACCGTGTGCAGCGCCAGCGCCGCCGACGACGTCGCCCGCATCGCGATGAACATCCAGAAACGCGCCAATATTCAGGTGATGCTCGACACCGGCATGACCCGCTCCGGCGTGGACCTGCAGGCGCTCGATGACGTCATCTCCACCATCCTGTCGCACCCGTCGCTGCGGCTGTGGGGAATCTGCTCGCACTTCGCCTGCTCGGAAGAAATTGCAAATCCCTTCACGGCCGAACAATTGAAACGCTTCAACGCCGCCCTGCATTCCCGCGCCTGCAAGAAACTGCTGGACGGCAAGCCGATCATCCGGCACATCGCCAGCTCGGCGGGGCTGTTTCTGATGCCGGAATCCCAGCTCGACATGGTCCGCCCGGGGATCAGCCTGTACGGCATCGACCCCACCGGCCAGCCCGCGATGGAGCGACCGTTGCGGCCGGCACTGACCTGGACGGCGCCGCTGCTGGATGTCCGCGATATCCGCAAAGGCGTCGGCGTTGGCTATGGCCAGACCTGGCACGCCCCGCGCCCCACCCGCATCGGGCTGGTGCCGATCGGTTATGGCGATGGCTATCTTCGCTGCTTTTCCAATCGGGCGGTGATGATGGTCAACGGACATCCCGCGCCGGTAGTCGGCCGCGTCAGCATGGATTCGACGATCATTGATTTGGGCGATGTGCCGGCGGCGATGGTGGGCGATCAGGTGACCGTGCTCGATTCCGATCCGCTCTCCCCGGCCAGCGTCTATGCCCTGTCGCGCCTCGCCGACACCATTCCATATGAGATTCTCTGCCGAATCGGCCCGCGAGTGCATCGGGTTTTGGAGGTTTCCGAGCCCAAAGGACATGCCAGCGCCACGGAAATTCCGGAGGAAGTGTCGTAAACAGCACGTCTCGGTGGGCTGCTCCCATCTGCAGAGAAATTACGATCGCGGCGCCTTCTCCTCAGATTGCTTCAGGGGATTACTCTTGCGCAGCGTTTTCCAGGAAATGCTGGGCCGGTCCTCCGTCGATTCCGCGATGCGGCGGCGGTGGGCGCCCAGGACATCGCTGCGGGTGATCATGCCGACGATCTTGCTGGGGTCCTGGCGCGACATGACCGGTAGGCGGCCGACGTCGTGGCGGACCATGTGATCGGCGGCCTCGCGGAGGGTGCAGTCGTCGTAGACCACGCTTGGCCGGCGCTGCAGCAGCTCGCGCACGATGCGCTGCGGCGGCTCCTGCGGATTCAGCAGGTTTCGACGGGTGAGCACGCCGGCCAGATGGCCGTTTTCGTCCACCACGGGAAAGCCCTGGTGCTGACTGCCGGAGGCGTGGCTGTCGATCCACTGCCGGACGATGGCCAATGTGTCCGCGGCGCGCACGCTGGTGACCTGGCCGGCCATCACTTCCTTCACCAGCACTTGATCGAGAAAATCGGGATGATATTCCTCGGGCACGCGCACGCCCTGCCGCACCATCTTTTCGGTCATGATGGAATGCCGCATCAGCAGACAGGAGACGAGATAGGCCGCGGTGCATCCGCCCAGGGCCGGCAGAATTCCTTTTGGTTCCATCGTGGTCTCGATGGCGAAGACTACGCTGGTCAGCAGGGCCCGCGATGCGCCGGCGAAGATTCCGACCATGCCCACCAGCGCCGCCATTCCCACGCTGAGTCCCGCGTGCGGGAAAATTGTCGCCGCCGCGATGCCCAGGGCCGCGCCGAGTGCGCCGCCGATCGTAAACACCGGCGCCAGGGTGCCGCCGGCCGTGCCGCTTCCCAGCGAGATGGTCCAGGAGAGAAACTTCATCACGCCTAGGACGGCCACCGCCTTCAGCGTCAGGCTGTTTTCCAGCAGGTGGTTGATGTTGTAATAGCCCGAGCCGAATGTCCGCGGGACGAAATATCCGATGATACCGACGACCAGGCCGCCGATGGCGGGATGCCACATCCAGTGGATCGGCAGGCGTTCGAAGCTATGTTCGATCAGATATACCGTTCGAGTCAGGACTACCGCGCCAACGCCCACCACGCAGCCGATGGCGACGTAAATCGCAACCAACAGCTTGGTCGGCTCGGCCAACTGCTGGCGGCCGAAGCTGAAAAAAGGCTCGGGCCCTTCAAAGCTGATGTGAATGGCCGCGGCCACCACGCACGCCAGCGCCACCGGGATCAGCGAGCGCGGGCGAAACTCGAACAGCAGTAATTCCACCGCCAGCAGCACCGAGGCGATGGGCGCATTGAACGCCGCCGCGATTCCCGCCGCGGCGCCGGCCGCCAGCAGAATCTTGCGTTCCTGCGCGGTGGTGCTGAGGAGTTGTCCGACCAGCGAGCCCAGGGCGCCGCCGGTGGCGATGATCGGACCTTCCGCGCCATAGGGCGCGCCGGTGCCGATGGAAATTGCGGCCGAGAAGGGTTTGAGAAACGTCATCTTCGGCGGGATGCGGCTGGCGTTGGTCAGCACCTGCTCCATCGCCTCGGGAATGCCATGGCCGGCCACCGCCCGCGAGCCGTAGCGCGCCAGCAGTCCGATCAGAATTGCGCCAACCACGGGAATCAGGATCACCCACAGGTGCGGATGCGCCAGCGGCCGGGCCAGCCCCTCGACATCCCCCGAAGTGGTCCAAACCCCGTGAAAACATAGGTTAGTGATGAGGTGGATCACGGCGATCAGCACCCGCGCCATCAGCGCCCCGAGGATTCCGACGGCGATGGCCAGCAGCGAGAGATAGATCACCCGGGCATCCACCGGGGTCGAGCGCTGCGGCACGTGCGCCGCCTCGAGCGTGGGGCCGAGGCTGGGCGAGATGGGAAGTCCTTCGGTGGTGGTGGAGGCGCGCTCCACCTCGCGCTGGGGATCAGACGCTGCCATGCAAATCCTTCAGATGCCTGTGGTTTATATATATGGGAGCCAATATAATACTCCACATCATACTTTCGTCTGCGGAATTTGCAACGCCGCGCGACCGGGAGCGACTACTTCGCCACCTCGATCATGACCACCGCCTGGCGGACGATGTATACGTCCTTTTCGCCGTCGCGCAGCACCACCCAGTCGTCGTTGACTTCGCTGATGGTCCCCTTCTTCTGGCAGAGGTTGGAGGTGTCCACCATGCGGTTGGGATACTGCGAACCGAGAATGTCCGCGCGCAGGAAAACCGTCACGTTCGTCCCGGCTGTCAGCGATTTCCCCGTAGCCTCGGCCGCCCGCGCCCGTTCCGGCCGGTTCAGCATTCCCGCCAGCACCAACACCGCCGCCAATACCCCAACCAATATCAGCACATTCCGTTTCATAGCACGCCACCTTTGCAGAAAATTGTCGCCAGGCCGCACGCGCCGACGCCGGCGCGCACCGCAGCCATCGCTTGGACGCCCGCGCTGTCTTCAGAGTTTCATCGCGATTGCTGGGTGGCTTCCACCAGCAGGATCATTTCGCGCGGAATCCAATACTGTCGCCCCGCATCGGCGATTACCAGCCAGTCGCCGGTGATCTCCCGGATCTCACCGTTGAGGTAGATCGGCTTGCCGCCCACCCCATCGCTGGTCGGCGCCAATGGCGCGGGCGCGGCCAGCCCCAGGGCATCGCGGCGAAAATGCACGCGCACGATCTGACCAGTGTGCAGCTCCGGCGGTATTGCCACCTGCTCATGCTTTCTCTGATACGTCTGCGATGAATCAATCCGCCCGGAGCTATCCGTGCGGAGACCTTCATCCTTCGCCTTGCATCCCACCACGCTCGCGGCCAGCGCCGCACAGATCAGGAGTTTCGTCATGTTCCTTCCTTTCGAATGTGTCTCAATATATACCCCCCTGGCCGCACAGCGACCATGCCGTAAACTGGCGCGGTCGGATCGTTCACCCATTCACCAGCGGCGGCAGCGGGCAATCCAGCACTGCGGCCACCGCGCGCAGCAATTCCGCCTCTTCCAACTGCACAATCCCGTCGGCCGCCACGCAGTGGGCGCAAGCATCGATGATCCGCCGCTTCACCGGCGGCGATGCCTGGGCCAGCATATTCAGCGCATCATCCAGCGCCTGGAGGCTTGCATCCGCCGGAGGCCGCAGGTTCGCCGCATCCAGCCGCGCTGTCCCGGCCACGAAGGCCTGCTGCTGGTCGGCCTCGGACTTGCCATCCGCCGTAGCCAACGCCGACAGCACCACCGCCGCGGGCTCCAGCAGCGGCTGAATGGCGACATATTTCGCACTCGGCGGCTTCGCTGTTTCCCACAGCTTTTTGCCGAGGATCTTGTGCAGCGCATATTCAAAGAGCGACACCCGCCCATCGGCCTCGATCAGATCCTTCACCACCCGCCGAAACTGGATCGTCTGCGGCTGCGACAACTGCCGCAGCGCCGGCAGGGCGAGGTCCAGCAGCGTCATGCGCGCTGCCGGTCCCAGCGCCCGCGCCGATTTCAGCAGTTGCAGCGTTTCCTGATAGCAGGTCGGATCCACCGTGTTTTCCAGCATCTTGAGCTGTTTCTGCAGCACATCCGGCTGCTCGTCGAGGAGCAGGCAGAAGACCACGCCGCGGGCGCCGAACGGCTCGCGCGCCGCCGCGGAGATGGCCGGGGGCATCGAACCGATCATCTCCGCCGCCTGGTTCACGGTATCCGGCGTCGGCTTGCCCACTCGTGCCGCCACTTCGCCCGCGGCCAGCGGCATCGCCGCCGTCGCCGGCGCCGCGCCGAATCCGGCCACGTTCTCCTGCCGCACCTTGCCCGTGAACACATCCACCACGCTGCGCGGCGCCGGGCGCTGCTGGCCGGCGTATTGCTCGACCAGGTCCCGCTTTCCTGGCCTCGGCTCGAATACGCCGTTGAACATCGGATCGATCGCGCGAATCCGCTCTGCCAGCGGCGGATGGGTTGCCAGCAGGTTGGCAAACGTCATCCCCATCCCGTTGGCGAAGAACATGTGCGATATTTCCATTGCGTGCATGTTCTCAATCCTCGAGCCCGAGCTCATCGCTCCCAGCTTCTTCAGCGCCCCGGCCAAGCCGTTGGGGTTGCGGGTGAACTGCACGGCCGAGGCGTCGGCCAGAAATTCCCGTTGCCGCGACACCGCCGCCTGGATCAGCCTTCCGAAGAACAGGCCGATGTAGCCGATGGCGATCAGCGCTACCGCGGTGATCGCGGCCAGAATGATGAATGCCGCGCCTGAATCTTTGTCATCGCGGGATCGGCTGCGCCCGCCGCCCCAACTGGTCCACTGCAGGCTGCGCAGCAGGCCATAGCCGATCAGGCCGATCACCAGGATGCCGTGGAGAATTCCAATCAGGCGGACGTTGAGGCGCATGTCGCCATTGAGAATGTGACTGAACTCGTGCGCGATCACCCCTTGTAGTTCATCGCGCGAAAGCTGGTCGACCGCCCCGCGCGTCACTCCGATGGCCGCATCCTGGGGCGTAAAGCCGGCGGCGAAGGCGTTGATGCCGTGTTCCTCCTCCATCACGTACACGGCCGGCACCGGCAGACCGGCGGCGATCGCCATTTCCTCGACGACGTTCTGCAGCGTGCGCTCCGCATCATCGGCGAGCTGCGGCACCAGCAGTTTTCCCCCCATCATCTGCGCCACCGCCGGCCCGCCGCTGGAGAGCGAGGCGGTCTTGTACGCGCTGCCGCCGAAGATGATCAGCAGCGTCACGATGCTGACGCCGACGTATACCTCGCCATTGGTCCAGAGCGGCTCGATCCGATTAAACCGGCCGGGATAGACGCGGTCCTGGCGCACCACCGGCGCCATATCGCGCCGATAGGTGTCGTAGGTGCTGGCAAGGTGCAACACCCCGAACGCGACCAGGTTCACCGCCAATAGAATCAGCACCACGGCCAGCACGAACAGCGCCACCAGCCGCCGCGTCAGCTTTCGTGCCCGGTCCTGATGTTCGAAAAAATCCATTACTCCTCACGATGAGGCCGGACAAACCTGTCTGCCTGATGGGGCAGGCATTCTTCTCTGGCTGGTGGGGCAGACATTCCTGTCTGCCGTTTGACAGGCATTCTTGCCTGTCGCAGCATCCACAACAACCTTCAATGCCCCAGCGAGACGTTCACCACTTCGCGCTGGCGGGCATCGTCAATCTCAAACAGCGCCGCCGGCGCGAAACCAAACGCGCCCGCGACAAAGACATTGGGAAACTGCTGGCGGCTGGTGTTGTAAAGCATGACCGCGTCGTTGTATGCCTGGCGGGCGAAGGCGACGCGGTTTTCCGTGCTGCTGAGTTCCTCCATCAGCCGCCCCACCGTCTGGTTCGCCTTCAGATCCGGATAGGCCTCGCTGAGCATGCGGAACTGGCCCAGCGCCGCCATGAGCTGGTTTTCCGCCGAGGCGATGCCGCGAATCGCCACGGCGCTGCCGGGATTGGCCGCGGCCTGGGCATTGGCGCTGGCGGCGGTGTTGCGGGCGGCGATCACGGCCTCCAGCGTCTGCCGCTCGTGCGCCATGTAGCCCTTCACCGACTCCACCAGGTTGGGGATCAGGTCGTACCGCCGCTTGAGCTGCACGTCGATCTGCGAATAACCATTCAGATACCGGTTCTTCAGTGTCACCAGCCGGTTGTAGATGCTCACCAGAAACACGATTGCGCCCAGCCCAACCGCCGCGGCCACGATCACCACAATCAATCCCATCGACATACTGTGTCTCCACATCTCCCCGGCACACGATAGCCGCCGAGGCGGGCGCGTGACATGATAACTCGGCGGAAGCTTTATAATGCAAGCGGCGCGCAATTGTGACTTGGCCGCCGCTCGCTAAACTGTCTCGTCAGCATCAGGACAACTATGCCATCGGAATCCGATCTTCTCCGTATCATCAATTCCGTCGCCCCCATCCGCATCTGCGACAACGGCGGCTGGACCGATACCTGGTTCGCCAAGCATGGCCGCGTCTTCAACATCGCCGTCTATCCCTATGCCGAGGTGCAGATTCGCGTCTTCAAACAGCCGCGCGAGCATCCGCAGATCACCATCCACGCCGAAAATTACGGCCACCGCTACACCATCGACAAGCCCCGCGGCGCCTATGACAAGAACCCGCTGCTCGAAGCCGCCATCGACTACATGCACATTCCCAGCCATATCGCGCTGGACGTATCGATCTTCAGCGAATGTCCGGCCGGCTGCTCGACCGGGACCAGCGCGGCCGTCAGCGTGGCCCTGATCGGCGCCTTGGATCGGCTTACGCCCGGCCAGCTCACGCCGCACGAAGTCGCCCTGGCGGCACATAAAATCGAGACTGAGCTGCTCAAGCAGCAGTGCGGCATTCAGGACCAGCTCGCCAGCGCCTATGGCGGCATCAACTACATCGATATGTATGATTATCCCCGCGCCACCGTCAGCCAGATTCAGGTGCCCAATTCCATCTGGTGGGAACTGGAAAATCGCCTGGCGCTGGTTTACGTCGGCCATGCCCACAGCTCATCCAACGTGCATCGGCTGGTGATCCGCGAGTTGGAAGATGCCGGCCCGGAGGCGGCCAAGCTTCAGCCGCTGCGCCAGACCGCCGAACGGTCAAAGGATGCCCTCTTCGCCGGCGATTTCCACGCCCTTGGCCAGGCCATGATCGATAACACCAACGCCCAGGCGAATCTGAACTCAGCGCTGGTTGGCGAGGCCCACCAACAGATCATCGACATCGCCCGCCAGCACGGCGCCGTCGGCTGGAAGGTCAACGGCGCCGGCGGCGACGGCGGCTCCGTGACGATCCTCAACGGCAACAACTCCACCGCCAAGCGCACCATGCTGGCCGCCATCGAACAATCCAACCCCGCCTTCCAAACCATCCCCATCTATCTCAGCCGCGCCGGCCTGCGGGTCTGGGAATCGCCGATTGATTGAACGTCCACATTTGTAGGGGCGGGGTCTCCCCGCCCTCCTCATTTGTCCAACAACACGGGCGGGGAAACCCCGCCCCTACGAATGCCGCACGGACTCCCGCCTGATTGCCAACCCTCCCCTCCCCTGCTACGGTACGTCCACTTATCAGGAGCGATTCATGCCGATCGAAAAGTGGTCGGACAACACCGTTGTCGTGCATCTGGCCGACGACCCGCAATTCACCGACGACCTCGAGTCGCTGGAGCAACCCTCCAATGGCCGCCGCGCCCACGCCGTGCTCGACTTTGCCGCCGTCCACTTCATCAATTCCTCGAACATCGCCCGCCTGCTGAAGCTGCGCAAGCAGATGCACGCCGACGGCTGCCGCCTGGTCCTCTGCGCCATGAGCACCCAGGTCTGGAGCGCCTTCCTGATCACCGGCCTGGATAAAATCTTCGAGTTCAGCGACTCCGTCCCCACCGCCCTGGCCACGCTGCAGATGGCGTGAGTCCCACCGCTGTGGTTCACCACTCTTTTTTCGTGCCTGCTGAATTTGTTGGTGTTATACTCAAATCGATCGACAACTGAGTGAGCAATACCGGAGTATCGGTGGGACGCCTGTTTGAGACCATTCGCCAGTTGGTTGCTGATGGCCGCTACGTCATCGGGCAGCACGCGGCGGAACGACTGGATGAGCGCGGCGTCCTGGAGTGGCAGGTGGTGGACGGAATCGAAGAAGGATTGCTTCTTGCCGAACGGCCCGACGCCCTGCCGAATCCGGCCGTAGAAGTCTACCAATCATTGGCGGACGGCACCGACGTCAAAGCCATATGGTCGCACTTGATTCGAGCCGATGTGGCCAAGTTGGTCACGGTCCACTTTTTCGATGAGTGAAGCTATGCATCTTCAAGGCAAACGAGTCCGACGAACGCGGCTGGTGCGGACCGAACGGTTCGTGGTGGCGGTCGAAGTCGAAGCGGTTATTCCGGACGCCGATCCCACTGAGCCATGTTACGAGCCCGAGGTGGTTGAACTCCTGCGGCAAGTGGAGACCCGCGCGAAAAGCGGAGATGTCGAATGGCTCAAACAGCACGGCAAGGTCTACGCGGCCGTCGAAGCCGCATAAATCGTGCGACAAAAATGCTGCCGCATCGACGTTCGGCCGGAGTCTCGCTGGATCGGCGACATCACGAAGCACGGCCGACGGCGCGAATGAGATTTTATCTCAGCAACCTGTCACGCCCCCGTATGCGGCGCTTCGTAGGGTGGGCGTACTCGCCCACCTGTGGGTCGGTGGGCGAGTACGCCCACCCTACGGGATTCCACGAGCTCGCGGGCGCGAACCTTGAAGGCCTCGGCATCCCAAGGCGCGCTCTCCCCCCGTTCGTGCTGATCGATTGCGTGCTGAATATCGTGGCGCAATTCCACGATGTCGTCGGCCGTAAAGGATTCCACAACGCCTCCTACAGATGCGCCCCCGCCAACTGCAATCGCAGCACCAGCAGCGCCGCCGACAACTGCGGGTCGCAGTCGAGCGGATCTTTCTTGGCAGTGGATTCCTGCGTGGTCCCTTTGACCGGCGCTTCTTTGACTGCGTTTTCGATCTTCGGCGCCACATCGTTCAGCTTCTCCTGCTCGCCCTCGGCCGGCGGCGCGTTGGCGTCGCGCAAGATGTCCAGCTCCTGCCGCGCATCGATGGCCGCCCGCATCTGCTCTGGAGTCATCTCCACCGTCACGTCCGGATCCACGCCCCATTCCTTGGAATTCTCCTCGCGATGAATGCACCGCCCGCTGGGCAGATAATAGTGGCTGGTGGTCAGCTTCAGGTATGCCGCGTGGTCGTCCAGCGGGAAGAGCATCTGCACCGAGCCCTTGCCGAAGGTGCGCTCGCCCACCAGGATCGCCCGCTTGTGATCCTTCAGCGCCCCTGAGACGATCTCGCTGGCGCTGGCCGAATACTGGTTGATCAGCACCACCGTGGGCAGGTCAAACTCATCGTTGTCGGCGTGTGCCCGCGCCTCGGTCGGCGGATTGGGCGTCTCCCGATCGGCGTGGGTTGAGACGATCACGCCGCTCTTCAAAAACTTGTCCGACACCTCCGTGGCCGACTGCAGCAACCCTCCGGGGTTGTGGCGCAGATCCAGGATCATCGCCTTCACCCCCTGCTCCTTCATTTCATCCACCGCCTTGGCCAGGTCATCGGCGGTCGTCTTGGTGAAGTTGGTCAGGCGGACGTAGCCAACCTTCTGCTGCGGATCGACGAAATAATCCCAGCCGCCGCCGGGCTTGTGCGACCATCCTTTGATGCTCGCCACCTTGATCGTCGAGCGCTTGATCGGATATTCCTTGACCTTCCTGTCCGGGCTCTTGATCGTCAGCGTCACCAGCGTGCCGGAGGGACCGGTGATCGTCTTCACCGCCTGATTCAGCGTGATTCCCTTGGTGCTCTTGCCGTTGATGTGGGTGATGATGTCGCCGGCCTTGATGCCTGCCTTATAGGCCGGGCTGTCCTCCAGCGGGCTGACCACCTTCAGGCTGCCATCGTCGCCGCTTTCGATCTGAATGCCCACGCCGCTGAATTCGCCCTGCGTGGTCTTGTTGAATTCCTCGAGATCGTTCGGCCAGAACATGCCCGTGAACGGGTCAAGCACCTCAAACGCCCCGTCGGCGAATTCGCTGACCCACACCTCCTCGGGAAGCTGCACGGTATCCTCATTGATCTTCGGCATCTCCTTCAGCAAATTTTGCAGCGCGGTGCGCTCGGCCTTGTCATCCTCGGCCTTCTTGGCAACTTCCACTTGCTCGTCGATCGACTTCAAAAACGCCTCGCGCTTTTCCTGATCGCCCAGCCCGGTGAATTCCTTCTCCAGCCCCTTGGTAGCCGCCAGCGTGCGCAGGCCGTTCAGCCCGCCGATCATCATGTCCTTGTAGCTCACCTCGCGCCAGTAATTCTTCCGCGCGTAATACAATCCTTCCGAAAGCATCTTCACTTCGACGCCCTTGAGCGTCTCGTGCCAGTCGATGCGGAAGCTGTCGCGGTCCTTGTCGTCATCGAGCTCGCTGGCCTTGGTCAGCGGATTGGCCGGCTGCGTCGCCGGATTGGTGGCCGGCTGCGTGGCGGGATGCAGCAGGGCATCGATCTCCTCCCGTTCCTTGCCCTCCGATTTCTGAATCGCCTTCAGCTCGCCCGGGGCATACAGCGCCAGCAGGCGAAGCCGGCGCGTGGCCAGCTTGAGCTTATCCTTCCACTGCGGATTGGCCGGCTCGACCGAGCCCAGATCCGAATAGAGCCGCAGCGCCTTGATCCACTGTTCGTGAGCATCATATTCCGCGGCCCGCTTCTCCGATTTCTCAATCAGCTCGCGCATCCACGGCTCTTGGGTAAACTCATTCTTGTCATCGGCCAGCATGAATGCCCTGGCCGCCGCGTCGATGGCATAGTCCGCCTTGTCATGCTTGAGCAGCAGCTTCACATCCGCCACCGCCTTGTCATATTGTTTGTGCCGCTCCGCCTGGAAACCCTGCAGTTGCGTCTCGAACTGGTTGGTCCAGTTCGCCATCTGCTTGATGCCGGGATCCTGCGAAATGCTGGCCGCGCGAGACAACAGGGTGTTGCTCTGATCGAACTTCCCCCCGCGCAGCGCCTTGAAGGCGTCACTGGTGAGCTGCTCGACCGACGCCAGTTGCTGCGGCGTCGCCGCTTCGGTCTTGCTGGCGCTGGCGATTCCCTGCTGCTGGTCGGCCGCCCGCGCCCGCTCGTTTTCCACGCCCGCCAGCGGCATCGCCGCCAGCCCCAGCGCGCCGATCGCCAAACCCAACAGCCACCGATTAAGCGTTCGCTTCATGTACGCATTCCTGGTTGATTGCACAATCCAACAATCCTGCCGCATCCCGCGGCCCCGCGGCCCCTTTTGGCCGAGCACCATCCAAGGCGGGCGCGTTACCTTACAACCGCATCCACCCACTTTCAAACCAATTCCAGGCACCCAAATTGCCAGCGCGCCGCCCCCCAATACGTGATTTAGACGCCCCAGATATCCAGGAGTTCAGCAAAACTTCCCAGAAGGTCTTGCCTAAACCCACGGCGGACGGCGCCGGGCAATCGCTTGCTTGTCGGCAATCGCTTCGATAACGTTTCCCATCCTATGTCGAGCTGGCCTGCGGCGGTGTTATTTGATTTTGACGGCGTGATCGTGAACAGCGAACCGCTGCACTTTCATGCCTTTCACCAAGTGCTGGCCGGCGAGCATATCGAGCTGACCGAGACCGAATACTACCGCGACCTGCTCGGTTTTGACGACAAGGGGGCGTTCAAGCACATCTTCGAGAAGCACAACCGCAACCTCGATCCCAAGACCTTCCTGCGGGTGATGACCTACAAAAGCCAGGCGATGATGGAGCTGATCCATCGCCGGCAATATCACGCCCTGGGCGGTGTCGAGGAATTCGTCCGCGGCCTGTGGCGGCACGTCCCGCTGGCGATTTGTTCGGGCGCTTTGCGCGAGGAAATCGAGGCGATGCTCGAGGGCGTGAGCCTGCGCGACTGCTTTTCCGTGATCGTCTCGGCCGAGGATGTGGCCGTCGGCAAACCCGACCCCTCCGGCTATCTGCTGGCCAGCAGGCTGGTCTCGGAAAAGCTGAAACTGAAGAAGCCGCTCGACCCCGCCGATTTCTTGGTGGTGGAAGATGCCCCCACCGTCTGCAAGAGCGTGCGCGGCGTGGGATTTCCCGTGCTGGCGGTGGCCACCAGCTATTCGATCGAAAAGCTCGGCGACGCCAACTGGGCGGTGAAAACCCTGGAGCCGGCGCGGGTGCTGGAGAAACTTCCCCAGCTCAAGGACATTTTGCAATAGGATACCCCGATGAAAACAGCGTGTCTCATGGCGGCGTGGATCATCTTGCTGTGCGTTGCCGGCCAGGCGCCCGCCGCCGAAGCTGCGCCGGCGCTGCTCGACGCCCATGCGGCCGCGGTTGACGCCGAACCCCATCCGCAAATGCCGCAGAGCGCCCCCTGGCCGGGGGTGGTGTTGATCGTGATTCTCGGCATGTTCGCCGCCGCCGCCATCGTCGGGCCGGTGGTGCGCCTGAACATGCCCGAAGAACTCCCCATCACCCACGCCCACGATGAGCCGCCCGGAACATCCCATCACCATGGCGCCTCAGGCGCCGATGACAATCACGGCGGACATGGACATTGATCTAATCGTACTCGTCCGTCGTTTCTTTGGTTGAATACGCCCCTCTACGAAGCGCGGCGCTCATGCCGCGGCACGCTTTCGGGATGTTTGGCGCGCAGCTCCACCAGCATTTTTTCCCAGGTTCCGCTGAGCAACCGGGCCACGGCATCGGCCTTAAGGCCGTGAATCTCCAGGGGCGGGCCATACATCACCTGCACCGGGTGCGCCTGCCAGACCATCTGCCCGCGCGGCCAGGCGTGGAACGATCCGTTGATCGCCACCGGGATGATCGGCGCCCCGCTGCGGCGGGCGACCAGGGCCAGCCCCGGCTCGACCGGCTGCAGCCGGCCATCTTCGGAGCGCGAACCCTCCGGATAGAGATTGAGCATGTGCCCCTCCTTCAGGCGCCCGATGGCCTCGCGGATGGCGCCCAGGTCGCCTTCCCCCTGGCGCACGGGAAATGCGTGCAGGTTGCGCAGAATCAGGTTGCCGTAGTGGTTGGAAAAAAGCTCGCTCTTGGCGAAATAGCTCACCGGCCGCACCAGCGGCACGCCCACCACCACCGGATCGAGATAGCTGCCGTGGTTGGACGCCAGGATCGCCGGGCCTTGTTTCGGCACGTTTTCCATTCCGTATGCCTTGAGGTCGAACAGCCGCGCACACATGATCCGGCAGAATCCCTGCAGGAACTTCCACAGCGCGGTGCGCTCGGTAGTGATCACCGCCCCTCCACGCGCGCGAGGATTTTCTGCACCACCTGCTCCATGGTGAGGTCGGTGGTATCGATGACCAGAGCGTCGGCGGGAATGGCCAGCGGGCCGACTTCCCGGCCGGAGTCGCGCTGGTCGCGGGTGACGATCTGGTCGAGGATGTCGTTGTGATCGACGATCTCGCCGCGGGCGCGGAGCTGGGCGACACGCCGCCGGGCGCGCTCCTGGGCGCTGGCGTCGAGATAAAATTTGGCTTTGGCTTTTGGAAAAACCACCGTCCCCTGGTCGCGGCCTTCGCTGACGACGTTGACGCGCTGGCGGCCGATCTCCTGCTGCTGATGCACCATCTGCGCGCGGATGGCCGGCACCACCGCGACTTTGGACGCCGCCCGCGTCGCCTCGCCGCTGCGCAGCAGGTGGCCGACCGGCTCATCATTCAGCAACACGCCCGGAGGGGATTTGCTCCAGTCAAATTCGATGCGGCAGTGATCGGCGATGAAGGCCAGTTCGCGCGGGTCATCCAGATTCGCTTCGCGGCGGATCGCCTCCAGGCCGATGGCGCGGTACATGGCGCCGGTGTCGAGAAAATCGTAACCGAGCCGCCGCGCCACCTCGCGCGCCACGCTGGATTTTCCCGTCCCCGCCGGCCCGTCGATGGTGATCACCATGTCGCTAAGTCCGGAAATGCGGATTCACCGCGGAGACGCGGGCAAGAATTTTTTTGCCACAGATGGGGCACAGTTGAGCACAGATGAAATCCCGACCTCGTAGGGTGGGCGTACTCGCCCACCTCTGCCCCGACGGTGGGCGAGTACGCCCACCCTACAAGAAGCCATCTGTGTCCATCGGTGTTCATCTGTGGCTAATACTTTTTTCTTCTCCGCGTTTTCCGCGGCTCTGCGCTGAATAATTCCATGTGACGCTTCAAATCAGTCCCGACAATTTCTTCACTGCGCGCTTCACTCCCTCCACGCATTCTCCGGCGCCTTCGTATTCGATGCCCAGATACCAGTCGTACCCGCCTTCGCGGGCAATGGCGACACATTTGGCCAGATCGAACTTGGGATGCTCCAGATTCTCGTCGATGTCCAGCACCTTGGCGTGTACCGCCTCGGCCCAGGGCATGATCTTCTCCAGCGAGGCGTAGCGGTCGGCATCATCCGGCCAGTTGCCGAAATCCGGCAGCGTCCCGATCGAACCCTCGCCGTGCGTCTCCTCCACACCCTGCATCACGCGGACAATCGAATCCGCATCGCTGCTCAGCCCCCAGTGGTTTTCCATGAGAATGGTGACATCGTGCTTTTCCCCTTCATCGGCGAGCTTGCGGAAGCTGTCGATGCACTGCTTGATCGCGCGGTCGCGGTCGCTGATGTTTTTCCCGCCGGAGTTGGCGCGGATAGCCGAGCAGCCGATTTCCTTGGCCACCGGAATCCAGCGGGCATAGTTGGCCACGCCCGCGGTCCGCTCGGCATCGTCATCGCTGGCAAGATCGCCCTTCTCGTCCACGGCAATATTGAGCAGCTTCACCCCCGCCTTTTCGGCGGCGGCCATCAGCTTGTTCAGGTAATCCGGCTCGCGCGACTCAAAGAACGGCGAGTTCAACTCGATGGCATCGATGCCGAAGTTGTCCCTGGTGAACGCCGGAAAATCCAGCAACTTGAGCTTCGGCTCGGGCTTGGCCAGAAATAACTGGTTCAAACTCCATCCGGCCAACGATAATTTCATTGCGAACTCCTTCGTAACGCCGCGCCCCAGGCGGCCAATGGTGCAATGAATTGCACCCTACATTTCTTCACCTTGTCACCCCCTCACCTTGTCACCTTGTCATTTTTTCTTCGCCGCCCACTGAAATCCGCGGCGCATGATCGTCAACGTCGGCTCGGCTTCCAACACGCTCGCCTGGTGCCCCAGCGAATTATAAAACACCCTTCCCTTGCCGTAATACTTCGTCCACACCACCGGCATCTCAAATGGGCCGTTGGGGGCGTGCGGGCCGTCGGCGACCGGCATCGGCGTGGTTGCCAGCACCTTCACCGCCGGATCCACGTGCATGTAATACTGCTCGGAGATGACGTCGTAATCCTTGATCCCTTCGGTGATCGGGCTTTTCACGCCGGTCATCTTCACCCGATATTTGGTGCCATCGTTGCCGGGATGGGCGACCCACTGGCCGCCGGTCATAAACTGCCATTCGGTCTCATTGCGAAACGCATCGCACATGCCACCATGGCACCCGGCCAGCCCGACGCCACCCTGCACCGCCTTGCTGACCGGCCAGACCTGCTCGCCGCTGATCTGCCCCATCGTCCAGATGGGAACGATCAGGTTGAGAGCTGCCAGCTTGGCCTCATCCTTGAACGCGTCGAGCGTGTTGGACACCTCGACGTCAAATCCATCCTCTTTCAAGACGCGGGCAAAGAGATCGGCCACCTGCTTGGGCTGATGCCCTTCCCAACCGCCCCACACGATCAACGCTTTCGACACGGATACCTCCCGAATTCAAGTTTGATGACACCACAATCCGCCGGCTGGTGAACCAGCGGTCGCCGGATGATAAGGAAAAGGCGGTGGGAGGGAAATAGAACAATGGGATGCATCGCGAGATTCTGACTCTTCGGTGGGGCAGACATTCGTGTCTGCCACCGCACCGTCTTTCTTCGGTGGGGCAGACATTCTTGTCTGCCACGGGACAATGTACCCATTGGCCCGTATCCGCTGGTTTCTGAATCAGTCTCCAGGAATATCCCTCACCGCTGGCACTGATTCGAAGCAGACAGGAATGTCTGCTCCACCAATCACCCGCCGTGCTCCGTGGAGAACGCCCGGGCCAGGAAAAACGCGGCGGCGGATGCCAGCCCGCCGATCAGGGCCGTCTGCATGGCGCTGCGAAACGGCCTGGTGCCGGTCAACCTGCCTTTGAGATATCCGAACACCAGCAGCGCCACCAGCGTGACTCCCACCGACACCAGCAGCGCCGTCTGGGGGACGGCCATCACCATGTACGGCGCCAGCGGAAGAATCCCGCCGCAGATGTACGATCCCGCGATCGTCAGCGCGCTCTTGAGGGCGCGGCGGGGATCGGGCTCATCGAGGCCAAGCTCAAACTTCATCATGAAGTCGACCCACTGCTTGGGATTTTTCCTGAAGGTGCCGATGATGGGCGCGATCTGCTGTTCGTCCAGGCCATAATCGCGAAACACCTCCGACACTTCGGCCGCCTCGATCTCCGGCACCTTCACGATCTCGCGCTCCTCGCGCTGCCGCTCGCTGACGTAATGTTCGGCATCGGAGCGGGCGGCGAGGAACCCGCCGAGTCCCATGGCGATCGAACCGGCGGCGATTTCCGCCAGGCCGGCGATGACGATCAGGGTGGTGGGATGGGGCAGATTCGCCACCGCGCCGGTCATCCCGGCCGCCAGCGCGAACGGCACGGTCAACCCATCCGCCATTCCGATGATCACATCCCGCACCGATGCGCTGGCCGTGAAATGCTGCTCCTGGTGCATGGGATGAATGGCGCCGGTGGGAGAAACCTGGGCGGCGGGTGGGGAGGATTCTGTCATGCCAGCTTTTTACCCCCGGCCGGCCATCCGTCAAAATCCCCGTAGCGCTGGGAACGCCGGGGAAGCTAGAAGTCAGAAGTCGGAGGTGACCCTGACTTCTTGCTTCCGACTTCTGACTTCGATCCGTCCTTCACCCCTCTACCCTTGCGTATCCGACGATGGCGGAATTCCCAGATCGTCGCCGGACGCTTCGCCTGAGCTGATCTCGCCGGCGAAGGAATCGTCATCCTGCACTGGATTGGTGGCGGCGTCAGCGCCCTGGCCGGTGGGGCTGCTCTGCAGGTCATCGCGTTGCACCACGCTTCCCTTCACGCGCTTGTTTCCGCCGACTTTGCCCACCAGGGTTTGATTTTCTCCCCTGGCTGGAGGCCCTCCCGCGAAGGTCGCCGAGCTGCCATCGGTATCATCCGGCCCGGGGGCATCGCCCGGTCCGCTGGCCGATATGCCAGAACCACCCTGTCCGACACCCAGGATGTCCGTATCCAGGTCCCCACCGCTTCCCGATCCCGGCCCGCTGTCGATCGCCCCGGCGCCGGAGGTTCGTCCGCCCTCGTGCTCGCTGGAAGGCGTGGTCGCCGCCCAGCGGTCGCTGCGTTTGGTGTTCTCCGACACATAGTCGCGTTCCCGCGTCGGCCTCACCCCCTCCGGCACTCCAAAATCCGCTTTCCCGCCGACTTCCCTGGCAAGCTTGGGCTGATTGCCGGGTTTCCAAGAGGCCATTGCCGAGGCCTTTTTCTCGGATTTCCCGGTTTGCCCCTTCGCGCGCGATGGTTTGTGGGCCATGGCTTCTCCTTTCAGATAGACACCCCTTCAGACAAGTAAACCCCGGCGCAGGAATGAGAAATTTTCTCGTAAGCGGTCTCACTTCTGCCGTTCACTTCTTATGCAGCCGGTTGATGGAATTCCTGACTTGCCGGAATAATGGGCATTAACTCAAACCTTGTGGATTTGCCGCAACATCCACTACACTGAAATTCGCTGGAAAAGGCCTGCCAGGCTGCGCGTGGATTACTGTTGCGGCTGGCACGGGACTTGTTGTTATGGGAAAATCCAAACCGCTGCCGCTCTTTCCTCAACCACTCAGATCGGTTGAAATCAGCCGTGTGCAGTGTCGTCTGACCAACCGTTTCTGAAGGAGAACTTCATGCAGATGATCGAAGCGATCATTAAGCCCCACAAGCTCGATGCCGTCAAAGCGGCACTGGCCAAGCTGGGGATGTTGGGTGTCACGGCCATCGAGTGCAAAGGCTTCGGCCGGCAGATGGGACATACCGAACGCTACCGCGGAGCCAAAATGGACGTGGGATTCGTTCCCAAAGTCCTGCTCAAGGTGTGCGTCAAGTCCGAAGAGACCACCAAGGCCGTGGAAGCCATTGTGGAATCGGCCCGCACCGGCGAAGTCGGGGATGGAAAAGTGTTCGTCTACCCGATCGCCGAAGTCATCCGCATCCGCACCGGCGACCGCAACGAACAAGCGCTGTAGATAATGCCGTGCTGGCTAACGGAGCGCTGTGTGTGGTTGGCATACATCCAGCCGACCGCATACGCGCGCCCAAAAATCCTGCATGTACTTGCGGGGCTTTCTCCTGCCGTCGGTCCGCGGGTACACTGACGAACATTGAACCCGAATATTGCATCGCGACCGCCGCGATCGTTCGGGAAAACTTGATGATCGCCACGGGCCCCAACCGCCCGGGCGATGGGCAATGGATCGCCGCCGGCCTGAACCACCGTCGGTGACAAGGAACCAACCGATGCTGCGCGCTCTCTCTGCGCCTCTTAAGGCGCTTCGCGTCCTCGTTGTCGCGTTCTTGTTGCTTGCGCCCTGTTCGCAGGCGATGGGGGCAGAACCCGTGAAGATCCTCACCGGCGCCAAGACCGATAGCGGCGACACCGCCTGGATGCTCACCAGCTCCGCGCTGGTGCTGATGATGACCGGGCCCGGACTGGCGCTGTTTTATTGCGGCCTGGTTCGGCGCAAGAACGTGCTGGCAACCATGATGCAGAGCTTCATCCTCATGGCCGTCGTCTCGATCATCTGGGCGTTCGTCGGCTACTCCCTGGCCTTCGACACCGGCCTGCCGCTCATCGGCGGATTCCGCTTCGCGTTCTTGCGCGAGGTGGGCAGCGCCCCGTGCGAATATGCCGCGACCATTCCCCACACCACCTGGATGATCTACCAGCTCATGTTTGCGATCATCACCCCGGCGCTGATCTGCGGGGCGTACGCCGAGCGGATGAAATTCAGCAGCATGTTGCTCTTCTCGATCCTCTGGCTGCTGGGCATCTATTGCCCGATGGCGCACATGGTCTGGGGCAAGGGCGGGCTGTTTAACATCGGCGTCGGCGGCGTGATTGGTAAGATTCCCGCCCTCGATTTCGCCGGCGGCACGGTGGTGCATGTCTCTTCCGGCGTGTCGGCGCTGGTCTGCGCCATCTTCCTCGGCAAGCGCCGCGGGTATGGCCGCGAGGCGATGCCGCCGCACAGCGTCGTGCTCTCGGTGATCGGGGCGGCGCTGCTGTGGGTCGGCTGGTTCGGGTTCAACGCCGGCTCGGCGCTGGGCGCCAGCGGGCAGGCGTCGGCCGCCTTCATCGCCACGCATTTTGCCGCCGCGGCCGGCACGCTGGGCTGGATGTTCATCGAATGGTTCCGCACCGGCAAGCCGACCGTGTTGGGCGCGATCTCCGGCGCCGTGGCCGGGTTGGTCGTTATTACGCCTGCCGCCGGCTTCACCACGCCCTGCTTTGCCATCCTGATGGGTTTCATCGGCGGCATCGCCTGCTACTTCTCGGCCACAACCCTTAAACACGCATTTGGATACGACGATGCCCTCGACGCCTTCGGCGTTCACGGCACCGGTGGAACGGTCGGGGCGATCCTGACCGGCGTCTTCGCGGTTGCGGCCATCGGCGGCAAATCGGGACTCGTCGATGGCAACCCCGGGCAGGTCCGCAACCAGGTCGTTGCCACCGACATTACCTGGATGATCGCCGCCGCCGGCTCGCTGGTGCTGCTGAAGGTGGTGGACCTGATCATTGGCCTGCGCGTTTCCGAGATGGACGAGTACGACGGCCTGGACCTCAGCCAGCACGGCGAGTCGGGCTACAACCTTGGCGATTCGCTTTCCGCCACGTTCGGCGGAAGCGGATCGGGTGCCACTCTGCTCGAAGAAGGTCCTGCGGACGGCACACCTGCGGTGGGCACTACCGCCGCCGCCGCCGCTCCGGCGCACGGATGAGGTCTCGTCGCTCCCCGGCCACGAGACCCCGATGCGCCCAGGCGGCGATTGGGTCTTTTGGCTGAAGCTCGTCAGGAGCTTCCGGGGAGAAGTATGCTGGAGCAGAACAGTCCAGGCCCGCCATTGCATCCCGCAGCGCCCGCGCCCGAGGCGTGGAAGCACCACGATGCCCCGGGCCACCCGCGCCGCCCGCGCGGCGCACGCCCCGGCGAGATCGACTGGCCAAGCCGCCTGCGCACGCTGGAGCGCCAGCGCCGGCTGCTGCAGCGCGGCGTCGAGCAACCTCGCCGCGCTGATCTCGCCGAGCATTTCGCCCATGCGACGTTTTGCAGTTTCCTGCTGGAAGGGTTGCAGGTGTCGCAGGCGGAAGTGCTGGCCACGCTGGAGACCACACCGCAGCAGCGCACCCTGCGGTCGCGGCAGGCGCTGCGCATCCGCAACCATGTCTCGATCCTCCGCCACATCGAAAATGCCCTGCTGGCCGGCGAACCCTTGTGCGCGGGCGGGGTGGTGCGCTGGTACACCTCCATCAGTTGCGGCCTGTGTACGGCCGCGCTGGACGGGCCCTCGGTGGCCCGGCTGGAACAGATCGTGCGGCAGATCAACTCCCCGCAATTGCGCCTGCAACCGGCGTTGCAGGAGATCGCGGCGTTGCACTCGACGCTGCTCTCCGATCCGCTGGTGCCAGGATTCAATGGCATCCTCGCCCGCCTGCTGCTGCGGTACCACCTGGGAAGATGCTCCCTGCCGGGCGTGGTCATTCCCGCCGACATCCCGCCGGCCACGTTAAGGCAGGCCGAGCGCTTCGTGCCGATTCTGCTGGAGCTGCTGGATGGCCGCTTTGCAGAGTTGCTGGCGGAGTGAGGCGGGCTGTGGCAAATAAGGAAGCATGATCTTTCCCTCCTCTGGAAAAAGATGAAATTGTTCCCCCGCCTGGGACCAGCTGTAAAGCGATTTTGAGATGTGGGACATTTTGGGACATTTTGGGACATTTGGTCGTCATAAGTCATTTGTCCTTGGTCATTTGTGAAGGATGTGGTTTGTGGGACATTTGTTGGGGAGTGGGACATTGGAAGGATGAATGATGAGTGCTGAATGATGAATGCTGAATTAAAGCGCGGAGTGGGTGGGATGAGGCGGCTTTGGGAAACTCGGGATGTCGGCAGCGGCATTAGAAACCCCCTTTGGTTTGGTTGGCCGAAGATGATGATGATGCTGGAGGTATGTTAGGGTTCTGTTTGAGGATTGTCAAATGTCAATGACAATTTGTCAAGGAGAATTCTTGGCAATGGGTCAGTTTGAAATTTCTGGGTGCCACAGGTCGCGGTACTCCGAGACCTGTGCCGCGTAGCGAGGCAGTAAGACACGGGTCTGCGAGTACGCCGACCTGTGGCAGCCAAACTGACCCACTACCGAATTCTTGGCCGGAGGGGAGGGCTTGGCGCAATTTCTGCGCGGAGGGTGTACATCGGCGGTGGGGGCGGTACTGTTCGCGACAGTTCGATTTCGTTGGCCTGCCCAGGCATTCGGCTGGTGCAGGGATCGGGCAAGAGAAAATTGAAAGGATTCACGAGTTTGGCTCGCAATAGGAACCCTTTGCTGATTATGGACCCCGGCCCCGCCGCCCCGGGGAACGGGCGTACAAAGACGCGCCGGCCTGCAGGTGACGGCGTCGCGATCCCGGCCGGGTTCTCGGGCGATGCGGTGGTTGAGTTCATCCTTTCGCACGGCGGGCGCACCGCTGATTCCGTGAAGGAGAATAAGCCGCGGGCGGCGAAGGCTGGCCGCCCTGCGCCTGCCGCCGAGCCCCGCCCATTGCGGTTTATCGATCTCTTCTGCGGCATCGGCGGATTTCGGCTCGCCTTCGAACGCGCAGGAGCCAGGTGCGTTTTTTCCAGCGATTGGGACAAGTTTTCGCGCCAGACGTACGCCGCGAACTTCGGTGAGGAGCCGGCCGGCGACATCAACGCCATTCCCATCGCTGACATCCCGACTTTCGACATCCTCTGCGGGGGTTTCCCGTGCCAACCATTCAGCCTGGCGGGGGTGTCAAAGAAGAACAGTTTCCGCAGAATACGCAGCTTCGAGGATGGCGTTCGATGCTCGAACAATTGAATGAGTATGTGCGAGAGCTCATCCGCTCCGAGCGGTACGATGACGATGGCGGCTTCTGGCACTTCGGAGATGGCGTCGAATGTGGCATTTGTACGAATGCCGCCGTTCGAGTTGCTGAGGCATTTCACGGAGCCGTGTGGGGATACTCGGCGGATCAATATCCCGCTGCGAGCGCCGGTCGTCCTATCGGTGTCGGTCACGACTTCGCGGTCGTGGACCATTCGCCGTGAAGAAAGTCCACCTCGCTCGGCTTCAGGAGTTCATGGATGGCGCACGGGACTTCGAAGATTCGATGACAGTTGAGGAATATGTCGTAGATGTGGGCGTACTGCCCGATGGATCAATTGTCGACGCCGATGGCAACCATTTCGGGTCGCGGCGCACAGCGGGGTGAAGAGCTCATGCAACGCGGCGTCGGCATCTCCCCATCTTCGGAAATCCCGATTTCGTGTTTCGCAGAGAACGGCTGGCCGTTTTCGTCGACGGGTGCTTCTGGCACAACTGCCCGAAGCATTCGAATACACCGGTGAACAACCGCGAGTTTTGGGTCGCGAAACTTGAGGCCAACGGGAAACGCGATGCGCTCGTGGTTCGGACGTTGCGGGTGCAGGGGTGGACGGTGTTGCGGGTGTGGGAACACGAAATTGGGCAACGGAATGAAGCTCGCCTGCTCAGGCGCATCCGCCGGGCATTGGATGCGAGGATTTCGACGCCATAAGGAATTGGACATGAACGATTCGAAGACCACCGAGGCCGAACGACGGGCAGTGGAACGCATACGGCGCGCCGGAGTGCGAGCGTCGGAAGCGGCGATGCTCGCGTGGGTGCGCTCGGTTGGCCCAGCCCGGATATTGTCGGCCACACTGAGCGAGATCCGCATTGTAGCGCAGGCCTTCTAACCCGGATTATTCACCGCCAAGACGCAGAGAGCGCAGAGAAGACCATACCGAGAATCAAGTTATCTATTTTTTCTCTCTCATCCTAGTCAGCGCACGTTGCGCAGCTCACAATAGAATTTCTCCATTGCTTTCTCTGCGTCCTCTGCGCCTCTGCGGTGAGCTCTGAATTTTCCGGGCTAGCGCGCCAGTTGAAGGTCTGGGAGTTGAAACAAACCACCCGTCCTTGCGGACGGGTGGTTTGGTGGAATTTTTTGGGGAAGTTGGCCTTTAGGTGGCGGCGGGTTGGAGGCGCCGGACTTTGGTGGCCTTTAGTCCCTTCGGGCCGTCTTCGGCCTCGTATTCTACGCTTTCCCCATCCTGGAGTGTTTTGAATCCATCGCCTTCGATCACGCTGTGGTGGACAAAAACGTCGCGGGCATCCTGTTCGCAGGAGATAAATCCGAAACCCTTTTGGTCGTTAAACCACTTCACCTTGCCGGTGGCCATACAAGCCACTCCTTTCACGACGCGGCGTTCTTATGAAGAGGCCGCAAACAACACGTGGCACGTTGCCGAGTCCGTCGAGCCCTTCCCGATCGGAAATTACGTCCCTACGTGCCAAAGGGACGAGATTGGACCGGTAACATACCGCGCAGGAACTGCGCACTACAAGAAAATTGTGATTTTGTGACGGAAGGGGTTGCTTTCCTGGGCACAAGTTATCCACACGAGGCCGTGGTCACAGGCGCAGGAAAAATTTTCGGCAGGGCTTGCAAGGTGGCGGAGCACGTGTTAGCGGAGCAGGAAACGCCTTGACGCATCGGGGGATGCCTTGGTAAACATAAATGCTTTCAGGATAGACGCTTGAGTGACGAGAGGCAGCGAGTTCGGGAGTTGTTCAACGCCTTGAGGTTCGGCCGGGATTTTGTGAGGTCAAACGGAGGGGAAACTCGCACCGGGTGGGTGCGAAAGGAGTGGAGACTTGTCCACGAGTTATCCACAAGGGCGGAGAGGGCTTGATTTATCGCGATACAAGGGGAGACTACGGGCCTTGGCATTTTTGACTGGGAAGATGGATGAACCTGCTGGAAACCACGAAGTTGGTCAAGAGTTACGATGGCCGGACCGTCGTGGACGAGGTGAGTTTCGTGTTGGCCCAGCAGGAAATCGTGGGGTTGCTGGGGCGGAATGGGGCGGGAAAGACGACGACTTTTCGGATGATCCTGGGGATGGTGACCCCGGACAGCGGGGCGGTGGCGTTCAATGGGTCGGATATCACGCACCTGCCGATGTACAAGCGTGCCCGCAAGGGGATCGGGTATCTGCCGCAGGAGCGGAGCGATTTTCGCCGGCTGAGCGTGTGGGATAACCTGATGGCGATCCTGGAGACGCTGGAGGTGCGCGGCGGCCGGCGCGAGCGCACCCGGCGGGCGGAAATGCTGCTAAGCCAGTACGGGTTGACGCGGCAGCGCAACCAGCGGGCGGAGACGTTGAGCGGCGGGGAGCGGCGGAAACTGGAGATCGCGCGGGCGCTGGTGACCGATCCGATGCTGATTTTGCTGGATGAGCCGTTCAGCGGGGTGGATCCGATCGCGGTGGAGGATCTGCAGCGCGAGGTGAAGCGGCTGAAGCAGGAGTTTCGCAAGAGCGTGCTGATTACGGACCACAACGTGGCGCAGACGCTGCGGGTGTGCGATCGGGCGCTGATTATCGGGGATGGGCGGGTGTCGTTCGAGGGGACGCCGCGGCAGGTGATCAATGATGCGGGGGTGAGGAGCGCGTATCTGGGGAACACGTTTCGCGGGGATGAGTTTGATTGAATGGAATATCTGGGCGGACTCGGGACAGAACGCTGCTCGCAAGCGAGCAGGCTAAACCGCCATGGCGGACAGGAATGTCCGCCCCACCAGATTGAAGCAAGCCGTAACTTTTGGGGGCGCGGGGGGTCTATACTTAGGGAACAATCTTTTCCGGAGCATTCTGATGAAGAATCTGCGTTTGATGGTTTTGGCGGCGGCGTTGGCGGGGGCGTTTGGCGCTGCGGGGGCGCTGGCGGCGGCTACGACGCGGCCGGCGGAGCGCGGGGATCCAGATGCGATCGGACCCGGGGTGACGACGACACAGCCGGCGACGCAGCCTGCTGCTCAGGCGGCAACCAGGCCGGCGACTCGGCCGAGTGTGATGGCGCCGGCTTCTCAGCCGGGGGTGAAGATCAGCCCGGAGGTGCAGAAGGAGCTGGATGCGCTGAAGGAGGCGTATGGCAAGCTGACCTCGCTGGCATTGGCGGGGACGGTGCACGCGGATTTTGACGTGGCCGGGGAGAAGGTGGATGAGACGGCGGAGTTTACGGCGGCATATCAGGCCCCGAACAAGCTTCGCCATGAGATGAAGGATGATGTGGTGTTGGGCTCGACGGGCGAAAAGGCCTACGCGTTTCGGCCGTCGAGCAACGGGTATTTGTCGAAGGATGCGCCCAAGGAGAAAGGGACGCTGAAGGATTGGCCACGTTTCCTGACGAGAGTGCTGCAGAAACAAAATCCATCCCTGGTGCTGGTGTTGAGCGATGACGCGGGCAAGGCGCTGATGGAAGGGGTGACGGCGGTGAGCAAGGAGGCGGACGTGACGGTGGAGGGGAAGGCTTTCCCGGCCCTGAAGCTGACCGGGGCGGATGGAAGCACCCAGGTGCTGATTGACCCGCAGACGCACCTGCTGCGGCGGATGACGATCGACACGAAAAGCTCGATCGAGAAGCGCGGGCAGGATGATGTGAAGAAGGCGCTGCTGACGTTCGACTACAGCAAGGCCGAGCCGGAGACAGCGCTGAAGGCCGAGCAGTTCGCGTGGGCGCCGCCGGCGGGTTCCAAGGACATGGCGGAGATGAGCCGGCAGTACAAGTCGGCCCAGCTTGAGGGGAAGCCGGCGCCGGAGTTTACGTTGAAGGATCTGAACGGGAAGGATGTATCGCTGAAGGATTTCAAGGGGCAGGTGTTGGTGATTGATTTCTGGGCGACGTGGTGCGGGCCGTGCGTGGAGGCGTTGCCGGAGCTGGACAAGATGTATCAGGAGTTGTCGAAGGATGGGTTGAAGGTCGTGGCGATCAATCTGGAGGAAGAGAAGGATACGGTGGCAGGGTTTGCGAAGGAAAAGAATCTGACGATGCCGGTGCTGCTGGATGCCGATCACGCGATCGGACAGAAGTATCTGGTGGAACCGATTCCGCAGACGGTGATTATCGGGAAGGATGGGGTGGTGCGGCGGGTTGTGATCGGGGCGTTTGAAGATACCGTGCGGGATGAGATTGATGCGGCGATGAAGGCGAAATAGTGGGGTTAGCGGGGGGTTTTTTGCAGGCGGGCGAACCAGTTGATGGAGCCTACGCGGCGGTAGCTGCCGAACTCGGCGACTTCCAGGCCGCACTGGGCGGCTTCGCGACGGAGCTGCCAGTGGGTGACGCCGCGGCCTCCCTGCTTGCGGCCGAAGAACGTGCGTTTGATGACGTTGAAGGCGTAGGTGACGCTGAGCGGGTGGTGGAAGGAGAGGATGACCCTGCCGCGGGAGACCCGCGCCGCTTCCTGGAGAATGCCGATGCGGGTGGCGCTGTTGGGGACGTGATGGAGGAAGCGCCAGAGGACCACGGCGTCGAACGAGCCGTCGGGAAAGGGCAATGCCCCGACGTCGGCGCGGGCGAAGCCGATGGCCGAGTTGGCGCCGGCCGGCAGATCGGTCACATCCTTTTTTGCTTCGAGCATCATGGCGCTGGAGATATCAGCGCCCATATAGCGCAGGCCCAGGCCGGTGATCAGCGGCATGAGCCGGCCGGTGCCGCAGGGAGCATCCAGCACCAGTGCACCTTTGGGGAGATCGGCCAGCCAGGTGGAGATGATCTTGCCCTCGCGGTGAAAGCGCGGGCCGAAGTTTTCCGGCTGGCGCGAGCGCCGATACCTGGCGGCGTTGGCGGGCGCCTGCCAACTGAGCTTGGCCTGGTAGGAGTCCTGCCGTTCATTTTCTTTTTTTGACTCAGTCATGCGTTCCTTGTTTGTCGGGTGGTGGATGAAGCTCGCCCGGAGCATGTTGAAATAATCCGATCTCTTCGTCGTCGATGTCGTAGGAGACGGCTTCGCGCAGGCCGAGGATGCGCATGGCATCGGTGGCCCCGGCGTGTTTTTTCATGACGAGAACGAGCAGGGCGGGGTGGCGGGTCAGGGCAGCCTGCAATTCATCCGGCGTCTTGAGCATGGGGATGGTCTGCTGCAGGGCATAGCAGAGGCGGAGGTTGGCCGGGCCGTAAGCGATCCAGCCATCAGCGCCGCGGCGGCGCACGGAGGCGGCGACTTCATTCCAGTCGCCGTGGCGGACGGTGGGAGCCCAGAATGCGTTCATAACGACCATCGCCAGCGCCGCGGCGGCGGCGGTGGTGATGAAGCCGGCGCGCAAGCCGCGGCGGAAGAGGGCGAAGAATGCGATGGCGGCCAACGCCAGCACAACGGCCGCGGCGCAGGCATCGGTGGCGCGCCAAACTCGGGATTTCTGCCACCCGGCCACGATCAGGCCGGGCGCGATGAGGGCAATGGTGGCGCAGGTGACGATCAGGAGCAGCCGGGCCAGGCGGAGGCGCTGGGGCGATGCTCCCGGGCGCAGGGTCTCGGCGATCCAGACGCCGGCGAGCATCATCAGCGGCGGCAACAGGGGGAGCAGGTAATGGTTCTGTTTGTTGCCGATGGCGCAAAGCGGCAGGAGGATGGCAAGGGACCACAGGAGCAGGCCGAGCCTGCGGGGGTCGCGCAGGCGGCCGGCGGCATCGGCGATGCCGGCGATGACGAACGCGGTCCAGGGGAGGACGGCGTAGAGGATGTAGGGAATGTAAATCCAGAACCAGTTGGGGTGGTCGCGGCCGTTGGTGACGACGTCCACCTCATCGATGATGCGGGCGAAGCCGACGGAGAAGTAGATGTAGGCGAACCAGGGCCCGGCGATGGCGAGGAAGGTGAGAAGCGCGCCGCTGCGCAGCAGGGAGCGCAGAGGCCTGGCGGTGCGGGCGGTGGCGCAGATGGCCAGGAGAAACAGCAGGGGGAAGGCGGCCGGAGGTCCCTTGGACATCGCCGCCAGGGCGGTGGCGGCAGCGCCGAGGTGCCACCAGAGAATATTGCGTAGCACGGGCGTCTCGCCCGTGTTTTCGGCGCCGGGACACGGGCGGGACGCCCGTGCTACATCGTCATCCAGGGAGCCGGCGGCGACTGGGTGGGCGATGTCTGATGCCCGCCACCAGGCGGCGATGGCGGCGGTGACGAAGAGGGCGGCCAGGGCATCGGTCTCGGCGAGGCGCATGAAGCGATAGAACAGCAGGCTGCCGAGCAGCAGGGCGGCGGCGAAGAGGCCGGCGCGGCGGTCGCGGGGGTCGAAGAGCCAGTTGGTCAGGCGATAGACGATCGCCAGCAGCAGCCAGGCGGCCAGGGCGGTGGGGGCGCGGCCGGACCATTTGTTGACGCCGAAGATTTCGTAGCAGATGGCGGTCAGCCAGTAGTTCAGCGGCGGCTTTTGCAGGCGGGGGATGCCGTTGGCGTGGGGGATCATCC
>DAIOHQ010000013.1:0-37875 GCA_036744635.1 Tepidisphaeraceae bacterium | reverse complement strand
TGAAGAGCATTATGCTCTCCTTCCGGCGCGCCCACCATTTGTGGGGAAGGTCAACGGCCTCCTTTTGAAAGAAACATCGGTCTCTCTATAGAGGGGCGGAGTTGCGCTGGCGGCGCGCCGGGCGCGCAACACTTGGGGGAGGGTTTGGCCACAGATGGGGCATAGATTTTCACAGATGCTGAACTGGGAAGGAGTTAACCGCGAAGGCGCGAAAGGGCGAAGGGGAAAGAAATTTTTTATTTTGGGGATTTTGTGTCTCCAGGGCGTTGCGCTGGCGGCGCGCCGGGCGCGCAATCTGCAAGTTGCGCGCGGCGAGGGCGCGGCCGCGGCAAGGTGGTATACTTGCCGGGCCATGACCAGACCGCTTGATTATGCCGCGCTGCCGACGGAGACGAAGCGGACGGGTATCGGGTATTACATCATCCTGACGGTCAATGTGATCGGTCTGCTGGTTTCCCTGCCGGTGTTTGTATTCGAGGTCAGCGGTGACTCCTATGCACCAATGTTGGGCTTGATCGTCGGCGACCCGGTGACGCTTGGCGTGTTCGTGTCCGGCGCTGTGCCAGCGTGCATCTATCTGGGAAATCATCGTGCGCGAATGACGAAAGCTCAGGCCTATGTCCTCTTCGTCGGCGCGATGCTGTGCGCGATTATCCCGGCGGCGGGCGCGGTGCTGGCATGGGTGCTGCCGAGGACCCATGGGAGTGGACGCTGACGAGAATGTCCGCGAACAGTTGCAGGTTCTCGGGGTAGCGGTATGACCAAGGTGCGTACATGACGCAGCGCAGCAGGCCCCGGTTCATTTATCTGACGGTGTATGGAATCGTCATGCTGATGTTGATCCCGTACCCGACGACCGAATGTCCGCCGATTGCGATCAGCCTTGTCGATCAGAACGATGCGCCAATAGCGGGCATTCGGGCAGTCTGTAGAGGGGGTTTCTATGCCGATTATTTCCAGAGCGAAGTGAAGTTCGATCAACGGGGTCAGCTTATCTTACCCGCCCACCGCGTCTGGCTCAGCGGAGTCCAGCGAATCCTGGAGGTGGCCGGGAGTATGTTGCCACACGGTGGAGGATTTCGGTCGGCTTCAGCGGACGTGTCTTTTGCCTTCCCCACCGGCGCCGCACGGCTCGATGCGGCGAAGATGAATGCAAAGCTGCGGTGGGATAGCGGAGGCGGTCCGGCCCGCACCCGCGAATGGGTGCTGTCAGGTGGATGGACTGTCGGTTCCCAAGAGAATATCGATGGAAATGATTCTTTTTTCCTGACTACGAATACCCCTTCAAGTGCCCCACAGGCGGACTTCCGTATCCCCATCCATCTCAATGATTCCAAGGAGTGACGCACTCAATGCGAAAATATCTAGGCGCGCTGGGGCCTTTAAGGGGGACAACACACCTTATCAAGCACGAGTGTCCCCCTTAGGTGCGCCCGCCGGCAAGTCTTCGCGCGCGCAGGAAAGGCCTGGAGTCACAGGTGTATGTTCGCGGCTAACCCGCCGCAATCACACAGTGTCCGGTGGCAGGCAGGAATGTCTGCCCCACCGGAGAGATTCTTGAAACAGTCCGTTAGAACTTGACGGCCGGGGCTTCGCGTTGGGTGGGGTCCTGGAGCTCGAAGAAGGGTTGGGGGGTGAAGCCGAAGGGGCCGGCGATGAGATTGTTGGGGAAGCTCATGAGGGCGGTGTTGTAGGCCGCGACCAGGGCGTTGTATTGCTGGCGTTGGCTGGAGATCTGGTTTTCGGTGCTGGAGAGCTCCTGCTGGAGCTGGAGGAAATTCTGGTTGGCCTTGAGGTCGGGGTAGGCCTCGGCGACGGCGAAGAGCTGGCGCAGGGCGCCGGTGAGGACGCCTTCGGCCTGGGCGGCCTGCTGGGGGTTGCCGGTGGAGGCGACGGCCTGGTTGCGGGCGGCGATGACGGCTTCGAGAGTTTGGCGCTCGTGGGCGGCGTAGCCTTTGACGGTCTCGACGAGATTGGGGATGAGGTCGTAGCGGCGCTTGAGCATGACGTCGATCTGGGCCCAGGCGGAGCGCACCTGCTCGCGCAGGGAGACCAGACGGTTGTAGGAGGCAATCGAGAACAGCGCCAGCAGAATGACGATGCCGAGGATGATCCAGAGTGGGGTCATGATTGAAGCTCCTCTTGGCCGGCAGGGACGGGAAGCGGGCCGTGCGGGCGATGGGGAATCGTCGCAGAGGAGGGGGGAAATGACAAATCGAAAATGTGGGAATGTTTATAAGGGGTGGGTGACGGTTCTGGCGGCTGGGAAATATGGCTGGATTCGGGTGGATGTGTACATCCACCGCTCATCCAGCCATGGCGGACAGGAATGTCCGCCCCACCAGAATTGAGTACACCTGCCGCTCATTCAGCCATGGCAAGAATGTCTGCCCCACCAGGATTGAGTACACCTGCCGCTCATCCAGCCATGGCGGACAGGAATGTCCGCCCCACCAAGACGCCGCTCGCAAGCGAGCGGGTTCGGCGCTCCACCGCAGCGATCATTTCTGGTAGAGCGGCAGATAGCGGTAGGGGACGCAGAGGGCGAGGGTGGCCATCGCGGTCGTGTAGGTTTCGCCGTGGCCGGCATCGCTGCTGGCGGCGACGAAGGCGCCCTTAGCCTGCTGGCAGGCGAGCAGCGTGTCGCGCAGGGAGGGATAAAATTTGTCCCAGTATTCGCCGCCGAGCTGGTTGGCGGCCTGGGCGCAGTAGTAGACGGCGTAGAAGTAAAATTCCGCGGCGCGGTTATCCAGCGGATGCAGCAGCAGGAACTTGCCGCCGGCGATGGCCTCCGGGGGCAGGGCGCCATCGGCGCCGCGCTGGCCGAGCAGCGCCAGGGCGGTGATGCCGGTTCCGGTACGGGCCTGGTTTGGTCCGGCAGCGCCCTGATAGGCGAAGCCGCCGCCCCCTCCGACGGGGACGGCGTTGCCGCGAATGTATCCGACGCCGGCGTCGATGGCGGCCTTGGGGACGTTGGCGCCGCAGTTGGCCGCGCCGCGCAATGCCATCAGTTGCCAGCCGGTGCAGGAAATATCGGAATCTCCGCTGGCCGGGGAATAGCGCCAGCCGCCCACGTGCGGCGGGGCTTTGTTCACCTTCTGGGCGTCGAGGATCAGCTTCACCGCCTTGGCGATGACCTTGTCAAGCTTCTCGCGGTGGGGATCATCGACCATGCCGTAGACTTCGCAGAGCATGACCGTGCTGATGCCGTGGTCGTACATCGTCCCCTGCGACGCCGAGAGCATACCGGTTTCTTTCTGCTGGGCGGCGACCCACTCGATCGACTTGTAGAGCATATCGCCGTAAGGCCCCTGGCCGGGCGTGTGTCCGCGGGAGAGGAATGCCATGACGCACAGGGAGGTGATGGCGGTGCTGGGACCGATGCTGGTGGGAAACTGGCCATCCTTCTGTTGGGAGTCGGCGAGCCATTTGAGGGCCTTATCGACGGCCGCCTCGACCTGGGGGGGGACGGCTTCGTTCTCGGCGGCGCGGGCGGAGGAAATCGTCGGTAGCAGCGAAAGCGATGGTGTAAGCACCATGCCTAGCGCCGTCGACAAACAGAGCATCGCACGCCAGCGCCGCAACGCCGGCCGGTTTAGCCGCCCCGCTTGCGGGGCGCGTGCGACCGTCGTGGAACTGCGCCGTTCCACGCCGCTCGCAAGCGAGCGGGCTAAACGAAGAGATCGTAGGGTGGGCGTACTCGCCCACCATGTGCGGCAACGATGGGCGAGTACGCCCACCCTACAGGTGGCCGCGTTCAAAGCGATAAGCGTCGTGCTTTTCATTGCCGCGCCTCCGGTTTTTCTTCGGCCTGCAGGCGGGCGATGCGGACGTAGTAGTTCTTGATCATTTCCCGGTAGGAGGGCGGGCCGCTCTGCTGGGCGGCGTTCAGCAACTGCTGCTGCATCAGCGGCGAAAGCTTCGTCCAATCGCTGGCGCTGATGCCGATTTCCTGTACGGCCGCGGGACGGGCGTCCTGGTTGCCGATTTCGCGAATATCAACGCCTTTGTGGCTGGTCGCGACGCCCTTGTTGTTGCGGTTGTACTTCGAGCCCTTGTTGCTTCCCTTGCCGGGCTCCTTCCCCTTCTCATTGCCTGGCTCATCGTTCTTGGCGGCGTCGGGATTCTTGGAATCATCCTGGGATGGATCGGCATTCGCCTCTTGCGAATCCTTCGCATCGTTCATGTCTTTGGCCTGCTGCTCGGGGCTGTTGTCGGCCAACGCCTGCGCCGCATCGTCCAGGGCCTGCGCCGCTTCTTTGGCGGCTTCGGGCTTGGCGGCGACGGCTTCCTGCTCGGCCTGACGCGCCTCCTGAACCTGCTGGGCCGCCTGCTTCAGCGCCTCGGCGGGCGTCGCGGGGGGAGATTTTTCGCCCTTGCCGGCCTCGCCTTGGTGCCCCTTCTCGCCGGCATCGGCGGCCTGCTTGGCGGCGTCGGCGGGATCTGCCTTCGCGGCCTGCGCGGGTACGGCTGCTTCTCCGGTCTTCATTGGATCGTGGCCGGTCTGTTGCGCGTTTTTGTCGGCCAGGGCGAGCTTGGGTTCCTCTGGAAGATTGCGCAGGTCGCGCTCGGCCTCGGCAAGTTTCTCCTGGGCTTTGGCCTGGTCCTTCCCGGCTTCGGCGGGGGCATTCTTGTGTTCATCCGCCACGGCTTCCTGTTGGTGCCTGGCGGCTTCCTCCAGCGCCTTCTGCGCCTCCTTGGCGCGCTCGGCAACCTGTGGGGCTTCTTTCTGCGCCTGATCCTGCAACTGCTTGGCTTCGCTGGCGGCCTGCTTGGTCAGCTCGGCAAGCTGCTGCTGCGACTGCTCGGCCTGCGCGGGCGGCATCATGTTTTGCTGCGCCTCGGCCAGCTCCTTGGCCGCCTGCGCGGATTCATCGGCGAGCTGCTTCTGGCGCTCGGCCAATTGCGCGGCATCCTTGGCGGCTTCGGCGGCCTGCTCTTTGGCGTGGTTCGCCTCGAACTTGGCCTGCTCGATCTGCTTCTGCTCCGCTTCTTGCAGCTTGTCGGCGGCTTCGGCGACGGCTTTGGACGCCTCGGCGGCATCCCCTTTCTTTGCGGCCTCCTGGGCCTTGGCGGCATCCTTCTTCGCCTCGTCCAGCGCCTTTTTTTCCTCCGGAGAGTTGGGATTGAGCGCTGCCGCCTGCTGCTTCACCTGCTCGGCCAGCGCCATCGCCTTTTGATTCGGCGCATCGGTTGGCTTGGTCGGCGGCTGTTTGGCGTCGTCCGCTTTCTTGATTTCATCCGCCAATTGCTCCTGCTGCTTGTCGATCTCCTTCGCCTTCGCGAGGGCCTGCTCGGCCTGAACCTGCGGCGGCGTGGCCGCATCCGGCTTATTCGCCTGGGCGTCGGCGGCCTGGGCATCCTGGGCAAGCTGCTGGGCGATCTGCTTCTGCAATTCCGCCGCCTGCGGCGACTGCTTTTGCTGCAGCGCCGCCACTGCCTGATCCATCTGCGGCTTCTGTGGCGGCTGGATATTGGCGTTCTTCAGCGCGTTCTGATTGTCCTGGGCAAAGTCGGCGATCTCCTTGTTCAACTCCTGCTGCTTCTTTGCGATCTCCTCGGCCTTCTTCCCGGCGTCGGCGACGGCTTCCTGCTTGTCGGTCTGCACCTCCAGCGCCTTCTGGGATGTCTGCAACTGCTCGGTCTTCGCGATAAGCTGCGCCAGCTTTAGCGCCGTCTGCACCGCCTCGGGCTTCTGCAGTTCCGGGTCGCGCCCGACCAGCTCTTCCAGTTTCTGGCGGAGCATCACTTGCTCCTGCACATTTTTCTGCTGCTCCACCGCGACGGCCTGATTTTTCACCTGCGAGTCCTGTTGAATCTTCGCCGTCTCCTGCTGCTCTTTTTGCATCTCCTGCTGGAGCTGCTGGATCTCCTTCTGCGCCAGGGCGATTTCCTGCTGCTTTTTGGTCACCTCTTCCGGCGCCGGAGGCTGGGCCGCCTGCTTGAGCGCCAGCACCTGCTGCTCCTTTTGCAATTCCTCCTGTTTCTTCGCGAGGTCTTTCTGAAGCTGGGTGGAATCCTGCTGCTGCTTTTTGAGGGCATCTTCGAGCTGTTTGACGTAGTCGGCCGCTTTCTGCGCGGCTTCGTCCATGGCGGTGGCGACTTTGTCCTGTTTGCCGGCGAGTTCGGCGACGGTGCGGGCGGCATCCTGCCGCCTGGCGTCAATTTCCAGTTGTCCCAATAGTTGTTGCAACTGCTTTTTCGCTTCGGCGATCTGCTCGGCCGCGGTGGCCAGCGGCTTTCCCCGGCGATCGGGCACTTCGGCGTTCATCGCGACCTTGGCCAGCGCATCGGCCGCGTCCAGGATCGGATGCTCGGCGATTTCCTTGGCGGCCTTGGCGAGCACCCCGAAGCTGGTGGTGAGATTCTGCTCGGCGACGTCTGACAGCTCCTTGCTGGTCAGCGCCAACGCATCTTTGTTAGTGGTGGCGAGCAGCTTTTCATTGGCCGCGAAAATCCGGTTCTGATCGCCCTGACGCAGGGGCGCAATGCCGGCCTCCGCCTGGTTGGTGCGCTCCAGGGCCTTGCGGATCGCATCGCCGAGGCTCTTGATGACGGCGGCATCGGAGCGCGAGGCGTAGCTCTGCTGCATGGAATGATCGATGCGGATGGTCTGTTTGGCGGACATGCCCGACTGCGGACCGCCCCTGTCGGAATCACGGTTATCCATCACCTGGAGCTGATAGGTGATGGTGTTGCCGTCCTTCAGGTTCTTCTTGGCGAGTTGGTAGGGGATGTCGAGGTCCCACTTGCTCTTGAGCTCCCGCTGATCCGCGTGGCGGAGCTTGACGTCAAACGTCTCGGCGGGCTGGCCGTCGATCTGCACGATGGCCTGGAGCTTGGCGATGCCGAAGTCGTCGGCGGCGGTGAAGGCAATTGGGACGGTGTCTTCCAGGCGGGCGACGGTGTCGACCGGCAGGGGGGGCGGCGCGGTAATCGCGACCGTCGGAGGCGCATCGGGACGCGCGGTGATCGTGCGCAGTTGATTGTCCTTGTTCGTGAGGCCGGATTGGTTGACGAGCTGAATGCGATATTGCCCGGCCTTCTTGACGGTGAGCACGGCCTGATAGTCAGTCCCGCCGGATGACATCAGCGGGATGTTCTGCTGTTCGGGGGTATTCTCGGCGATGAGCAGATGGCTGTTGCTGGCCAGCAACTGCGTCGAGTGGATGGTAAGCTGCACCTGCGTCCCAACAATCGCATCAATCGATCCATCCTTCGCCAGGTCAGTTTTTGATTTCAGCCCGGTATATTTGGGATAGGTGTAATTCAGATCGATGCCCGCGATGGCCGGACGCGGTTGGACAGAGACGTGATACCAGGGCGAGTCTCCGGCGGGAGTGAGGATGCGGTAATCGAAGTTCTGCTGCACGTTATCGAGAAAGGTGTGAAAGGCGCGGACGGAGGTGCGCGGCATGTCGGTGGTGAGAGATTGGCCGGCCTCGTAGCGGCTGATCATGCTGGCGTGGGTGTTGGGATCGGGCGTCTTGCCTTCTTCGGGCAGGCGCACGGAGATTTCCAGCGGATCGCCCTGCGGAAGGATGATGTCGCCGGGCGTGACGATCACCGGCGAATACCGAACGGCGACAGAGCGGGTAAACGGATGGAAAAGATTCGCCAGCCCCGCCAGCATCGGGCGCGGCATCATGGGCGTCAGAACCGCCCAGGCCAGCACGATGGGGGCGACGAACAGGGCATAGCGCTGGACGGTCTTCGAGCTGATGACGGTTTTCGGATCGACCCCCTGCACGTCCGCCTCGGCCTGGCGCATGAGATGGGCGATCAGCTCCGGCGATCCGGCGAAGCGCGGGTCTGACTGGTTGGCTAATTCGACGGCGCTGCTGATCCGCTCCTGCAGCTCCGGGCGCATCGCCTCGACCTGCTGGGCGGCTTGAGAGAGGCTGTCGCGGATGAAGCTGTGGCGCAGGAAGCACAGGGCACAGGCCGCCAAGGCGCACCACGCGCCAATCGGCAGGGCAACCCGCAGCCAGGCAGGCATGTTGGCGAACGTCCCCAGCGCCAGAACGACGGTCAGGAAGATGGTGAGACTGACCAGCATCGTCTGCAGCAGCCCCTTGACGGTCTGCATCAGCCAGCGGCGCGTTGCCACCCGCCGCATGGCCTTGACGATGCGCTCGGGATGGGGAAGGGCCGACTGCAATTGTGGGATGGCGCTCATGGGAAGCTCCAAGGGATTTGGGAACTAGCGACGAAGCGACCGAGCGACGAAGCGACGAAGGGGAGGACCAAGCAAATGCTTCTCCCTTCGTCGCTTCGTGCCTTCGTCGCTTCATCGCTTTTCATCTTCATACCAGTCCTGCCAGCTTGCGGATGATCCATTCGGCGGTGATCAGGGTGACGAACGTCAAGAGGAAGAACATGTGGCTCTTCCGCGAGGTCGGGTCCCTGGGATCGGTGAAGAAGCCGATCTGCTGCAGCGATTTGCTCTCGTGGGAGAGGGCGGGAATGTGCTCGGCCAGCACATCGGCGCTGGGGCCGTCGAGCGCCAGTCCGTTGCCGGCCCTGGCGATCTGCTGCAGCGTCTCGCGGTCGGTGTTGAGGTTGCGCTGCTCGAGGTTCATCTGCGACTGCACCTGCACCGTCAGATTTTTCTGAACCGCCGTCTGATCTTCATCGAGAAGCTTCTCGACGTTTGCTCCCTGCAGGGAAATCTCAATCGTCCCGGCCCCCCCTTGCGGCAGGCTGTTGAGCGTGCCGCGGTAATAGCCCGGCGCCTCGGGTGATTCGACCATGCTGGCCTGTGCAACAATCTTTGCCGTCGCGGCGCCGTCGCCGCCAGCGGCTGGGGCCGTGGCGGGGGATTTCGCGGGGACCGATCTGGCGATAACCTGAAATGTCTCGCCAACCATCGGCGTCAAATCTTCCTTCAGCACCCGCGCGGTGATGATGATCGGCTCGCCCCCGACGTAGCGCGGCTTATTGGCCCCGAATCTCACGAAGCGCCCGCCGGCCGGCAGGTCGGATGCCACCGCCCAGCGAATCACCTGGCCCCAGAAGCGATCCTGCAGATTTTCACCGTTCACCTGCCGCATCCGCCAGGTCTGATCGGAGGCCAGATACAGCACCCGGCCAAGTCCCACCGACATCGTGGACAGCAGCGCCCGCCGCCGCGCGGATGCCAGCGTACCGGCATCGGCATCCTCCAGCAGCTTGTGCTCCGGTGTCTCGGTGATCGTCCAGATGACGCTCGCCGAAGGCTTGGTCTGCGTCTGCTCGCTGTGCCAGTACCAGACCGGCACCGCCGACCAGAGCTTGGAGTTGGCATCGGCATCCAGCCCGAACTGGCTGAGGATCGACGTCATTCCCTCCGGCGCCATCGCGGGCTTGAAGCCGCCGCGCATGTGCTCGGCCAGCGTGTCGGAGGGCCAGTAGGGGGGGTCGGGGGGGTCGCCCCGCGCGGGGGCCAGTTGCACCGGCAGCAGGTCGGCGATTGGACCAGGGGGGGTGTCGGCGAAACGGCTTGGCATGTAATGTTGCCCGGCCAATACCAGCAGCGTCGTGCCTTTGTCGCGCACCACCGATGCGATCATCTGCTGGGCCGCGGCGGGGAGCGCATCGGGCGGAACGTCGCCGAGAATAATCATGTCAAACGCGGCCCATTCTTCCTTGGTCTGCGGGAGAATCTCCGCTTCGGTGCGGGCATTTTTCGGCGACGCTTTGGCCGGTTCCGGCGGGGTCACCTGATCGATCTTCGCCGGCTGCAGCAGCATCGTCTGCAGCTTGATGCGCTGGTCCTTGGTGAGATAGCTCGACAGGTAGCGGAATTCCCAGCGCGGCTGCTCGTCGATCATCAGCACCGCGAGCTTGTCCTTCTTCACCGAGATGTGGAACGACTGGCGATTGTTCTCCTTGTTCACCTCGCCCGGCGCCTCCGCCACGCGGACCTGATATTCAATCACGCCCGCTTCGGCCGGCTTGTCCTGAAAACTGAGCGTCTGCGTGGTCTGGTTCGAGGTGGCGGTGACCGGCTTGGTGTCGATGACGGTGGAACCGCGAAGAAATTCCACGTTCAGCTTCTTGTCCTTGACGCCGTCGAGCCGGATCAGCGCGGCGATCTTAAGCGTGTCATCCTTGTAAATCCAATCCGGCGCATCGGTCTGCTCCACGGCGACATCCGGGGCAACCTGACGTGAGCCGATGGCCAGCGTGTTGACGCGCACTCCGCGCGAGGCCAGGGCGCGGGCGGCTTCCAAAAAATCTCCGCCGGTGTTCTGCCGGCCATCGGAGATGACGATGACCGATGCCGGTTCTTCCGGCCCGATCTGCTCGTTGATGAGCTGCAGCCCGGCCGCCAGATTTGTGGCCTGGCCGGCAGTGGACGGCGTCAGGATGCTCTTGATGGTCGATTTGGCATCCGCCGTATTGACCTCCTGGATCGCCTGGGCGACATCCGAGATCGCCGCGATCTTGATGTGATAATTCGGCAGCAAATCCGCGAGATTCTTCTCGCCGTGCTTGAGCTTTTCGGTGAGCGCCAGGACGGCAAGGTCCGCACGGGAAAGCTTCTCCACTTTCGCCAGCGCTGCCTTCACCGCCGCATCATTTCCATGCGCGGAAAGGAACGCCAAATCGAGTTTTTCCGCCAGCGGATCGAGTTTGGCGATGGCCCCATCCAGGTTCGTCTTCAGAATGTCCCAGGGAATATCCTCGATCGCATCGTTGAGGCTTTTGCGATTCTCTGCCTGGGTTGCGCCGGCTTCGAGCAGGGAACACGCCAGGTCGATGGTTTTGGTCAGATCCGGGGTTTGTAGCTTAAGGGCTTCGTCCTTGGCCAGTGTCTTGTTGAGAACGACCAGGCGTTTGCGCCAATCCCTGATGCTCGTAAGAAACGTCTGGATTGGATCGGCGCTGTCGTCGCGCGAGGCGCCAGGGCTGACGCGCTGCAGCCGAAGCTGGGGAAGCTCGGCGTTGAGCGAAATCAACTCCGCCACTGGCCGGTCGAGTGAGGGAAAGTGGACCTCGTCGGGAAGATAGCCAAGCGTATCCGCCCAGCGCAGCCGCTCGGCCGGCGTTGCCTGCGGGTCGGTCAGGGCCATCGACTGGCTCTGGTCGAGCACCAGCCAGAGCGTTCCGGCGGTGGTCTCGGATTTCGTGCGCACCAGCGCCGGCCCGACCAGCAGCACGAAAACCAGCAGCACGAGCAACATGCGGATGACGGTCAGCGCCCCGACGATGCGCCGCGATGCGATGCGCTTCTGCGCCTTATAGAGATAGTAAATGGCCAGCGCGCTGGCGATGAGCGTGGGGAAGAGAATCCATTTGCTGATCGCCGAGTGCAGCCCGAACGACCACGCCGGGTCGGCAGGAGCAGCCAGAATCGCGAAGTTGATCAGGTGCGCGTTCATGCGGTTGCGTTGGCCATGTTTGGTTCGACCAGGGGGGGCATCGACTTCGGCAGGCCCGCGGTGGTGACATCCACCGTCGATTGCAGGCGCACCATGCGCTTGGTCAGCAGCGTCTCCAGCAGCAGCAGGCCCAGGACGCTGAACGCCAGATACGGCCAGATTTCCGTCCCCGGCGTGGCCGTCCCCAGCGCCGTGGGAATGCCGTCGACGTTGATGCGGTCCTGCAGATACCCCTGCGTCTTCAGCCAGGAGATGTCGGTGGCGCTGAGGATGGCCGGATCGAGCTCGCGGCGGTCGATGCCGACCCCGTAGTAGATCGGCTGCGGCACGCCGGTCGGCGTGAAACGCATGGTGTACAGCCCGGGCGTGTACGTATTGTTGAAGCTCACCACGTATTTGCCGCCGGTGAGAATCGGCCGGATGCTCGTGTTCGTGCCATCGGGGCTGGTGATCTGCACCGACTCGATGGCGGGAGCCGGAGGGACCGCCGGGGCTGGGGGCGTTGCCGGCGCGGCGGGAGTGGACGACGGCGCCTCTGCGCTGAACTCAATCGCCTGGTTGGCCTCAAGCTGCTGCTTGCGGCCGTTGCGCGTCACCGGGCTGGCCAGATGATAGAGCGTCTCGTTCACCAGCGGAACGAAATTGGTCGCCAGGTTCCAGTTGTTCCAGTTGCCGTCCACGCTGGTCGCCCAGACCACCACGCGCCCGCCGTTGAAGCCGATATTCTTTTCCAGGATGAGCGGATCGCCGGTGCTGGCCGCCAGAATCGTCCGCGAGTCCCCGGGCTTGGGAACAAGCTGCCACCATTGGCTGGTGACGACACCGCTGAGCGCATCCTTCTCCGATGCGCTGACCAGCGAAATCATCGGATTCTGCGCGTCCTTGATCTCCACCCCCGGCGGCGGCGAGGCTTTTTTGATTTCCTTCAGTTCGGCGGAAAACAGCCCCGCCCTGGCGAGGTCCTGCGAAACGAATTTCGCATCGGTGCGGGCGCCAAGAATAAACCAGACGCCGTGGCCAGCACGGGCGTACTCATACAACCTGGCGAGCATTTCCGAAGGGAGCTGCGCGGCATCATTGACGATAACCGTCGCAAAAGAGTCAAAGCTGCCAAGGGCCGAAGCGTCGGAAACGCTGAGCAGTTTGGGTTGAATGAGTGAAGTCTGCGCATCTTCCTGCGGCTGCAGCGCCGCCGCCAAAAACTGGCTGGAGCGGAAATTGCCCGCGCTGGTGAGCTGCCCATCAATCACCAGCACCGGCAGCTTCTGCCAGACGTTGATGGCGGTGACGGCGGAGTTGTCCGCCTCCAGCGCATCGGTCACATCCGTCTGCACCTTCACCCAATTTGATCCCAGGTCTGTGAAAGTGTGATCGAAGCGAATGGTGCGCGACTGCCCGGCCGGCAGTCCCGTCACCACCTGCGATCCCACCACCTTGCCGTTGACGATGAGCTGGGTGGGGGCGCTGGGAATATCCTTCGCACCGGAATTGGTCAACGTGGCGGTAATCTGCGCCGGCCGCGATGTGCCCACCAGGCTGGGCTGCACCGAAAGGCTGGTGATGGCGACGTTAGGGAGGGTGGGGGCGGCGGCGTCGGCCGCGACTGGAATCTCGTACATCGAAACGTTGCGGTTGACCAGCGTGGTGCGATCGCCCAAAGCCCGCCGCCAGGCGCCGTTGTCTTCCACCCGCCAGGCCGAGCGCTGCTCATCGGACAGCACGATAATCACCTTGCGCGGGTTGCGGCCATGATTGAGCACATCCCGCGCGCTGGCCACGGCATCGGCGATGGGCCCATCCGTGATGCCGGCCTTGAGTTTGTGCAGGTTCTCCAGCACGCGGCCGACCTGCTGCTTGTCGTCCACCGGCACGGGCGTGAAATTGCGCGACTTGTGCTCGGCCAGGACGATCGACAGCGAATCGGACTTGCGAAGCTGCTGGGCGATCTTGTCCACCGTCGCCACCGACTGCGCGAAAATCGTATCGGCGCCGATCTGACGCCCGGTGGAGAGCGAATGATCGATCACCACCGCCACGTCGGTCGCCGCCTTGCCGGCCAGCGGGTTGTACTTGCTGGATTTGATCAGTGGCCGGGCCAGCAGAATCGCCAGAAACGCCAGCACCGCGATCCGCGCCAGCATCAGCAGCCAATGATCGATGTGCTGGCGGCGCTTTTTCTGAATCGGCGTTTCCAACAGAAACTGCATTGCCCCCCACGCCACCGGGCGCGTTTTCTGGCGATGCAGAAGATGGATGACGATCGGAATCGCCACCGCCGCAAGGCCAAACAACATGGGGAGCATCAGGAACATAGTTCTCAGTTCGTACTCAGTTGCCAGCTGTTAGTGGCCAGGAGGAAGATGACACGGTGACAAGGTGAGGGGGTGACAAGGTGAAGGAATTTGAACAACTGTTAGCCTCTTTCTTTGTCACCTTGTCACCTTGTCACCTTGTCACCCCCTCACCTTGTCACCTTCCCCCTCACCTCTTCCCCATCCGCCCCGCCAGATACGTCACCAGCGCATCATCGAACGGCCGGCTGGTGTTCAACAGCACGTGGCTGATCGCCAGCTTGGCGACGCCTTCGCGCAATACCTTCATGTAGCTGGCGACATTCTCCAGATAGCGGGTGCGCATCGTCGCCGGATCGAGGCGCAGGCGGTGCTCGCGCTGCTCCAGGTTCTCAAACAAACTCCACTTGCGGAACGGGAAGCGGATCTCATCATCGGCCATGATGTGCAGCATCAGCACCTCGTGGCGCTTGTGCCGCAGGTGGTGCAGGGCCTCGATGATCGCATCCGGCCGGTCGAAAAAATCGCTCAGGATGATGACAATCCCGCGCCGCTTGATCCGCTCGGCGATGTCGTGCAGCAGCGGGGCGATGGCCGATTCCTTCTCCGCCTTGGTGTTGTCCAGCGTGCGCACGATCTGCAGCAAATGCGATGGCGTCGAGCGCGCCGGGATCATCTCCCGCACCTTGTTGTCAAACGTCACCAACCCCGCCGAATCCTGCTGGTGCAGCACCAGATAGCTCAGGCACGCCGCCACGAACTGGGCATAGCGGAACTTGCTCATCACGTCGGCCGCCCCCTGATAGGCCATCGAGCCGCTGGCATCGAGCACGATATGGGCGTGCAGGTCGGTCGACACTTCATACTGCTTGATGTAATACCGGTCGGCCTTGGCGTAGGCCCGCCAGTCAATGCGTTTAATATCATCGCCCGGCACGTACTGCCGGTGCTGCGCGAAATCCAGGGCGAACCCCAAATGCGGCGAACGATGTAGCCCCTGCACGTACCCATCCATCAGCCGCGAAGAAACCAGTTCCATCTTGGAAATCTTCGCCAGCGCCGCCGGATCGAGCAGCGAAGCAAATCCAGGTTGTGCGGCTATCTGCGTCATTCGTGCTTCTGCTCCTCACTTCCTCTGTCGCCCGTCGCCGTCTTGCCCATTCGCCGTTTCATTCTTTCGCCGCGTCGCCGCGTCCCCGCGTCCCCGCGTCGATCCTCCCTCCATCACGCCGCCGCCGCCGCCGCGCCCTTCGCCACTTCCTTCAGTAGCCGGTCGATCACCTTGTCGCTGGTCATCCCCGCCGCCTCAGCGCTGAACGTGGTCAAAATGCGATGCCGCAGCACCGGATGAGCCATCGCCATGATGTCTTCGGTGGTCACGTGTACCCGCCCGTGCAGGATCGCCCGCGCCTTGCCCGCCATGATCAGATAGATGCTCGCCCGCGGCCCGGCGCCCCACTGCACCAGCTCGTGAATAAACGCCGGCGTCCCCGGCTCGTTCGGCCGAGTCGCCCGCACCAGATCGCGGGCATACGCGAACACGTGATCGGCCACCGGCACCCGCCGCACGATCTGCTGCAGCCGCTGGATCGCCTCCCCATCCAGCAGCCGCTGCAACTCCGGCCGATAGTTGCTCGTCGCCTGCTTCATGATCTGAATCTCATCATCCGGCGTGGGATATTTCACCAGCGTCATGAACATGAACCGATCCAACTGCGCCTCCGGCAGCGGATAAGTCCCCTCCTGCTCGATCGGATTCTGCGTCGCCAAAACGAAAAACGGCTCGGGCAGACTATAGGTCTCCTCGCCGGCCGTGACACGATGCTCCTGCATCGCCTCCAGCAGCGCCGCCTGGGTCTTGGGCGGGGTGCGGTTGATCTCATCGGCCAGCACCATGTTCGCAAACAGCGGTCCCTTGACGAAGCGAAACGCCCGCCGCCCGGTGGTGTGATCCTCTTCCAGCACGCTGGTCCCGGTGATGTCCGATGGCATCAAATCCGGTGTGAACTGCACGCGCTTGAACGACAGGTGCAGCACATCGCTGATCGTCTTCACCAGCAGCGTCTTGGCCAATCCCGGCACGCCCACCAGCAGAATGTGCCCCTGGCAGAACATCGCCGTCAGCACCTGCTCGACAACCTCGTGCTGCCCCACGATCACCTTGCCAAGCTGCTCGGCCATCATCCGATACGCCTGCGCCAACTGCTCCACCGCCTGCAGGTCCGTGATATGCGTGGCCGGCGTTTCCGCCGAAATGCTCTTTGACATCAATCCTCCTGAACAGGTGAATTTCCTGTACGTGCAATCCTCCCCACTCACACCCTGCATACCCGCGCCGACGCGGCGCTGTTGAAGACTCTGTTATCCCTTTGCGGATTTGCAGCTCCGCCATTGCCGCGCCCGCTAAACGCGAGTATCCCAGTCCGCGGTAAGGAAGTCCCGGAGAATCCAACGATGGGAAGAAGGTGGTGTCGCAGGTCCTTCGTGGCACGGGCCGGGCGCACACCTCAGCGCGGGGACGACGATAGCCCGCTCTTCATGCCCGGCTTGCGGCTCACAAGCCGGTGGCGAAAGGCCTGCTGTTCCTCCTGCAGTTGCCGGCAAAGTCGCCCCACATCGTGCCCATATTCCGCCGACACCGCTGCCTTGATCGCCCGAATTTCATCAATCAAAGGATCGCTTCCGGTCTGTGCGGTCTTGCTGGTAGTCATGGCTCTATCTCCCAAAGTTGAGAGCCTCCTCGCGACGGCCAAATAACGGGCTCGATAGCTCCTTGATGACTTCCTGAGACACGAATAACCCGTGCGCGGCGCGTTGCGTATCCCACCACTCGCGGCTGGTCTGGAGGCGCGTCACGCTTTTCGGGTCAGTCCTGTCCGTGACGCAGGCGCTGATGAAACTGGCATCGAGGTAAACGGTGGCCATCGATGAAATTGTATCAGGAGCGGTGAAATGGAGTATTCAAAAATATGTTATATTGCTGATGGACCTAGCCGGCTGGGAAGTAGACATGGGCTGCGTGACACTTCAGGCGGCTTTGCCTTGATTCGGTGGGGCAGACATTCCTGTCTGCCATGGCTGGATGAGCGGTGGAATTCCCGTTCCCTACCTTTGGTCGTCCTTCTCTTTCTTCTTCTTGCGATTCTCCGCCGGCGCGGGTTGGGAGCGGCGCGCGGCCTCGTATTGTTGTTGGTGCTGGACCTTCACATTGTTGACCACGTTCCGGTTCTCGGTGACGTTCGTGTAACGGCTTCTTTGGATGTTCACGTTCACGACCTTGGTCACGAAAACTTCCCGGCGGTAGCGGCGGCCTTCGTACCAAATCGTTCCACCATACTCGTAACAGCCCGGCGGGTAGCCGCGATCGACGATGTAGACCCGCTCGACCGGCGGCGGCTCGTCGACGACCACCTCGCGCACTTCCGTTCGCGGCGCCGGATAGATGCAGCCGGCAACAAACAGCGCCCCGATAACGACCAAAACGACGCGAACGTTCGACATGATCTACCTCTTTCCTTCCCCCCCAATCCCTGAATGGGCTTACAACTTCGATTGTCTAGATCTCAGACAACAAATGCAAGCAAAGGTTTGTCACGGATGCATGGTCCCTGCTGGCTCACTGTGGTCGCGTGAGCAGCCGCGCCGAAGACAATCCAAGAATCGAAAATGGCTGGGAAGTGCCAGTATCTTTCTTGCATTGTGCAAGGAAGGCGATAGAATACCAGGATGTCGATCGACGGCATGCGGCTCATTGACAGGTTCCTGAAAACCTACCCGGCCGCACGAGGGCCGATGGCCCGATGGGAGCCGAACGATGATCAAGCGGCGTAGTGAACAAGCGAGCGATGACTATCTGGAACTGGTGCGCTGCTTCCCGCTGCGCCCGCTCCGCACGGAAGTGGAATACGACCGCGCCGTTGAGGTCCTGGGAAACCTGGTCGGCCGGGCTGACGCCGGGCTGACGCCGGGAGAGAGCGATTACGCGGATGTGCTAAGCGGGCTGGTGCGCGAATATGACGAGCAGCATTCGAGCATCCTGAAAGAATTTGCTGCCGGCCATAAGCCTACCGCCGTCGAGATGCTGAAGTATCTGATGGAAGAGCATGGAATGAACACGATCAGCCTGGGCAAGTTGGTCAGCGGCAGTGGCCAGGCGTCGCTGATCCTGCGCGGCAAACGCCAACTGAGCAAGGCCAACATTCGGACGTTGGCGGAGCACTTCCACGTCAGCCCGGCCATTTTTTTCTGACGCTCGCCCATGCGCTGCCCAGCGCTCGGGCGTTCAGCCCGCACGCCGTGTCTTTCGCAGGCCGAGGAGCCATGCGGCGGGATCGTGATTGATGGTGTCTAGCAACCGGCACGCCAGGGGCGAAGGCCTGCGCACGCCCCGCTCCCATCCCTGCACCAGAATGCGGGACACGCCGATCAATTCCGCAAACCCCGCTTGACTGACGCCCAATCGCTTCCGCAGATCGGCCACCGCCGCCGGCGAGTATTTGCCGGGCTTGGGGGACTGAAAGACGGTGCGCGAGGGGAAGCGATCCTCCGGGCGGACGCCCTCGCGCACGCAGGCTTCCAACTCTTCCAGGCTCCGTAGCAAAGCTTGCGTGCCCCGACTTTTCTGCTTTCTGGTCTTCATGGATGATCCTTTCAGCCTCGTGGTTTCAGTGCTGCGATGGCGGCCTTGAACCGGGCCTTCTGCGCGGCCGTCAGATTCGACTGATCCGCCTTGGCGAACAGCGACATCAAGATCACCGTGCCGGCCGACTGAAAATAGACATAAGCAACCCGGAAGGCTCCGCTCTTGCCGGTGCGCCGCGAGGGCGGAGCGAACCGCATCTTGCGGAGGCCGCCCGTGCCGGCCATCACCGCCCCAGCTTCGGGGTGGCGAAGCAATTGCTCCTCCATCGCCCGCAAGTCGTCGTCGGTCAGCCGCAAGTGCTTCCATTCATTCACGAAGCCGGCCAACTGGACGAACGTGAGTTGCATACGCTGTATTATAGCATACACTGTATGCGTGTCAATAAACACCCCAAAGCTCACCACTATTTCGAGAGAGCGGAGGGGGTACAACTGCGCTCAATTCTCCATCGCTCCCATTCTCCATTCCTCGCTCCCCTGCCCGTCGGGACCAAAACGCTGTAGAATCCCCCCGTGCTGCGCGCCGTCCATCTGATCATCGTCGCCATCTACCTGATACTGCCCGCGGCGGCGGTCGGGGCCGCGATCGCCGCCGATATCCGCCGCAAGAAATCCCTCTTCGTCAAACGCCTTTCCGTCACCTTCTTCACCGCCGCTCTGCTTGGCATCACGATGTGTTTTATTTATACCAAGGCCGTCCGCGGCCAGATGAGCTTCATCCAAGTCCTTCTGGCCTCCTACTTCGCCGCCGGCCTGCTGCTCATCCTCAAGGCATTCGATGCCTGCCTTCAATGGGCCTTGAACAAAACCCTGCGCATCCGCCCGCGCCCCCGCCTGCCGAATGAACCACCGCGCCGCTACGCCATCACCGCCGCGCTGCTCCTGCGGCTGGCCATCCTCTTCGGCATCGGCCTGCCCTACGTCATGGTCGCCGTGCTCACCTACCGCCCGCGCGTGCTCCCGGCCGACGATCCGCTGACCCAACTCCGTTTCCCCTTTCAGCGCGTGACGTTTCAGGCCATGGATGGCACCCGCCTGGTCGGCTGGTGGATTCCCGCGCTCGATCGCCCCCGCAAGGGCTTGCAGCGCGCCGCCGCCGGCAATCGCACCGTCATCGTCTGCCATGGCCTGGGCTCCAACAAGTCCAACCAGCTCATCCTCGCCCGCGAGCTCGTTCCCAACGGCTTCAACGCCCTGGTATTCGACTTCCGCGCCCACGGCGAAAGCGCTGGCCAGATCACCACCTTCGGTGACAAGGAAACCTCCGACGTCCTCGGCGCCGTGCGCTGGGTGCGCTCGACCCACCCGAAGGAATCGGAAAAGATTTTCGGCGTCGGCGCCAGCATGGGCGCTGCCGCCTTGATCACCGCCGCCGCGGACAGCAGCACTGAAGGCCAGGCGATAGACGCCGTGGCCGTCTATGGAACCTTCGACAACCTGCAGTCGCTGACGCGCTCGGTCGCCGATACCTATTTCACGCCACCCGTCGCCTGGCTGACGGTACACGTGGGGATGCCGATGGCCTGCCTGCAGACCGGGTCCGACCTCACCCATTTCTCCCCGGCGCGGGCGATTGCGCGCATCTGGCCGCGCCCGGTCATGGTGATCCATGGACAGCGCGATGAGATCATCGCCTTCGACCATGGCGTGAACCTCTTCAACTCCGCCACCCAGCCCAAGCGCGCGCTCTTTCTCGACGAGGACCACAACCAGATCATCAACGACGACCGCGCCGCCCAGGAAGTGCTCGACTTCTTCCGCGATGCCAAGCCCCTCCCGGTTATTTGAGGCGCACCTACCATGCCGCAACTGCTCCTCGATCGACTCCTGCAACAATTCCCCGATGCCAAACGGCAGACCCTCAAGCGCATGGTCGAAGCGGGAAGGGTGCGCATTAACGGCCGGCCTGCGCACAAGCTGAAGCAGCCGGTGGGGGAACGAGACATCGTCGAGTTCATCGACCGACAGCCGGCGCCGCCGGCACACAAGCACCGCCCACCCTTCGATGTCATTTATGAAGATGCCGACCTGCTGGTGGTGAACAAGCCCGCCGGCCTGCTCACCAGCACCGTCCCGCGCGAGCCCCGGCCAACGCTCCTCGCCCAAGTCCGCCAATACGCGGCCGAACACGATCCGAAGGCCCGCATCGGCCTGATCCACCGCCTCGACCGCGACGCCGCCGGCCTGCTGGTCTTCTCCAAGAACGACACCGCCTACGAATCCCTCAAGAGCCAGTTTTTTCACCACACCGTCGAGAGAAAATATCTCGCCGTCGTGGAAGGACTTCCCAAACACCCCAAAGGCCGAATCAAATCTTCGCTCGTCGAGCGCGCTGATGGCACCGTCTACTCCAGCGGTACACCCGCAAAGGGCCAGGCTGCCATCACGGACTATCAAGTAAAGCGCAAGGGCAAGCAGCGGGCGCTGCTCGAGGTGACGCTGCAGACCGGCCGCAAGCACCAGATCCGCGTCCACCTCAGCGAACACGAACTGCCCATTGTCGGCGACGCCATGTACGGAAAACAGCCTCTGTCGCCCGCTCCGCGCCTGATGCTGCTCGCCTTTCGCCTCGCCTTCACCCATCCCCGCACCGCGAAACTCATCCAATGCGAATTGCCCATGCCCGATGAGTTCGCGCAGCAGGTTTTTTAACGCAACACGGCTAGTGCAACCCGGCCGGCTCCACCGTGCCGCAGGGGCCGCCTTGCTCGTTGGCGGTGCGCACCGTCTCCCGCCCGTCAAATTCCAAGAGCGGCTTGTACCATCCTGCCACGGCGCTGCAGCTCTTGTTGGCGTAGTGGCAGATGAACGCGCGGCGAAACCGGTCCTTGCTGCTGTTCGGGTGGGAGCCGTGTACCAGGTTGCCTTCGAAGAACAGCACGTCGCCGGGGCTCAATCGCACCAGCCGCTCTGGCATGTCGGATGGGATATCCACTTGTTCCCGCGCGAAGAAGCGATCCTGGTCTGCCTGGCCGGGGCAGAGAATGTCGAGCTTGTGGGAACCGGGGTAGACGCAGATGGCGCCATTCTCCTGGTCGCATTCATCGATTGCCATCCATGCCGCGATGCAGTTTCCTGGCTGCGCCTTCAGGTAAAAATTATCCTGGTGCGGCGCCTGTCCCCGCGCGCCGGGCGGCTTGAAATAAAACATCGTCTGCGCCGCGATGGCCTCCTCTCCCAGCAGGTCGTGCAGAATGTCGCCGATCCGCCGATCCAGCAGATAGCGCGTGGTGATCGCCCCCAGCGGGTGCTCCGGATGCTGGTGCGGCTGCATGATGCGCGGCCAGCGCGCCAGCGGATCCCGTTCTCCCTTCACATGGCTCATTTCCGACAATCCCTCGATTGGCCCGTCCTTCGTGGCATCCATGAATGCGTCACGAATGAACGCAACTTCCTCCGCAGGGATCAAGCCGCGCGCCACGTAATATCCGTCGCGCCGATAATCCGCTATGTCCTGCTCATTAACCGTCCGATACGCTGCTTTCATCATGCTGCTCCTCCTGAATCCCAGACGATAGCCCGATTAAGGCCGACCTTCAATGCCGCCAAACGGCCTACGCACCTTCGCAGTTTTGCGGTCTGCAGGACTTAGCGCGGCGTCCAGTCGGCCCAGCCTCTGACTGGGGGGATGTTTCCCAGCAGTTCCGTTCTCCCGGTGCGGTATATGCCGAGGTCCGGGCGGATGGAGCCGTCGACGTAGAGGATTTGCCAGGTGCTTTGGCGGGCATGGGGGCCGAAGCGGCCGCCTCCGCTGCCATCCTGCCAGGGGAGGCAGGTGAGCAGGTCAGCGCAGTCGGGGTATTTCTGGCGTCCGAAGCGGATCTGCCAGGTATCCCAGCCCGCCCAGGCATAGGCCAGGCGCAGCCAGGGCTTGTAGTAGTAGCCGACGCCCACGTTGGCGGGGGTGAAGGGGACGGGTCCGGCGGAAGGGTTTTCCACGCTGCCGGCGGCCAGCAGTTGGGTGGCGGGGGCGGAGGGGTAGGAGTCATAGGTGAGATCTTCCGGCCAGCCCGGGCAGAGCCACACCTTGCTTTTGGCGGGGAGGTACTTGCTCATCACGTTGTTGAGGATGACCGGGTTGTTGAAGGTTCCGGTGCCGCCGGAGTACCAGTACCAGCGCATGGTGACATCGCGGACGTAGATGGTTGGGCCGGGGAGCCACTGGCGGTTGTCCTGGCCGTAGGCGACGAAGGAGGTGTAGAGCTGGCGCATGTTGCTGGAGCAGGAGACCTGCTTGGCGGAATCGCGGGCTTTGTTGAGGGCGGGCAGGAGGATGGCGATGAGCAGGCCGATGATGGCGATGACCACCAGCAGTTCCACGAGGGTGAAGGCCTTTCGTCGCATCGGAACCTCGAACGTCAAACGGACGGGCACGGAAAGCAGCGGGGAGGCCGCGGCGCGGGTGTACATGCCTCCCCATTACCTTTCTCGTCCTCGAAAGAAAACATTTCCAGTGCCAGGAACAACAATGACCGTCACGAATTCAATTGCCGCGACTGCGCCGACCGAGCAAACCGACGACGCCCAGGGCCAACAGTCCCAGTGACGCCGGTTCGGGCACGGGCGCGGTTTCAAACGGGATGATCTCGATCATCGCGTCATTGCCGGTGTTGGTAAAGGCGAACTTCAGAGACGAAGTGGTCACCGGCGTGTCGAACTTTACGCCCACGAACTCGCCCACGGCGGACGTTTCGGTCATGCTTGCGCTGGCAACGATGACGTTGGCATCGTTTAAGATGTTGAAGGTGAGCGGGGCAGAGGAGCCCGGGACAGTCTCGAGATTGGCCAGGACCAGCGCGGAGATGGTCTTGGTGCCCGAGAAGGTCAGCGTCGCCGATGAGTTGGCGGTGGTTGTGAACCAGTACTTCAGTCCGCCCTTGAGGTCATCCAATTGACCCTGCGTGCCCGTAGCGGAGCTGGTCGTGGCAGTCGAGGGAACGTATGCGAGGCGGTCGGGCAGGATCAGCACCTCGTTCATGTCGGCGTAATGGGTCGCCTGATTTCCCCCGAAGGTCGACATCAGCATATTCAATCTTAGTGTCTGAACCGTCAGAGACGGGGCCATCGTCGTCACAACGATGGGGGAGGTGTTGTTAGCCCCGGCGCCCGATTGAACCGTGCTGCCGTCGAGCAGGACGTCGTAGCTCATGGGGGTGTCGAAGCCGTTACCAACGATCTGCGACGAAATCACCGTCCCCGCGGCGAAGGGTGACGTAGCCACGAACTGCATGAAGCCGCTGGTGGCGGTGCCTTGGAGGCGCTCCGATGTCGAGTTGGTGGGGGAGCTGCCGTCCAGTTGGTTGACGACGTTGGCGAGTGGATATTGCGCCACAGCGGTGCCGGCGCTGATCGCCCCGGAGGTATTGGTCGAGCTGGTAAACGGGTTGCCGTACAGCGTGGCCGTGTAGCCATTTTGACCGGTGATCGTCGCAGCGTTAGATACCGCCGCGAGCAGAGCGGTGGCGGCCAGGATGGCCATGCTCTTCCCGATCGGGAAGATGGATTCTGATGCCGTCACGAAAGACGTCAATGACGCACGCGCAGGAGATAAAAACCGCTTCATCACATTCCTCCATCTCGCCAAAAACAACCCCTTATGTCGGGACACCAGTCACGACATGACTTGATTCATGCTGACCACTTCATTTTCAAATTGCGGTGCAAGGAGGGTCATGGGCGGCGGGGTTTCTCCACGCTGCTGCTGGCCGATCCGTTCGATGCACGTCTGGAGCAGGGCGCGGATGTTGAATCCAATCCGCCGAGCCGGGAAATAACTGTGTGTCGGATGCGGGAAATTCGCGTGGGCGATGACCCGCAATTCCTCAGCAGATCGCACGCCTGCGGCTACCAGGCCGTGGGTGGCCTCGGTCACCATGTTGTCGTCCAGAATGATGAGGGAATCGGGACGTTTTTCCGGGGGAGCCTGCATGAGCAGCTCGGCGATGTGCCGGGCAGGAAGCTTGTCGGGATATGAACCGGCGTGCAGCCAACAGGATTGGGTCGTCATACCATGGCGATGGATGGCGCTGCGATAGGCTTCGAGAATGTCGTCGGTCAGCCGTCCAACGATCATGGCGACTCGACGGCATCCAGCGGACGCCAACTCCAGCAAGGCCCGATCCAGCAGTTTCTGGAAGTCAAGATTGACGGCGGCAACATGGGGCCGCGTCTGCACTATGCCGATTTCCACGCGCGGAAACCCCGGCTCTTCCAGGACCGGCGAATTGAACAACGCAAAGGGAGGTGCGGAAAAAATCAGTCCGGCCAGACGATGCGAACGATAGTCACGCTGTAAATCCCGAGTATCGAATGTTTGGGAAATGTCGCGTGAACGGCTGAGATAATAGGACGGTAAGGCGATCGCTCCCTCGGCGGCCAACGCCCGCGCCTCCCACTCGATTGCTTCATAAAACCTGGAGCGGCCGTGCGGCCAACCATTCGGGGAATCCGGGAAATAAACCCCAAATCGGCAAAGATTGGGCGGATTGGAGGCCACAAACGTCCCGCGTGCCCCCTGGACCTCCACGAAACCGTCGGCCACCAGCAAATCCAACGCCCGTTGCACGGTATGCTCTCCGGCCGCATAGGTCTGGCCCAATTCCTTCCGCGTCGGCAACCGATCCCCCGGCTTGCGCCGTCCATCCAAGATTGATGACCTCACTTCCTGGAGGATCTGCTGTCTCTTGACCGGCGGACGAGTTTGGTACTTGATTTCCATTTAGTGTCGAATCTCAAACAGATAATGTGCATTGTTCTTATATCACTGAACAATATCCCTGTCAAGAGAAAAGTTTCATTCGAGTAAATATGACTTTTAGATAACGGCTTCACCCCTTTGCGCGGGCCTAATGACGCCGATCGGCCGCTGGATTGGGCGGAAATTCCGACATTGCGATGGCCATGGACCGGCGCCTCGTTACAATCATGGCCCTGGGGGCAACTTGGGTGAAATAGTTTAAGCGCCTAAACCGGCGGCCGGGAGCACGCACAATAATAGTGCTCGGGCCGCAGGAGATAATGGATGTCGCTTCGGATGAGATGCGCTGGCTGCGGCAAGTCGCTGGTGGTGCTGGCCGGCGACATCGGCAACAACGTCTTCTGTCACGCCTGCGGCACTGGCCAGAGCGTACCGGCCTCTCTTGCGCGTGCCGTCGCCGCGACAAAGCTGCAGGAGATGACGCCCGCAGCGCCGGCCGAGCCGGTGACAACCATTTCTCCGCCGCCCGTTGCATCGCCGATCTCGATCGCTCCCGCTCCTCGTACACGTCATCCGCTGGCCACGCCGGCGGCGGCCATTTGCATCGCGATTGCGTCGATCACCTGGATCGTGCTGGCGGCGCGATCCCAATCCGCGCCCAAGCAAGTCGCAGTTGCGCCGACCACCCCGGCCGCCGCACAGCCCGCCGATGAGACCTGGGAGCAGGAGCATCAGAAGCAGATCATCGCGCTGAAGTCGCAGGCGGAAGCGCTTGCCATCGCGGGAAAGCTCACCGAAGCGCATGCCAGGTATCGCGAGCTGCAGCAGCTCGTCTCCGGCCAGGTGATTACCAGCGCCAGCCTTTCTGATCTGCTGGACAAGGCCGCCGGCGACCAGGACCGCATCTACGACATTCTCCTCAAGCAGCATGAAACGGCGGCGGAATCCAATGCTCCGGCCGGCCAGCCGAGCAAGGCAGGCGCTGTCGCCTATTCCGGGGAATCGGGGCGCGGGTATGCCAATCCTGCACTGACCGGCAAGGAGTCGCCGGCGACGCAGCCGTCGGCCACGCCCGCATCTCCGTTTGCCGTGCCGCAGACCCAGCCTGCGAAGGCGTCCAGCGGGTTGACCATCGTCAAAGGAAAAGTTCCCACCGCTGTTTCGGGCATCTCCGATGAAGAAATCGGCGAATCCATCCAGCGCGGCGTCGAGTTCCTGTGGAGCAATTTCCGGAACAACCAGATCGCCATGGGCGGCGGCGGCGACGACCTTTTCCGGCGCGATGCCCGCCATGATGGGCTCAATGCCCTGTGCGTCTACGCCCTTTTGCAGGCCAGCCAGGCGATCAAGGATGAGCGGCTGAACATCCACGGCGACGCCATGAAAGCGCTGGTGGATGCGATGAAAGAAGCTAATTTCACCGATGGCAATCAGATTACCTATGGGCGAAGTCTGCGCGCGGCGGCGCTGGCGATCTTTAACCGCCAGGATGATCGCAAGGTGCTGCAGTCGGATGTGCAATGGCTGATCAACGCGGCGAGCGATGGCGCCTATACCTACGGCAATCCGGTGCGCTACATGGTGAACGCACCAGAAGGCCCGCGCGGATTGGGCATGCGCGAAGGCAATCCGCCGGGCGGCGGCATGAACTTGCGGCAGCGCCCCGCCGGGGAAGGCGGCGGCCCGCGCGCGGCCACCCGGTCGATGTGGGATAATTCCAATTCGCAGTATGGGCTGCTCGGCGTCTGGTCCGGCGCGGAAGCGGGGGTCGAAGTGCCCGATCAATACTGGCGCGAGGTCGAGAAACACTGGATCACGTGCCAGACGCGCGACGGCGAATGGGGCTACCATACGGACGACCGCGGGCGATTCTCGATGACCTGCGCCGGCATCGCATCGCTGTTCGTCACCCATGATCACCTCGACGCGCTTTCGCTGGGAACATCCATCGGCCGGGCGCCCTATAACCCATCCCTCACCAAAGGCCTGGCGTGGCTGGAGCAGGGTGACAACTGCCTGGACGCGCTGAACCGCGGAGGCATGTCGGTCGGGTACAGCCTGTATGGCCTGGAGCGCGTGGGATTGGCCAGCGGGATGAAATATTTCGGCAAGCACGACTGGTATCGCGAGCTGGCCGCCAAGATCATCGCCAACCAGTGGCGCAACGGCTCGTGGGGCCGGCAGGATGAGGGAGAGCAGGCGGCCATCGAGACCGCCTACACATTGCTGTTCCTGTCGCGCGGGCGGCATCCGATCATGATGAACAAGCTGCGCTTCGGCGATTTGTGGACCAATCGCCCGCGCGACGTTGCGAATCTCGACCGCTTCGCCAGCCGCGAGCTGGAGCGGCCGCTCAACTGGCAGGTGGTGAATCTGCAGCGCGACTGGACCGACTGGCTGGATGCGCCGATTTTGTACATCGCCAGCCATCAGCCGCCGAAGTTCAGTGATGCGGATGTCGAGAAGTTGCGCAAATACGTCGAGGCCGGCGGGCTGCTGTTTACCCACGCGGACAACAATAGCGAGGCGTTCAACAAGTGGGCCGCCGAATTTTCCACCAAGCTGTTTCCGGCCTGCGAGATGCAGGACCTCCCGGCCGACCACGAGCTGTATTCGATCTATTTCAAGATCAATCAGCCGCACCAGAAGCTGCGCTATGTGACCAACGGGGCGCGGATTCTGCTGATCCATTCGCCCGGCGACATGGCCGCATCCTGGCAGCAGCGGGCGGAGAAGACCAAACGGCCGATGTTCGAGTTGGGGACGAATGTCTTCGTTTACGCGGCGGGCATGGCCGACTATCGCAATCGTCTCAGCACGCTGGAAGTGCCGTCGCCGTCCGATCATCCAAAGCAGAGCATAAAAATGGCGCGGCTGGAGTACGCCGGAAACTGGAACCCCGAGCCGGCGGCGTGGCCGAGATTCGCGCGGCAGTTTCAATGGGAAACCGGCGTGGGACTGGCGATCGAGAATCTCCAACTGGCCGACCTCAAGCCCGATAGCGCCCCGATGGCGCATCTGACGGGAACGGCGGCGCAAACTCCGACCGTTGCCGAAATTGCGGCGATGCGCAGATACGTCGAGGCCGGCGGCATTTTGTTCATCGATCCCGCCGGTGGTGCGTGGCAATTCAACGACAGCGTTGAACGCGTCTGGATGGCGCGGGCGTTTCCTGAAGCACACGCGATTGTGCTGCCGGCCGATCATCCTATTTTGCTGGCCAAACAGGATGGCATGGCCGACCTCTCGCGTCAGCGCGTCCGCACCTACGCCAGCCAGAAGCTGAACCGGATCATTCCGCCGATGAAGCTGCTGAAATTCGGCAAAGGGCAGGTGATCATTTCGTCGCTGGATATCACGCAAGGCCTGCTGGGGACGAACACCTGCATCTTGGGATATCAGGCGAGTTATGCGCAGGATATTGCCAGGAATGTGGTTTTGTGGTCGGCGGCGGCCCGGTGATCGGAAGCGAAAATGAAATGTGGGACATTTGGGGACATTTTGGGACATTTGGTTATCATTAGTCCTTTTTCTATAGGCATTTGTGGAGAACGGGGCTTGTAGCACCGTTTTCGCACGACGGGACATTTTGCATCGAGGGCGCGAGGAGGAAAAAAGAGACGCGGGAGGAGTACGAAGTAGCAGCACTGGAACCCCCTTTTTGGTTCAATTGACGAGTACAGTCCAAGCTTGGTATGTTAGCATTTTGTTTGGATTTGTCAAGAAAAAAACTTGGGGGGGACAGAGGCTCCGAGCCACGGGTCGTGACACTGTGGGCGCACGAGCGGATACGGCTGGATTCGCACAGGTGAGTACACCTTGCACTCATCCAGCCGTGGCGGACAAGAATGTCCGCCCCACCAGAACGCTGCTCGCAAGCGAGCAGGCTAAACAGCGGTGACTGCGAAGAACGTCGGCACCATCAGTACGGGTTGGCTTGGTGATTCATCGCATGTCGCAGGGTGCTGGGGGAGTATGGGAAGCCCCCGCCCCTACGATTCCGAGGCCGGTGCTGGGACGATGTGAATTGCTGGGGAGAGATGGTACACGTCTTGGAGGCGGATTTTACCGGCTCCGGAGGTCATGGCGTTGGCGGCGGCGCAGGCGGTGGCCAAGACACATGCCTGCGGCATCGTCTGCCCCCCCTGGCCCTGGAGCAGGGCGGCGGCGAGGCCGGCGGCGAAGGCATCGCCGGAACCGACAGCGCTGATGACCTTTACCTGCGGGGGAGTGATCGTCCAGAAGGTTGTTCCATCCGTTACAAAGGTGTCGGCACCGCCGCTGGTGACAACGGCCCATGTCGCTCCATCCTTGGTGAGCCGCAGCATGGCGCTGCGAAGCTGCTCATTGGTCTCCAGCGAAATAGCGTACGTGGCCGCCAGCTCGGCGCGATTCAGCTTCACGATGAATGGTTTGTGCGGCAGGGCATGGAGGAGGGCCGCGCCGCGGGCGTCGAGGATTACCGGGACCTCGGCCTTGGCGGCGAGCCTGGTGCATTCACCATAGAAATCGGCGGCCGCGGCCGGAGGGAGCGATCCCGAAAGCACCAGCGCCTCGGCCCGCCAGAGCGTTGCATCGAGCTCCTCGAGCAACTGATGCCAATGCTTTTGCTCGACCGATTGCGGCTCTTCGATCAGCTCCGTCGCGGTGGCCGCGGCCTGATCAATTACCGTGATGCAGGTGCGCGTCCTGGGCTTGACGGTGACGAAATCATGCTTGATGCCGGCGGCGTCCAGGTCCTGACGAATGAATTTTCCCGAGTCGCCGCCAAGGAATCCGCAGGCCAGGGCCTCGGCGCCAAGGGTGTGCAGGACGCGGGCGACGTTGATCGACTTGCCCGAAGCGTATTCGCGCACTTCCGCCGCGCGATTGGTTTCGTTTACCACGACGTGCGGAAATGTCATGGTGGTTTGCAGCGCCGGCGTGGTGCCCAGGCAGACGATCATGCGGTGAATGTAGGCGATGGGGCGCGGGGTGGGAAGTGGCTATGAGAGGGCGTAGCCAGGCGGGTGTAGCGCTCGACTGTGGCGATTGTGGAAAGGCCCCAACCCAACCCTCCCCCGGAGTAGGGCCTGTCGATTTAGTCGCGAAAATGGATGGCTTGGAACGAGAAATAAGGACTTACGTCTCACATGATTGATGTAACTCCTTTGACCCAAATTCCGTGCCAGATAAATCGACAGGCCCAGTACCGGGAGAGGGGGTAAAAGGTGGGGCCGCCACAAACAAGAGTTACATCCAGCCAGGCGGCAGCACCGCTGTGATGTATCAACCGGGCTTAGAGGTCGGCTTGGTGATCTTGGGAATCTGCCGCAATTTTTCCGGCTGATGCCAATACAGAAGCAGGCGCTCGCCATCTGCGCCGTGGCAGGTGGCGCAGACGGTGGCCTGGGCATCGGGGCGGAGCATCGGCTTGGCGGCGGCGCGCTGTTCCTTCGATTTGGGCGAAAGATCGAGCTCCCGGCCGTGCGGCACATGGCAGGTCGAACAGGTGATTTTGTTATCGGGAAGCGGCGCCGGGCGCGTGGTGGATTGGCCGGCATGGGCGACGATTTCGAATACCACGTTCGGGTGCTGGGTCAGGGCAGGCCGACGGGCGGTGGTGTTGTCGTGGCAGCCCAGGCAGTGCTTTTCGGTGAGATCCGTGCCTTCGCCCATCTTCGCCGTCCAGAGCATTCGGCGCTCGCTGCCCCCCCTGCTTTCGGTGGCATGGGCGGAATGACAGGGGCGGCAGGAGATGTCGGCCTTCACGTCGGTGTTGGGGACTTTGCCGTTCCTGGCCAGCAAGTCCAAGGCGTGCATCGACGTCTGCAGGACCTTGGTTTCGGTGTGGCAGGTGTAGCAGACGCCAGCGGGATCGGCGCGCCCCCCCTGATCGGGCGTGCGCAGCAGCGAGGGCGTTCCGGGCCTGGCGTGCGGGTTGTGGCAGGTCTTGCAGGCGATGGTGTCCTGCTGGTGCGATTTTGCGCCGTCGGCGATGGGGAGGATGTGTACGGCCGGGTCATCCATCATCTTTGGCGGGATCGTCCGCGGATGGAGCATCTGCCCCTTGCTCACCGCTCCCGTAGGAGCTGGCCAGCTATTTTGTGCGTGGCAGGCCATGCAGACGCCGTCGGCCACCGTCCCCGTCGGCGTCACTTTGGGCGTCACCGCCCAGGTGCGCTGATCGGGATCGTTGCCGTGGGCGCGATGGCAGGTCATACACAAATCCTGCCCACGTTTCTGCGCCTCGGCGGGCCAGGCCTTGGGATTGGAGCGCGGATCGTGCGTGCTCTTGACCAGCGCTGCCTGCTCCTTATGACACGTCATGCACAGCGTCGATGTCGAGCCCTGCACGCGCAGCATCAGGGGAGATTTCTCGCTGTTGGCGTGCGGGTCGTGGCAGGAGGAGCAGGCGACGAACCCTTCCTTGGATGGATGGCCATTGGCATCGAAGAGCGGCAGGGGGGCCGAGGGGGGGTCGGCGGGACGCTTGATTGAGGAGCTGCTTGGGCCGTCGGGATGGCTGAATTTCGCGGCCGGATGCGCCTTGGCCATGCCGTCGGGATTGTGGCATTCGACACAGAGCGCGTTGGGATTCTTCGGCGCCTGGTTGGTACCCGCCCACATGACCCGGCCCTTGGCATCGTGCACGGAATGGCAGAACCCGCACTTGCCGGTGTCGGCGGCGCCCAGGCCGCGGCCGTTTTTCAGCTCCGGCCCCTCCGACCCCTCCGAGTGCTTGGTGAAATCGTGCTGACCGGCCAGCGTGGAGGATTCATTCGTGTGACAGGTTGCACAGATCTGGTCGGGCGCATCGCGCAGAAAACGGCCCCGTTTGACCTCGTGGGGATTGTGACACGTGACACACAACAGATCAGCGCGATCGGCGTGGGCGGGGTCGGTCAACAGCACCGGCGCCGCGCCTCCAAGCCGCGCTCCTTTCGGCAGCTTCGAGGGGTCGGAGGGGTCGATGGTCGCGGGATGATCGAAGTGGGTGCCGCCGATTTTTTCGGCCACGCGCCCGGTCTGGTGGCAGGTCACGCAGACGCCGCCGGGGTCTCCCTTCGCCACCTCGCGCTCGCGGGCGTAGTTGTGGAAGGAGTGGCAGGCGCCGCACTGGCCGGATTGCTCGGGCGTCTGGCCGAGGCGGTTTTTTTCCTTTGGCGCACTCTTGCGCAGGTCGTGCAGTGAGCCGGTCAATTCCTGTCGATTGGGATGGCAGCGGATGCACAGGGCGCTGTCGGTGAGCGTGTCGGCCAGCATGTTTCGGCCAGCTTTGCCATCGTGCAGGCGGTGGCAGGAAAGGCAGATCAGCGTGTCGTTGCTTCCGGTCTTCGTCCCCAGGTCCTTGATCGCCTTGCGCATCGCATCACTGGAAAGCGGTGGATTCTGGGGATGCTCATGCGCTCGATCAGAGGAAAACTGTCCCGGCTTGATCTTGTCGTGACAGGCGAGGCACAACTGGCTGTTGTTGGTGCCCATGAGCAGCAACTTTTCGTCAACTGTGCCGTGGGCGCCGTGGCAGGATTGGCAGGTGACTTCATCGTGTTTCGGTCCCGCGTGCCCGCCGGCATCGGCCAGCTTCCGCGGCAGCTCAAAACCCATCGGCAACAACGGGTGGCTGCCGTGTTCCAGCCCTTTTCCCTGCCCCCCCTGGTCAACGTGGCAGGCCTGGCAGAGTTGCGAGCGGTCGTTTTCCATGCGCAGGAAGATGGTGTCGGAAGCCACTTCGGCGGCCGGGCCTTCGTGGGCGGTGTGACAGGTGCGGCAGGCGATCTTGCCATCGTCCAGCGGCAGGCCGGGCGGCACCTTTACCTTGTCCGATGGCTTCATCCCTACTCTGTGACCATGTTCAAGCCAGACTGATTTGCGCGAATCTCCTACCGAGCCATCATGGCAGCCGAGGCAGTTGGATTCGGTTCCGGCGACGGCGCTCGGCGGGCGGTCGATCAGCAGCACCGCGCCGGGGCGGTCGAAATCGGTATCCCATTCGAGGTGGCAGGTGGCGCAGTCGCGGCGGTTTTCCGAGACCGTCGCCCGCGGCTGGGCGCTGGCGCTGGGCGCCAGTGTCACCAGGAGCAGCAGCGCGGATGACAAGGTGACAAGGTGAGGGGGTGACAAGGTGAAGGAATGCGAAGAACTTTCAGCATCTTTCTTTGTCACCTTGTCACCTTGCCACTTTGTCACCTTGTCACCTCCCCAGAGTTACCACGGCCACGCGGTTTTCCTTCAGCTCGACGACGTAGAGGTGTCCGGCGGCGTCGAAGGTCATCCCCATCGGGTGGGCGAAGCGCAGCGGCTTGCCGTCATCATCGGTGAGAATGCCTTCGAGATTTCCGCGCGGGTTGAAGACCTGCACGACCGACAGCGTCGAGTCGGAGACGAACACGCGGCCCTTGCCGTCGGCCGCGATTCCCTTGGGGCGATACAGGCTTCCCAAAGTGATACCCCATTGCGAAACCTGCCCGGCCCAGCGGTCGGTGGGGCTGATCATCTGGACGCGGCAGCCGATGGCCTCGGTCACGTAGACGTAATCTTCCTCGCCGATGCAAAGCATGAAGGGCCACTGGAACTGGCCGAGGGCTTTGCCGGACTTGCCGAGGATGGTCCAGGATTTGTCGGCCCCCTCCGCGGCGGCGCGGATGAGGATGCGATGGTTTTCGTTGTCTACCACGTAAAGACGCGAGCCGTCGGGCTTCACCGCCACTTTCGTCGGATCGGCGCTGTGCTCGCCGGTTCCGCTGGCCGCCGGCAGGTCGATGGTCTCGCGCAGCTTGCCGTCCGGGGTGGCCACTATGATGCGGTGGTGGCCGGTGTCGGTGATGTAGATGACATCGGAGGCATCCACCGTCACGCCGACGGGATGAGACAAGGTCTGCTCGCCGATCCTGGCGAACGCCAGATCCAGCTCGCCATCGGCCGAGAAACGCACGATGCGGTCGTTGACGCCGTCGGCCACGTAGACGCGGTTCTTGGAATCCACGGCCACGTCGGTTGGCATGAAGAGGGCATCGTTCTTCGGACCGGCGATGGTGCGGGTTACCGAAGCGGGAATCTGCTTGTCGGCTGGAATCGGCGCGGCGGCGCACGTCATCAGGGCGAACGCAAGCAGCATGACAGGCCGGGAAAATTTTCCGATCTCTTCCATCATTCCTTCGAGTCCAGCAGGCGTGGGATGAAAAATCGTTCGCCCTGGCGAACCTGCTGCATGAGCCGCGCCACCTCCAGGTTGCTCAGGAAGCGGGTGCGGTTGGGGGAATATCCCAGTTGGCCGAAATCCAGCAGGGGAGGTTGATCTCCGTGGCAGCTCAGGCAGCCGGGCGGCGACTTCTGCAGCGGCGCGTGAATCTGCTCGGTCAGCTTACGGCGCTGCGGGCCATCCTGGCTGGCGAGATATTCCTTCGCCAGTCGCCGCAGTTCTTGAAAACGCTGCTTCGATTGATCCGCCGACGACTGCCACACCACCTTGGCCAGATATTCGCCGCGGGCGTGGAGCGGGAGTTCGTCGGCGAGATCGACCATAGCGCGCTTCCACACCGGGCTGCCGGGCTCGGAGGTTTCGATCTGGGCCAGGATCTCATCGAGCAGACTGTCGCCGCCGAGCACGCGGGAGGTCTCGCGCAGCAGCGGCAGCACCAGGGCGTGCGCCTTGGCGGGCTCCTCAGAGATCGCCTGCTGATTCAGCTCGAGGTATTTCAGAAGTTGCAGGATGGCGGGCGCACCCTGACCCGTCGCCGTCTGGGTATTGATCCACGCGGCGGCGGTGGGGTGTTGCTGGGCGGCCACGTGGCACATCTCGCAGCGCAGAAACGTGGTGTGAAAATTCGCGAAGGCGGGCACCTTTGCCTTCTGCGCGTGGGGCAGGGGATCGTGACAGCCGCTGAGCGTGCAACCGTTGAGCGTGTCAGGCTGAAACCATTGATCCACGCCGTGATAGTGGCTGAGCGGCGCTCGCGGCGCGGCTTTGCTGATCCCGGCCGCCTGCCCCCCCTGGGTTTCGCGCAGGGCGGATGGGTCGAGCTTTGCCTGCCATTCCAGCAGCCGCGCCGGCACCGGGGGCGGCCGAAAAATCATCTGCATCAGGTACACCACCGCCAGATAACCCGCCAGGCACAGGAGGAACAGGATTGCCGCGGCGTAGGTCTTCAGTCCGACGGTGCGCAGCATCTTCAGTGCGCGGCGGAGAGGCGGCGGCTTTGGCTTCCTGGCCTTCTCGCTGTGCTGATGAACGTCGGGGAGAGCAGCAGGGGGGGCGAGGGGGGCGAGGGGTTCGGCGCTCGCTGTGTCGGTTGGTTGGGGCGCTGGCGGGGCTTGTGGCGTGGGTTCAGGGACTGGTGCGGGCGCGGGCGCGGGCATGGGCGCCTCGGGAATCAGCGCAGGCGCCGGTGTCACGCTTTGCGGCGCTGTCGGCGGCACGTTGGCCGGGGCAGCGGGCGCTTCTGCTTTCTTCTCGGGCTCCTCTGTGCTGCCGTCGAACGGGCCTTTGCGTTCCTTAGCCATGGCCGGCCTCCTCTTCCGCCTCGGCGGCGCTGGCAAGATCTTTCTCCACCGCCAGCAACATGCCCGCGTGGCCTTCGGCCAGCTCTTCAGTCGGGGTGTCGCCGCTGAACATGGCCCGCGACAGGGGGAATACGCCGGGCGAGAAGATCACGCCGACCATGTGGACGATGCCGACGTGCAGCAGGGCCAGGAAGGCTTCGAAGGTGTGAATGAGCGTCGCGATGGTCAGGATGCGGCCGGGCAGCGAGCGCGTGGTCCAGGCGTTGAACCACATCAGCACACCGGTGGTGCCCAGCACGAACGTGCCCCAGAAGACGCCGATATATTCAAATTTCTCCTCGGGGTTGAAGCGCGAGCCGGCCGGCCGGCTTTTTCTCATACCAACCAGGTACATCATCAACTGGTTCATCTGCATCAGATCATCCAGAGTCACCATCATCGGCAGGGTGAAGAGGACGTGGAATATATTTCGGCCGCTGGCACGCTTGTTCTTGCCGATGGTCAGCAGCACATAAACAATGTGGTAGAAGAAGCCGAAAATCAGCAGCGCCCCGGCGATGTGGTGAATTCGCCGGGCGATGCTGATTCCGCCGAACTCTCTGATCAGCCACGCCGCCCAGGACCGGTCGGCAAACTTCATCGGAAAGCCGGTCAGCACGAGGAGGATGAAAGTGATGGCCAGAAACCAGTGCTGCACGCGCTGGTGAACGTTGAAGTGTTGCAGCTTCTCGTGGCCCTGCGGATGGGCCATCAGCTCTTCGGCCAGGTGGTGCAGATGGTGCTCTTCGGGATCGCGCCGGCCGACGATGATCTGCACCATCTTCAGCGCCGTCATCAGCAAGGATGGGCCGAAGGTGAAGACGATCAGCAGGATGAATATGCAGGCGATGAAATACTCCACGCCGCGGGTCTTGGTCATGTCGAGGTGGACGGCGGCGGTGGTAATGAGCTGGCCGGCGGAGCGATGGCAGCTTGGAGTGCGGCAGGTGTCGGGCAGATGTGCCGGGTTGGTCGGGGCTGTAGGCTGAAGATGCGGCTGCATCTGATGGGCGTTCTGCAGTTGCCCGACGTGGCAATCGCGGCAGTTGGCGGCCTCCTGGCTGCCCAGCAACGTCGCCTTGCCGTGGAAGCTCTGCAGGTAGCTCACCGTGACATCGGGCAGGTTGAACTTGGCCCGCACCGCCTCGTTGCTGTGGCATAAGGCGCACAGCCGCACCAGATCCTGATTGTTGCGGGCGGGCTTACTCCGCGCCTCGACGTGCCAGAAAAAATGCCGCGTATCCACCGGGTTTTGCTCGTCGTGGCAGGTGTTGCAGCGTTTGGTGGGCGTATCATCCGCGGCCACGCTCTTTCCGCCGCGGCGGAAGGTTGGCTCATCGTGGCACAACAGGCAGCTCGCCTGTTTCTCGCGGAGCGGAAGGCCGAGCAGCTTGTTGGCCTCTTTCAACGTATCGGCGCCGTGGACAGAACTATGCAGCATATTGCTGACACGCTCGTGCGAGAAGCGCGACTCGACCTTGCTGGGGGAGTTGAGGTGGCAGGTTCTGGCGCAGTCGACGGGCGTCTGTTCCTTGTGGGGAAATACTTCCACTTCGGCGCGGATGTGGCAGTCGGTGCATTTCAGCCGCGCGTGCGGGCCCAGTGCCAGGCTGAAATAGTTGGGATCGACGTAGAAGAGGGCGATAGACTTGCCATCTTCGGTGATGCGCGAGAGTCCGCGATATTGGTGGCAGGTGAGGCAGCCCTCGGTGTCGGCCGCCCAGGCGCGCGAGGCGGCCACCAGCAACATGCCAAGCAACACGCAGATGCGCCCAGTTCTTTTCACCGACTCTTGCCTTTCTCACCTAAAACGAATGACAGTGCTTGCACCACTGCTCGCCGCGCACCGGCGAGATGGTCTTGTCGTCGATCACCCGGATGCCGCGGTATCCCAGGTCACTGGTGCGGGGAAACAGCTCATCCTGGTGCGGATTGTGGCAGGTGCTGCACTGCACCTTTCCTTCCTTGTCCGGCACCATTCGTGTCGGTCTGGCGTGCTGCCCCCCCTGGGTCTTGAGCTGTTCGAGCATCTTCTGGCTGGGCGAGGACAATAATCCGGTCAGCTCACGGGCGCGCATGAAGGCCAGCATTTCCGGCTTGATCTCCTGGCCGAGGTGCCCTTGCGGGGCAATATCCTGATGGTGCGTATGGCAACTCTGGCACAGTTGCGCCTGATTGGCCCGCAGGTGGGCATCCCCCTTGCGCTCGCCTTTGGTCCGCTCCATCTGCTGGTTGTGGCAGAGCAGGCAACGATCCTCGATCATCTGTCGCCCCCCCTGGCCATCATTTTTCAGCATCACGTGGGGATTGAAGCGGGGGGTGCGTCCACAAATCCGGGAGATGGAGTAGAATGGGATAA